>NZ_LJPA01000001.1:0-347029 GCF_001414035.1 Frankia sp. ACN1ag | reverse complement strand
ACTTGTCGGTCACTGATGGCGTTGCGCGAAGAAGGCGGTCGCTTTTGAGAGGAACTCGCGCTCCATCCGGAGTTCCCGGTTCTCCTTCTCCAGCTCCTTCAACCGTGCGCGGTCGGACATCGAAAGTGGCTCTTCTTCGCCCTGGTGGGTCCGACGCCAGGTGGCCACCCAGCTCCCCAAGGTTCCCTCGTTGATACCGAGATCCTTCGCGATCGCCGATACCGGCCGACCCGAATCGATGACGAGTTTCACGGCCTCGTCCTTGTNCTCGGGCGTGTACCGCCTCCGCGACTGACTCATTGATCTCCTCCGCTCACGGATCAATTATCCCACATAGGGATCACTGTCCGAAGAACGGGGACCACCTCACTGCTCCACCCCGGCCTGGCCTGGCAACACGGCATCGTGGAGGGCCCGGCGATGCTCGCCCGCGGCGGCCGATTCGATCTGATCTACTCTGCCGGCGACTGGCACAGCCCCGACTACGTCACCGCGACCGCCGCCCGCGCCGGGCCGCTCGGACCCTGCACCGCGACACCGAACCCTTCCTGCGCACCGGGAACGCGGGTGTCGGGCCGGGCGGAGCCGAACCGTTCGTCGATGCCGAGGGGAACTGGTGGCTCGCCTTTCTTCACACGTGGAACCGGAAAGATCCCGCATCCTCGCCCCACGCCGGCCGCCAACTCGTCCTGGGCCCGCTGCCACCGTCGGGCCCGCCAGCCATGTACGCCGCACCCCACGTGCGCATCGGCCGCACGGTGACCGGACTCGATGCGGCTGGGTGGATGCGCGGATCGACGCCCTCCGCGCCGGCCGGCTGACGGATCAGCCGGCACAGGCCCAGCTGATCGAGCCAGCGAGGGTGGGTCCGGCGGTCGTGCTCGCGCTGAACGACATGGAGCCGCCCGCCGAGGCGATGTCGACGGTCGCTGGGACCGCGTCGATCGCGTAACGGCCGGAATCCGGCGCGACGACGGACACCGTGATCACAGCCGGGTAGCTGCCAGGGCCGTTGTAGCCGATGACCCGGACGCTCTGCGACACCGTCCTGCCGTTGACGGTCGTGGTCCCGGACTCGACGTAGCGCCGCGCGGTGGACTGGCAGCTGACGGCCGTGGAGGCATGGCCAGCAACAGCGACCGGAGAGGTGATGTCGACGGCCAGGGACCCAGGACCGCCTGCGCCCGCACTTCCCGGTGGCATGGATGACCGCGTCGGGGCGGCACTGGCGACGACCGCGGCGTCTGCCGCAGTCGGAAAGGTCGTCGCAGTCGCAGTCGCAGGCTGCGCTGTCGAGTCGGTGGCGGCTCGACAGGCGGTGGCCCCAAGCCCGATGAGGAGGGTCATCGCGAGCGCCGGCAAACACCGGAAGGACCGCGGGAGTTGCCAGCCGGCGGATCGCCTGTCGTCGTCCGCCGTGACGCCCCATTGGACGGTCTGATCTCGTTGGTCCACTCGGTTTCCTTCCAAGAACGGCGTTGTCCGGGTCGATCGTGTGCTGGTGGTGCTGTCAGCGAGGAACCGTGCTGCGATCCTGCAGCCTTGTGCTGGTCCGGGGACTGCCGGTCAGCCAGCCGGTGCCGGGACGACCGGCCGAGCGACGGCGCCGGAAGGTGCGGAGTGGTGAGAGGACGAGCTGCCGGTCGGTGTGCGGGCGCATCAGCCGCCTTTCGCTGGTTCCTGGTGGAAAAACGCCGGCCGCTGTCAATCGAGCCGTCCGGGTTCCTCGCGAGGTCGCTGCGAACCCCAGAGCGCGCCGTTCGGAGGACGGTCGGCATGAGGAACATCTCGTCGTCGCGCATCATCACCGACCAGAGCGCGGCGGAGCCCAACCTTCTCCAAGCCTCGATGGGACCTGCCTCCAGTCCGACATCCACACTCCCGTCCTCGGTCAACTCCGTCCGCGGCAGTCTTTGACGCGATCGTGTGAAAGGCATGTGGCCGCGGCCGGAAAGAGCCCAACGGAGAGAAAAGAACCTAGAGGGAAAAGGTGACCTGTCCGGTCAGGTGACCTGTCCGGTCAGGTGACCGCAGTGGGCGCCCCGGCTGCCAGGCGGCTTCGACGCCTGGTTCGGCTGCTGGTTGTGGTGTGGCGGTGACCTGTTACAGGTCTTGAATGGTCAGGGTCTCTTTGATCACATCCGGTCTGTCCGGGTATGAGCTGACCGCGTTCTGGTCTTACCGCAGGCATGAGGTATGCGGATGGTGGTGGGTTAACGGCGCCGGGTCGTGCCCGTCGGGAAGCGGTCCGGCTGCAGGCCGCGGACCTGTTCGCCCACGGGGTCGATCCGGTCGAGGTGGCCGGGCGGCTGCGGGTGAGCACGAAGTCGGCCTACCAGTGGAAGCGGCGCTGGCAGGCCGGCGGCGAGACGGCACTGGCCTCACGGGGACCGAGCGGGGCGTCGTGCCGGCTCTCGGAGCGTCAGCTCGACCGGCTGCACGCGGAACTGGCCCGGGGCCCGGCCGTGCACGGCTGGGCCGACCAGCGGTGGACCCTGGCCCGGGTCACCACGATGATCGGCCGGCTGTTCGGTGTCCGTTACACCCTGCGCGGCACCTCCTATCTGCTGCACCGCCTGGGCTACAGCCCCCAGGTCCCCGCCCGCCGCGCCACCGAACGCGACGAGGAGAAGATCACCGCGTGGCGGGCCGAGACCTGGGCGAAGGTACGAGGCTAGCGGCGACGACCGGCGCGTGGATCGTCTTCGAGGACGAAGCCGGACAGAGCCTGCGACCCCCGAAGGCCCGGACCTGGGCCCCCCAGGGCCACACCCCCGTCGTGCGGGTGTCCGGCTCAATCCCAGCCCGGCGGCGTATGGCCCCTGGCCACACCCCCGTCGTGCGGGTGTCCGGGAAAGGCTCAGGACGGGTGTCGATGGCCGCGGTGGTCTGCTACCGGCCCGGCCAGCGGCCCCGGCTGTTCTACCGGGTCCTGGCCCACCACGGCCGCAAAGGTGAGCGTCGCAGCTTCTCCGAAGACGACTACGCCACCCTGATCGTCGCCGCGCACCACCAGCTGAACGCTCCGATCATCCTGTGCTGGGACAACCTCAACACCCACCACAGCGCCGCCATGCGGACGTTCCTCACCGCGCACCCCGACTGGCTCACCGTGGTCCGCCTACCCGCCTACGCCCCCGACCTCAACCCGGTCGAAGGACTCTGGGCGCATGTCAAACGCGACCTGGGCAACCACACCCGCCCCACCATCGACCAGCTCACCACCACGATCAAGACCCTGCTCACACGCATCCAGTACCGGCCCGACCTCATCGCCGGCTTCCTCGGCCAAACCGACCTGGCCCTCAACCCGCACCCCCCGTAACCAGACCCCGACCATTCAAGATCTGTAGCCGTTCGATCAGTGCGATGATCTCCGTGCTGACCGGCAGCCGTCCGGTCCGGTGCGGATAGGTCCATTTCTTTGTGATCAGACGGCGGTGCCACCGCAGGACCGTCCCGGGAGTGTCAGCCGGTGGGTCCGCAGCGTCGTGGGCAGGAGCCTGATGAGGGCGGCGAGGACCGCCCGGTCGGCCCAGTCCCACCGGGGCTTGGGCTGGGTACGGCGCAGCACCGCGACCTCGTGCCGCAGCACGAGCAACTCGACGTTCTTGGACGCCGATGAACGACCGAGCAGGGCCAGCCACCCGCACTCCCGCATGAAGATCAGGTAGAGCAGGCGCATGGACATAGCTGACCATCATGCTGCCGGCCCCGTGGCAGCGCATCGCCCCAGGCCACAGACCCAGGCCGACTTTTGGCACCCCACAGGATCCAGAACCGTGACGACACGGAGACCTCCGACGGGCCGACCGGCGACAGCGGCGAGAACCGCGACGGCTGAGTCCGGCCATCCGGCTCGGCGGGAGCCACGGGGCTTGGTGGTATACGGCGTACCACCCCGCGGTGCGCTGAGTGACGGAGGATGGGGTTCATGAATCAACTCGGTGCAGCGCTGCGGGCGTGGCGCGATCGCCTGGACCCTGCGGCGGTGGGGTTCGCGCACGGCTCGCCTCGTCGGGTTCCCGGCCTGCGGCGTGCGGAGCTTGCCATGCTGGCCGGCATTTCGGTCGAGTACGTGGTGCAGCTGGAGCAGGGGCGGGTACCGACGCCCTCGGCGCAGGTCTGCTCCGCGCTGGCTCGCGCTCTACATCTGTCCGACGACGAGCATGCCCACCTGCTGCGTATGGCCGGTCACGCTGCGGACCCCCGCCGGGTCCCGCGAATCGTCCCGGGAAGCCTATACCGGATCGTGGACCAGCTCGCCGGCAACCCACTGGCGATCTACGACGCCACCTGGCAATTGTTGCACTGGAATCCGCTGTTCGCGGCCACGTTCGGTGATCCCACGGCTCAGAGCATGGCAGACCGCAACGTTCTGGTGTGGCAGTTGCTGGGTGAGCTGCCGCGGGTGCGGCAGAGTTCGGACGAGCGGGCGGCGTTTGAGGAGTCCCTCGTCGCCGATCTGCGCGCGACGACAAGCCGATACCCTGACGATCCCGACCTCGCGGCACTGATTGCGAGGTTGAGCAGCAGTCCACGGTTCCGCCAGCTGTGGAGGCGCCGATCGGTGGGCGGCCATGAGAGCTCGCACAAACTCGTCGAGCACCCGGAGGCTGGAGATATCGCCTTGAGCTCCGATGTACTGACCACCCAAGGGTCGAGCCTGCGCCTCGTGGTGTACACCCCGCAGCCGGACACCGACGCCCGCAGCAAACTTGACTTCCTGGCTGCCGTCGGTGTCCAGACGATGTCCTCTCAGGAATGAGAGGGGACCATGTGGGTGGTACGCGTTGTACCAGGAAGTTCCGTAGCTCCCGCCCGGGCTTCGCGGGCTCCAGTGTTGGTTCCGTGAACAGCGCACAACGAAGCTGTTCGAACCCCTGAGGAGCCTGGCATGACCACCACTTTCATCACCGGGGCCAACAGGTCCCTCGGCCTCGAGACCGCCCGCCGCCTCGTCGAGGCGGGGCACACCGTTCTCCTCGGTGCCCGCGATCTCGAGCGCGGCCGGGCCGCGGCCGAGTCGCTGGGTGCCCGGGTAGTCCAGATCGACGTGACCGACGACGCCTCGGTCGAGGCCGCCGCCGACGACGTCACCGCGCACGAGGGATCGATCGACGTCCTCATCAACAACGCCGGCGTCCTCGGCCGGGTCGGTCCCGTCGAGGAGTACACCGCGGCCGACGTGAGCGCCGTCCTCGACGTGAACGTCATCGGGATCGTGCGCGTCACGCACGCGTTCCTCCCGCTGCTGCGCAAGTCGTCGAACCCCGTCATCGTCAACGTGTCCAGCGGAATGGGCTCCTTCGGCATGACCCAGGACCCGGCACGGGTCGAGTCGCAGTACGCCCTGCCCCTGTACTCCGCATCGAAAGCCGCGGTCACGATGCTCACGACCCAGTACGCCAAGGAACTGAAGGACGTGAAGGTCAACGCCGCCGACCCCGGCCAGACCGCCACCGACTTCACTGGCGGCCTTGGACACAGCGTCGCCCAGGGCACCGAGTCCATCGTGACCCTCGCGACAATCGGTCCGGATGGGCCCACCGGACAGTTCATCGACCGCTCCGGGAACCTCCCGTGGTGACCTTGTCCTGAACCCGCGGAGCCCCGAGGAGGCCTGCTGGTAGTAAGCAGCACGAAAACGCCCTGCCTGGGCTGCCACGGGACCGCGGCTCGTCGTGCTCACGCCGCCNACCAGCGAGGGAGTGCTCGATCTTCCCGATCGCTGGACGGGCGTCTACGACCGGTCCCTGCTCGAGCGCACCTCGACCCTGCTGGCCCAGCGAGCGTCCGGCACGATCTCGATTCCCGAGGACGTGCAGGAGCTGGTCGAGGAGGTCTACGACGAGACGTTCTCCGCCGACCTCAGCGAANCCGAACTGGCCCGGCGCGTGGAGGACGAGGTCCGCTACAGCATCGCCGAGCAGGCGGTGATCCCGACATCGAAGAGCGCGATCCCCCTCGCGACGCTGACCAGCAGCGACCTTGTGGAGGACAAGGTCAGCACCCGACTCNGCGTCGAATCCGTCCGCGTGATCTGCTGCTTCGTCGACGCGAACGGGAACCATTGGCTCGACCATGCCCGACGGCAACCCCTACCCAGGCGAGGCAGCCGTCCGGACGGCTCGTTCACCACCGCTGACGTCCGCGCAATCCTCGCCCACACCATCCCCGTCGCCGAAGGAGAGTGGTACCGACGCAGGCAGCAGGACGCCGCGACGCTCCCGACGCGATGGGCCGACCACACAGCGCTCCGCGGCCTCCCCCTGCTGCCTCACCCCATCAGCGACGCCGACAACATCCGGCCAGCCGAAGTCGGCAGGGAACTTCTCGCCGAACGCGGCATCGAGGTCGATCACGTGACCGTGTACGGGTGGGTGCAGCGCTTCACGCCCCTGCTCGCCGAGGCGGCCCGGCCATGCCGGCACCGGCCGGGCGACAGGTGGTTTGTGGATGAGACGTCCGTGAAGGTCGCCGGCCGCTGGACCTCCCTGTACCGGGCCGTCGACCAACACGGCCAGGTCATCGACGTCTTGGCCGGCACCCGCCGCGACCAGGCCACCGCCCGACGGTTCTTCACCCGAGCCCTGTCCCACGGCCGCGGTCCCGTCGAGGTGACCACCGACCGCGCCGCCGTCTACCCGCGGGTCCTCGACGAACAGCTCCCCGCCGTCTGCCACATCGATACCGCCCGGGCGAACAACCGGATCGAATCCGATCACAGCCGGCTCAAAGCCCGGCTGCGACCGATGCGCGGGCTGAAACGCCTGCGCTCCGCCCAGACGATCAGCGCAGGGCATGCGCTGATCCAGAACATCCGTCGCGGACACTACGAACTCGGCACCGGCACCGATACCGACCCACGGTTGCGGCTGACGGCTGCGTTCGACGAGCTTGCCCTCGCGATCTGATCATCGGCTCGGCAGGGACAGCCATGTCCTGCCGCCGCAAGGCAACAGACCCCCGCAACTCCCGCGTCGTCCTGCCGCTTGCCCGCGCCCTGCCGGACCGGTTCGCGGTCGTCCAGGTCGTCGTGGTCACCCGGAGTCCCGCCGAGGTCCTCGGACTGGTCGCCTACGTCCGCCGTGTGCCGCGGCTGCTCCGGCCATCCGATTCCGGGCCCGTTTCACCGTCAGTCGATTGGGCGGCGGCCTGGGCTCGGCCGGGGTGCAACAGAGCCGGTCTGGCCGGTCTGGCCGGTCCGGTGGTGCGGAGCCAGGGGACCGGATCTGTGGGTCAACAACACGGTCCCCGGCGTGCCCGAGACCGCGGTTAGACCGTCAGGAGCGCCTCCGTGACTTCGTCCGGATGCGTCAGCATCGACTCGTGGCCGCCGGGCACCATCACGGGCGACAGCCCCAGCCGGGCAGCGAACTCCGCCCCAGGCCGGGCCAACGCACGGTCGTCCTCGCTGAGGACGTAGGCCGCTGAAATACCGGCAGCGGTGACGTCCGGGACGTCGAGAGAGTCCAGGAAGTACCCACCGGGCTGTGGCACAAGCAGCTCGAAGAACAGGCTCCGGACCTGTTCGGACTGATCCGGGAGCAGAAGCGGAAGCTGTTCCGGGACTACGGAGACGCTCCCGTCGGGCGAGGCGTCGATCGCCGTCCGGAGCATGATCGAGTATTCGTCGTTCTCGTCGATCAACGGCACTCCCCGCGCCGGAACCAGGGCGTTGTAGTAGATGACCTTCGAGACGCGATNGGCCACCCTGTGCGCGGCACCGGTGATGGGATAGCCGCCCCAGCTGTGACCCACCAGCGTGACGTCGTCCAGACCGCGTTCCTCGATCTCACGCACGACGTGCGTGACGGCATCGGACAGGCGAAGTCCGATCCGGGAGTCGCCGTCCGCCAGGCCGGGCGGGGTCAGGGTGACGGCCGGATGTCCCGCCGCGCGCAGCCGCCGGGCCACCGGCTGCCAGGACCATCCGCCCTGCCAGGCTCCGGGAACAAGCACGAACGTCGAGGAGATTCGAGTCATGTCGCTGCTGCCTCTCTACGGCTGACCAGGACGTCGGCGTCGCCGAACCCGCGAGGATCCGAAGACCGCCACTCCGCAAGATGCGTCGCGATCCGAAAAAGTTCGCCAACCCGGAAAAATTGTTGGAGGAGGTCAGGAGGGGACGCCAGCAGGGGATGCCGGGCATCAGGTTCGGCAGTCGCGCACGGGCGACAGCCCGGTCAGGAGTCGCTTCGCGGGTCGTGGAACTGGCGAAAGCGAGACACTCGTCCGCCCTCGAGAAAGAGCAACCAGGAGGTCCGCGGCGGGCAGTGGCCGGGATCGACGGCCGGGTTGAGCACGTCGATCTCCCAGATGACGATCTCCCGGCTGGCGATGACTCCGGCGAGACGCTGCCGGACACCGGCGGCCATCGCGCTGTCCATCACCTGGACCATGGGAGCGATGCCGCGCGTGCGCCTTCCGTCGGCCCAGATGGTCTCGACGGCGGGATGCCACGTCTGTCCCAGCACCTGACCGAAGCTGCCCTGCGGCCCCNCCGACAGGGTCTGCTCCGCTTCCTGCCAGCGCGCGGCTGTGAGGGCCGTCATATCCTGATGGGGAGAGGATGCGCCGGTCAGCAGCTCCTGTGACAGCTTCGCCCGAGCCGTGCTCAGCCGGCTGCGAACCGTGCCCACCGGCACACCACACATCGCGGCGATCTGCTCATACGTCATCGCATCAGTGAAGTAGCGCAGCATTGTCACGAGTCGCAGCGGCGGCGACAGCTGCTCCATCGCATGCCACACCCAGTCCCGGGCGGCGTGACGTTCGAGCGTCTGCGACGGATCACTCTCGCTCCCGCGAAGCGATTCGTCGGCGAGGCCACCGATCGGCACCGGCGTGCGCGTCCGCAGTTGCATCCGGCAGCAGTTGCGGACGATCGTCTTCAGCCACGGCCCGACCGCGCCGGGATCTCGCAGGTCCTTGATCCGGCTCAGGGCCAGGAACATGGCGTCCTGGACCGCGTCCTCCGCCTCCGCCGAGCGGCCAAGCACCGCCAGCGCGACGGCCATCATCTCGCCCCGATGCCGCGCGAGCAGTTGCCCCAGACTCGGGACGTCACCCGCCCGCGCCAGNCGAACCAGCTCGTGATCCACCTGGACATCGACTACCACAGAACCCCTGAAATCAGGCATATAGGTATGTTCTCACCCGGAACATCGGGCCTGCTGAAAGACATCACGGGCCGATACCGAGGACGACACCGCCCTGCTCGCTGTCCGCCTCGGCTGACCCTGCTCACAGCATCAGCAGCACCGGGTCCGCCAGGTCGAACAGAAGCCGGCCGTACTCCTCGGGGACGATGTGCGGCATCAGGTAGGGGTGCCTGGTGCCCACCGCCACGTCCCGCCAGAAGCGCTGCAGCGGGTTGTCCTGGGCGAATCCGCTCGCGCCATGCAGGTCGAGGAGCTTCTCCATCGCCCCGCGGAGCTCCTGCGCCGCGGTCGTCAGGTCCATCCGCAGGTCCGCGCGTCGCCGCGGCGGCAACTGCTCATCCGGACCGAGGGCATCGACCACATCCGCGACCCGCAACGTGCGCCGGGTGGCGGAGTCGACCAGGAAGGTCGCCTCCGTGAACCAGTACCGGGCGAGTGGGGAGTCGACCAGCCGCTGGTAGATGGTACCGAATGGGGCCCGAGGCCCGGCGAACATCTCCTCGACGACGTCCAGTGCACCCCGCGCCGCCCCGAGGACGGGAGCCAGCACGCCCATCCCCGCACCGAACACGACCTTGGCGGGCAGGCCGCCGCGGGCGGGCGGCCCGCCCGGTGCCGCGGAAGCGTCCCCCGGTGGGGGCGGGGGGAAGGCCACCCTGGCGGTCGGTACGAACACGTCGTCCGCGACCAGGGTGTGGCTGCTCGTCCCGGCCAGGCCGACTGCCTGCCAGCTCCGCTCGATGGTGAGCTCAACGGTGGGCACGAGCGCCGGGCAGACCGTCGCCGGACCGTCGTCGGCGAGCACGGGAACTATCACCACCGCCCACGTGGCGACTTCTGAGCTGGACGCCATCCGCCACCGTCCGGTGATGCGCAGGCCGCCGGGTACCCGGTGGCCGCTGCTGCCGACCATGACACCGGACGAGGAGACAATCGCGTCTGGATCGGCGAAGAGCTCGTGGCGCGCCTCGTCGGGCAGGACGGTGCCGGCCATCATCTTCGCGCCGGCGGAGAACGCGGTGACCCACGCGGTCGACGGACACCCCCGGCCGAGCTCGGCGACGACGCCGACGAAGGTACGCAGATCGACGTCGAGGCCGCCGGCGTCCCGCGGGACGGTGAGCGCGAACAGTCCGGCCTGGCGGACCGCGGCCACGCTCTCCGGCGCCGGTCGTAGATCGCGTTCCGTCCGGGCGGCGTGCTCCGACAGGGTCGGCACCGCCGCGCGGGCACGCTCCAGCAGGGCGTCGGCGTCTCCGAGTTGGTGGGCAGGAAGAGCATCCACGATCATGGAATCGTCCTTCGGCGCGCGGACATATTTATACATTTCGGACTATATTTCCCCAATAGTAGTCGTCAGCTTGCGGAGCGGATCGAACCACCGGCCACCGATCTCGCGACCACGCCACCCCTTTCTCCCGGGCGGCCGACCGCGGCGAGGCGGGTCGCCTGGTCGGGGGGATGGCAAGGCTTCCGGGTTATGGGGCCCCGCCGATCGTCCAGGGGACGAGGTGATGTCCTTGCCGAGCAGGCGGGCGATCGTCGCGCGGTGGACCTCGTCGGGGCCGTCGTAGATGCGGGCGTAGCGGGCCCGCCGGTACATCGTTTCCAGCGGTGTGTCGGGGGTGAGGCCGAGTGCGCCGTGAACCTGGACGGCCCGGTCGACGACGTCGTGCAGCAGGGCGGCACCGCGGGTCTTGACCATCCCGATCTCGATGCGGGCGGGTGAACCACGGTCGACGGCCTCCGCGGCGTTGATCAGCGCGGCCCGGTGGTAGAAGATGTCCGTTGCGGATTCGGCGATGTAACGCTGGATCTCGCCCTTGTCGATGAGGCGGGAACCGTGGGCGAAGCGTTCGTTGGCCCAGGCCACCATCAGTTCGAAGGCTCGCTGCATCTGTCCGAGCCACCGCATCGCGTGAAAGATGCGGCCGGGGCCGAGCCGCTTCTGGGCGATGACGAAGCCGTGGCCGCGCGCGCCCAGTAGGTTGGTCGCCGGTACCCGGACGTCGGTCAGGCGGATCTCGCAGTGGTCGCCCGTGACGCTGTGGCGGGTGCCGAGTGTCGGCACGCTGCGCACGACGGTGTAACCGGGGGAGTCGGTCGGCACGATGATCGCTCGACGGCCCGTTCGGCATCGGCGTAGGTACTGAAGGTGGCGACCACCTTCTGCGACCCGACCGTGCGGCCGGTCCCGTCCGCACGGTCCGTCCCCCGCTCACTGAGGAGTGAATTCGGCAACCACGGCAAGGCTGGGTCTGGACATGCGCGACCGCGCTGGTGGCCCGGGCCGCCTGCGTGTGCCTTCTTCGCTGTGCAGGATTCTTTTCCGCTTCTCCTTATGAGGGATGGACCGGATCGCGGTCAGGCCATACCCGGGCAGACCAGATGTGATCAAGCAGACCCCGAACGTTCAAGCTCTGTACCCGGACCGGACTCTCACCGGCAGGCGACGACGAACTTAAGATCATCAGAGTCGCTGGACGACAACCTCCTGATCGCTGGGCGCACGGGCTGCAGTACTAGGGACAACACCGCCGCGACAGCGGATGGTGTGTCATTGGCACGCGCACCCCGGATCCGCACCCCCTCCAAGACCTACCCGGTGACAGCGTCGTCACGCTGACCATCACTGGACGTGTCCGTGTGGGTGATCGATCGGGTGTGAGAGCGCGTATCCATCCGATCTATCCGTCGGCTCAAGCCCGCTCCGCCGCTGATGGGCGAGTCGACCGGAGGACCACGTCCAGCAGCCCCGGGAATAGCTGCTCAAGCTCGGCGCGCAGCGACACGAAGCAGCGCGTGCCCTCAGGCCGACTGAAGACGACACCGGCGCCGCGCAACGTCTTCATGTGATGGCTCAACGTCGACTGCCCGACCGGCACGACGAAGTCCGGTTGCACATGCTCCTGCCCGTCGCTGAGCACCTTCACGATCTCAAGCCGGATCGGGTCCCCCAGCGCGGACAGCACACCAGCCAGGCTGATCTGGTCGACGGAGGGATGTACGACGCGACGCATGCGTCGATGCTACGCTCACCTATCATCGACGATTATCGATTGAAGGAGCCTGTAGTGGGCGAACTCCCAGGGTCCAGGGCTCTCGTCACCGGCGGCACCCGCGGGATCGGCGCGGCGATCGCCCGGCACCTCAGCGACGCCGGCGCCCGTGTCGTCGTATCCGCTCGATCCCGCGGCGACTACGACGGACCCGGGCACTTCGTCGCAGCCGACGTCGCCACGGCGGACGGCCCCAACCAGCTCGCGGCCGAGGCGGCCACCCACCTCGGCGGCATCGACATCCTCGTTGACAACGCGGCCAGCCAAACCCGCGTTCCCGACGGCGTCCTGGCGATGACCGACGCCGACTGGCTCACCGACCTCAACGGCAGCCTGCTGTCGGCCGTCCGGCTGGACCGCGCGGTGGTGCCCGCCATGATCGCCGCCGGTGGCGGCGCCGTCGTGCACATCGGCTCCAACGCGGCCCGGCTACCGCAGCCGGCGGCGCTCGCGTACGCCTCGGCCAAGGCCGCGCTGGCCACATACAGCAAAGGGCTCGCCAACGAGGTCGGCCGCCACAACGTGCGGGTCAACCTGGTCTCACCCGGCGTGATCGAGACCTCCGCCCTCGCCGCCCGGCTCCAGACCCTCGCCGACGAAGCCGGCACCGACCTCGACACCGCACGCCGACAGTTCATGACCACCTTCAACGTCCCACTCCAACGCCCCGGCACCGCCGACGACGTCGCCGCGCTCGTCACCTTCCTCGTCTCCCCCGCCGCCAGCTACCTGACCGGCACCAACCATGTGATCGACGGCGGACTGCTCCCCACCGTCTGAACACCCGACGACCGGTACCGGAGAAATACTCATGAGCACCATCGCCATTGTCGGGGCCGGCCCCGGACTGGGCCGCTCCATCGCCCGGCGGTTCGGCGCGAAGGGCTTCCGCGTCGCGCTCGTCTCCCGCAACCAGAACAACCTCGACCGGCTCGTCGACGACCTCGCAACCGACGGCATCCAGGCGCACGGCTTCGCCGCCGACGTCACCGACCGCGCAACGCTGGCCAGCGCACTCTCCGCCGCGAAGGACCTGCTCGGTCCGATCGACGTCCTGGAGTACTCGCCGGCGCCGCCGGATGCGCAGACGGCCGGGCTGACACCCGTGGACGCGGTCAGTCTGACCGTCGAGAGCGTTCAGCCGCAGATCGAGTACTACCTGTATGGCGCGATCACCGCTGTCCGCCAGGTGCTGCCCGACATGCTCGCCCGGGGTGCGGGCACGATCCTGGTCAGCACCGGCGCCTCGTCCGGGCCCGTGATCCACCCGCCGTTCGCCAACATCGCCGCGGCCAGCGGCGCGCTACGCAACTGGGTGCTCAATCTCCACGCCGCGCTCGCCCCGCAGGGGGTCCACGCCGCACATGTCGCCATCGCCGCCTGGATCGGGCAGGGCGGACCGAAATCTCAGCCCTCTACCATCGCCGAGACGTACTGGGACCTTTACAACAACCGCAGCGAGCCCGAACGCTTCTATCTCGACGAAGAGATGACAATATGACCGGCCGCCTCGAGGGCAGAACCCCACGATCACCGGAGTTTCCTCGCTTGGTGTCGGCGAGGCGTCCGTNAGCCCACCGTTTCGATCTGTCTCCATGCCTACACGCTGGTGTACGCACGGGTTGGGGCTGTCGGAGTGCCCGAGCGTCTCCGTGGTCTGTCGGGTGTCCCTCTCTCTTGTGCGCAGGCGCACAGATGCGCGGACTTTCTCCGGTTGACCTCTAGATCATGATNAGGGCTGTGTGTGTAGGAAGATGTTCCGACCCCGCGGGGATGCCTCTGTGGTCCCCTGTGCTCGGGTGTCGTGGGCCCGTCCGATGGACCGCGGGGGCCTCTCGGCGGCTTGATTTGGGCTCCCCCTCTAGGGACGAACCCGTGCGGAGCAAATACGGCATACAGGGGCATTGCGGGCACGGAAAATAATTATGCTTGAGTGATCGGCGATGGGCTGATCGTTATCGTTGCTGGTAGGAAAAGGTCTCGATCAATGACCTCGGGTAACTGATCGATCACTCTGTGTGCCCCCAACGGGATTCGAACCCGTGCTACCGCCTTGAAAGGGCGACGTCCTGGGCCGCTAGACGATGGGGGCGCGGTGACGATCACAGGCGGGGCAGAGCCGGCGCTCAGCCACGTCGTCGATCGTCTGAAGCACTGCAAGCATAGGGGATGGCCAGGGTGGCCGACAAACCCGTCCGCGCTGGGTCCGGTCAGTGGCTGCCGGCGGCGTGGGCACGCAGGGCCGGGCGCGGGTCGGCCCACCGGTAGCGAGAGTGGAAGAACGCGCGCACCGGCCGGCCGCCGATCGCGATCGAGTGGGAGATGCGCACCCTGCCGGGGGCACCGCCTGCGCTGGCGAGATCGAAGGACATCGTGACGTCGTCGGCCCGCTCGAGCGGGGTGTTCGGGTCGTAGACGCGCAGGGTCACCGCCATGTCGACCTGGTCGTAGGCGTAGGCCAGGACCTGATGGTTCAGGCCGAGTTGCAGGGGATCCGCCGAGTGGACGGTGATGACGCCGACCGGGGCGAGCCGCCCGGAGTCGAGGTCGAGCCGGATCCGCGGCCATTCGTCCGCGAGACTGCGCAGCCCCACGCCGAGGCGGCCCAGCGCGCTGCCGGGCCGTCCCGGAGCAGAGCCGGGACGATTGGGGACGGAGCCGGGACCGTCAGCGGTGGAGCCGCGGGGGTCAGCGGCAGAGCCGCAAGAGGCAGAGGCAGAACTGCGGCGGTCCGGCCGGCTCGCGCCGGGCCACCACGCGCCCCCGCGGCGCGGCTGGGGGTAGGCGTCGGCCGCTCGCATGAGGCCGTAGTAGCGGGCGACGCCGCGGGGCAGGTCGAAGCTCGCCAGCAGGCGGCGCACGAAGTAGCCGTACAGCGGGGAGCCCCGCCGGGGCGGCTCGACGTCGGGCGGCACGGCGAGGCCGGCCTCGAACAGGTCGCGCACCGCGAAGATCATGCCGCCGCACAGGCCGCGGCTGGCGTCCCCGATCCCGAGGCCCCAGGGCAGGCCGGGCAGCCGCAGGGCCAGCAGGGGCTGGACGTCGAAGCTGTTCGTGAACCGGAACGCGCTGACGCTGGGCAGGAACCCGGGCACGGCAGAGCGAACCACCCAGCTTTGGGGGCGGTCACGGTCCATGGTGCTGCCCCTCGCCCGACCCCACACCGCCTGGCAAGACCAGACGGCGGGTGCCGGTCATCAATCGGTGCACGACGCCGCCAGGCCGCGGTGGCCCCGTCCGACGTCGCCACCGCGTGCGAGGCCGGCGGACGGCCCACCGGGCCGTCCGCCGGTTCCCCAACAGGTCCACCCTGCGCCCTCCCGGTGCTCAGGTGGCCCTTGATGCGGACGTCGACGCGAACCGGACCCCGCCCGGCGGCCTCCCCGCCGGCCGGGCAGCCCGGCGTTCGGATCTTCACACTTCCTTTACGCCAGGTGGCCCGAAGGTGGGGGCCCAGACCGGCCGGCTTGTCCGGTTCTCAACCGAACGGACAGCCTTCCGAGCCTTCGGCCCTGTTCCACAAGGTCAGACCACCGACACCCTCGCACTGGCGGCGGCTGCCGCCCGGACGAGGGAAAGGAGGTGCTTCCGGCTACGCGCCAGGTCAGCGCGATCTAGATGTCGCCTCCGATGCTCGGGACCCCCTTCAGCAGGGCACGCACCTCGGCCTCCCGGTACCGGCGGTGCCCACCAAGGGTCCGAATCGACGTCAGCTTGCCGGCCTTCGCCCACCGGGTCACGGTCTTCGGGTCAACCCGAAACATCGTGGCTACCTCGGCGGGCGTCAGCAGCGGCTCGGCGTCCGGCGTTCGTGTCGTCATTGTGTTGGCCTCCCGTCACAGAGCGTCGCTCCGTCCCATACAGATCGTGCATCCTTCGGGGGCATTTCGGACATGGCACGTCAGGACCATCTGCTGACTAGTCACAGCTCGTCCGAAGCGGACGGCGACTCTCGGTTAACGGAATGCGTCGATCAGCTTGCGGATTCCCGCGCCTGCAAGGGTCTCCACCTCATCAGGACCCGTTCGTAGGCTTCGACCGCTAGGTCTGTTCGCCCACGGCGTAACGCGCTGACAGCCTCGACGATGTCCTCTACCGAGCTGTCGCGCCGAAGCATGTCATCGTCGAGCAGGTCAACTAGCCCGTCGTAGTCCAGTTCGACCCTGCTCTGCGGATGGAAGGACCCCAGCCAACGGGCCAGATCGCCGATGCCCTCGACCGCGGGGGCTTCACTCGAACCCCCCCGCAGCGTCTCCACCGCCTCCACCGCGCGGTTCGCCCGGCGCCGGGCCAGGCTCATCGTCGTCCGGTAGATCATCGACCGCTCGGCGGTGTCTCCGGTCACCAGCGACCGCTCGGCCGGGTNGAACAGCAGGAACCACGGCGGCGGGACCATCCAGGTGCACGTCTGGACGTGGACCTTCAGGCTCGGCCGGCGGGCCTTCCAACGGTCCAGCTCGATCTCGGCCGGCTCGGTGATCCGCCGCGGCAGGAACGCCTCGGCGACCCGCTCGGGCATCAGGCCGCGGAACTCCAGCGCCGCCTGCCACACCCGCAACTGGGTCGACCACGGGCAGACGAACATCAGCCCGTCGATCCACTGCACGAACGCCGACTCGTCGGCCACGTCGAGGGTCGGCCGGATGGTCGCGACCAGGGCGACGACGCGCTCCCGGCGCGAGCCGGCCCGCCGGGACGGCGGCCCCGCGGCCGCGTACCGCTGCCAGCGCCCGCGCTCGGCGGCCGGAAACGCCGCAAGCGGCTCATACACACGCAGGTACGCCGCGGGCGACACGACAGCCATCTCAGCTCCCACAGACCGCGTCCGGCCCGGGCCCCGGCCACGCGTGAGCGGCGTGCCACCCACCCCGCGGGGCGAACCCCGTCACACGCCGCAGCGCCGCGAACGACACCCACGCGGATGCCCTGGAACCTGGCATGGCTCGATCCTGGCACGTCCGCACGCAAGCCGTGCGCGCTACCGGGGCCATAGGGTTCGCCAGGACCCGGCCTACCCCGCCGCCCGCGCCCAGCCGGCCACCGACCCGCAGGTCCGCCTGGCGGACGGCGCCGCGACGGTCCAGGTCCCACGCCGGGTCCGTCCCCCAGGAGGTGCACGATGACATCGCTGTTCGGTGCCGTTCGCGACCACGAACAGGTGCTGCTGTGCTCGGACCAGCGGGCCGGGCTGCGCGCGATCATCGCGGTCTACTCGACCGCGCTGGGCCCCTCCCTCGGAGGCACCCGCTTCCACCCCTACGCCGCCGACGACGACGCGCTCGCCGACGCCCTGGCGCTGTCCCGGGCGATGGCCTACAAGGCCGCCTGCGCGGGTCTGGACCTAGGCGGCGGCAAGGCGGTCATCATCGGCGACCCCGCCCGCGACAAGTCCGAGCCGCTGCTGCGCGCCTTCGGCCGCCACATCGCCTCGCTGGGCGGGCGCTACATCACCGCCTGCGACGTCGGTACCTACGTCGACGACATGGACGTCATCGCTCGCGAGACGCGCTGGGTGACCGGGCGCTCGCCGGCCCACGGCGGGTCGGGCGACTCCGGCGTGCTGACCGCCTACGGGGTCTTCGAGGGCATGCGCGCCGCCGCCCGGCACCGGTGGGGGACGACGGACCTCGCCGGGCGCCGGGTGGGGATCAGCGGCGTCGGCAAGGTCGGCCGCCGCCTCGTCGGGCACCTGTTGGCGGATGGCGCCTCGGTGATCGCCGCGGACGTCGACCCGGCGGCCCTGGCCCGACTGCGCGCCGAGTTCCCCGCCGCGCTGACCGTGGCCGACCCCGACGAGCTGTTCGACCTTGACCTCGACGTCTACTCGCCCTGCGCGCTCGGCGGGGTGCTGGACGCCGAGACGATCGGCCGGCTGCGCGCGGAGATCGTCTGCGGCGGGGCCAACAACCAGCTCGCCACGCCCGAGATCGGCGGGCGGCTCGCCGACGCCGGGGTGCTCTACGCGCCCGACTTCGTCGTCAACGCCGGCGGACTCATCCAGGTGGCCGACGAGATCGAGGGGTACTCGCCAGAACGGGCCCGGGCCCGGGCGGCGCGGATCTTCGACACCACCGTCGAGGTCCTCCGCCTCGCCGAGGACGAGGACGTGACGCCGACGAAGGCGGCCGAACGGCTCGCCGAGCGCCGGATGGCCGAGGTGGGCCGGCTGCGGGGGCTCCTGCTGCGCTGAGTCGGACGCGCTGCGCCGGGTCATCTGTGCCGCGCCGGGTCACGTGCGCCTGCAGTGGGTGACACGGCCCGACCCCGGGCGCCGGGTCACGGCACGTCCGCGCAGGTCAGGCGATCGAGAGAATGTGACGGTGCGCACACCACGGCGTGGCGGGTCGGGTCGCCCGCGAGCCGGTGAGCGGCCCCGATTCCCCGATCGAACCCGCCGGACAGCAGGCTTCACGGAGCGCTTCCGATCGTGGACATCTTGTCCGAGGACAGGCAACTGTCGGGTTGGCGTGCCGAGAAGCCTCCGGTCCCTGTAGTCTCGGGAAGCACGAGACAGTGAGAGCACCGGGGCGGGTCCCCGTCGTCATGTTCGAGGGGGTCGAGCCATGGGGCGCGGCCGAGCTAAGGCCAAGCAGACGAAAGTCGCCCGCGAGCTCAAGTACAACTCGCCCAATATGGATCTCGACCGATTGAAGGCGGATCTGGGCGCGGGCTCGACGCGCGAGAACAACAGCGACGACGCGTATGTAGATGACGATTACGGATACGACGCTTACGCAGACGACGAGGACGACCGCCGTTCCTCCCGCTGACATAGCGTCACGTCGGTAGCCGTCCCGCCGCGGCAGGCTCACCCCGGCGGTCGTCGCCGATGGTGGCGGCCCGGGCTTCGGTCCGGGCATCCACCGCCATGTCGTGCTGCCTCCGTGCACGCGCGATGACGCTGACTGCCGTGCCCATCCTTGGGACGCGGCCGATAAGTGCAGCGTCGCCCTCGCATGCGCCCCGTCGTCGTGGCGCGCCCCGCGTTGGGCACGCAGTCGTCGGCCCGCGGCCCGTCCTCGCCTGGGCGGGCGTATCCCGCGCAGACCGATGGCTGTAGACCGGCCGCGCCGCGGCCCGATGGCCTCGCAGACCAGTGGCGCCGAGGTGGTGCTCCGGCAGTCCGCGCTGCCCGCGCGCCTCGCCCGCAGCGACACGCGCGGGCAGCCCTGGCCGGCGGACACCCGCCGGCCACTCGCTCCGGCGGGGGGCGCCCCGGGCCGGGCACCGGCCCGCCTCCGCCGACCGGCTCAGGCCGGGCGACGCCCGGCCGCGAGCGGCTCAGGCCGGGTGCCGGCCAACCAGCCGGGCCCGGGGCGTGGCGTCCGCCCCCGGCTCGCCGGCCTCCGCCGTCTCCCGCACCCTGGCCGCCCTGCCCTCGCCGGGCTCACCGCCGGGATAGGTCTCGTCGGCCACGGCACCGATCTCGCCGACGATCCACGAGGGCACCTCTCGCTCCGCGAGCAACGCGAGCGCCTCGGGGACGACGTCGGCCGGCAGTATCGCGACCATGCCGATGCCCTGGTTGAAGGTGCTCTCCATGTCCGTCTGGTCCACCGCGCCGCGCTCGGCGAGCAGGCCGAAGATCGCCGGGACCGCCCAGGACGCGCGGTCGAGGGTCGCCACCAGGCCGGCGGGAATCACCCGGGCGATGTTCGCGGCGAGGCCGCCGCCGGTGATGTGGGCGAAGGCGTGCACCTCCACCGCTGCGGCCAGGGCCAGACAGTCCCTCGCGTAGATGCGGGTCGGGGTAAGCAGGGACCGGCCGAGTGTGTCCCCCAGGGAGGGGACGTATGACCTCAGACCCGCCGCAGCGGTTTCGGAGACGCCACCGGGCTGGCCAGAATCGACAGGACCGAACAAGATGTGCCGTACGAGCGAAAAGCCGTTGGAGTGGATGCCGGATGATGCCATCGCGACCACCACGTCCCCGGGCCGGACCCGCTCCGGCCCGAGCACGCCGTCGGCCTCCACGACCCCGACCCCCGTCGCGGCCAGGTCGTAGTCGTCGCTACCCATGAGCCCGGGATGCTCCGCGGTCTCGCCGCCGACCAGCGCCGCGCCGGCCTGCTCGCACCCGGCCGCGATTCCCGAGACGATCTCGGCGATCCGCGCGGGCACCAGGGCGCCGCAGGCGATGTAGTCGAGCAGGAACAGCGGCTCGGCGCCGCAGACGACAAGATCGTCGACCACCATGGCGACCAGGTCGATGCCGACCGTGTCGTGCGTGTCGAGAGCGCGAGCGAGGGCGATCTTGGTGCCCACACCGTCCGTGGACGAGGCGAGCAGCGGCCGCCGGTAGCGCGTCGTGTCCAGGGCGAACAGGCCGGCGAACCCGCCCAGCGAGCCGACCACCTCGGGCCGCGTCGCCCGCGAGACGTGCCCGCGCATCAGCTCGACGGCCCGGTCCCCCGCGGCCACGTCGACCCCCGCGGCCCGGTACGAGGCGCCCGCGGGCGTCGAAGTGCCCGCCGACGTCGGAACGCCCGACGCTGCCGGAACGCCCGACGCTGCCGGGGCGTTCGTCGTCGCCGGGGTGGCCGGCTCGGCCGTGATCCGCTCGGCGCCGTTCATGCCGGCCTCGCCCCGGCCGGCTCGGGCCGGTGCGCGCCGCGGCGCTCCGCCGCCGACGGCGGGTCCAGGCCGGGCACGGGCGCCCGACCGTTCTCCCCTCGGGTCGGCGGTCCGTCGACCGCGCGGGACACGGGATCAGCGCCGTCGGCCAGGCCAGCGCCGTCGGCCAGGCCGACGTCATCGGCCAGGTCGACGTCATCGTGGCCGTCCGGGGACGGATCGCCCCCGTTCATGCCGAGCGTCACCTCCCGGCGCATCGCCTCGGCGATCATGTCTGCGGTCGTCTGCGCGCCGGCCATCGGCTCCAGGCGGTGCTTGCCGAGCTTGTCGGACTCGGTCAGCGGCACCGGGTAGACGCCGTCGAAGCAGGCTCGGCAGAGGGACTCGGCCGGCTGGTGGGACGCGGCGACCAGGCCCTCCAGCGAGACGTAGGCCAGTGAGTCCGCGCCGAGCGAGGCACGGATCTCCTCGACGCCGGCGTCGCTGGCGATGAGTTCGTCGCGGGTGGCGAAGTCGATGCCGTAGAAGCAGGGCCAGCGCACCGGGGGTGAGGAGATCCGGATGTGGACCTCGGCGGCGCCGGCCTCGCGCAGCATCCGGACCAGCGCCCGCTGCGTGTTCCCGCGCACGATCGAGTCGTCCACGACGACCAGGCGGCGGCCCTCGATGACGTCGCGCAGCGGGTTCAGCTTGAGCCGGATCCCGCGCTGGCGGATCGTCTGCGACGGCTGGATGAAGGTGCGGCCCACGTAGGAGTTCTTGACCAGCCCCTCCCCGAACGGGATGCCGGACTGCTCCGCGTAGCCGACGGCGGCAGGCACGCCGGACTGCGGCACCGGGATGACGAGATCCGCCTCGACGGGCGCCTCGCGGGCGAGCTGGCGGCCCACGTCGACCCGGGTGGCGTGCACCGAACGGCCGGCGATCGCCGTGTCCGGGCGGGCGAGGTAGACGTACTCGAACAGGCAGCCGTGCGGATCGGCCTGGGCGAAGGTGCGCGACCGCACGCCGGCGGCGTCGATGACGATCATCTCGCCGGGCTGGACCTCGCGGACGAAGGTCGCGCCGACGATGTCGAGCGCGGCCGTCTCGCTGGCGACGATCCACGCCCCGTCCGGGTGGTCGTCGAGCCGGCCAAGGACGAGGGGATGGATGCCGTGCGGGTCGCGGGCCGCGTAGAGGGTCGAGGCGTCCGAGAAGACCAGCGAGAAGGCGCCGGCGAGCCGGGGCAGCACGGCCATCGCCGCGTCGGCGAGGGTGGGCCCGGGATGGTCGGCGAGCATCGCGGTGATGAGGTCGGAGTCGGTGGTCGCGCGCAGCCGATCCCGCCCGGCACCGAGCCCCCGCGCAAGTTCGACGATGTTGGTGAGGTTGCCGTTGTGGCCGAGCGCGATCGGGCCGCCGAAGCTGGCCGTGCGGTAGGACGGCTGGGCGTTCTCCCAGGTGGAGGAGCCGGTCGTCGAGTACCGGGTGTGCCCCACCGCGACGTGGCCGCTCAGGCTGGACAGGGTGATCTCGTCGAAGACCTGGGCGACGAGCCCGAGCTCCTTGAACACCACGACCGTCCGGCCGTCGCCGACCGCGATGCCGGCCGCCTCCTGGCCGCGGTGCTGCAGGGCGTACAACCCGTAGTAGGCCAGGTTCGCCACGTCCTCACCGGGCGCCCAGACGCCGAAGACACCGCAGGCATCCCGGGGGCCGGGATCATCGGATAGCTCGGACCCCGCTGTGGGGATGGCGCCAATGCGGGCGGCGACGTCTGGCACCAGGACTCCTCGACTGGTCAGGGACACCGGAGAAATGCGGAGGGTTACGCGCGGGACCGCGTCCACGCCGGCCCGTCCTCACTCGTGACGAGACGTGGCGGACCGGTTCCGGCCACCGCCTCGACCGGCAGCTACCTCTCTCCACGCTAGCAGCGACGACGCACATCGGCCCTTGCCTCGCGTGCCGGCCCTTTGCCCCGCAGCCTCCCCCNCAGCCCACCCCTCCGTCACAACAGCGGCAGGTAACCGCTCAGATCGGCCCGCTCGCCGCTGGCGGAGATCCGCCCGTCGGCCACGGCGTCGCCCCACGCCAGCCGCCCCGCGCAGAGCAGGACGAACGCGACCGGCCCGGCCTCGACGACGTTCGGCGGGGTGCCGCGGGTGTGCCGGGGCCCCTCGACCACCTGGACGGCGGCGAAGGGGGGCACGCGCAGCTCCACCGTGTGCCCGGGCACCCGGTGGACGAACAGCTCGGCGAACAGCCTCGTCACCACCTTCAACGCCGGCCGCAGCGGCTCGACGCCGAGGTCGAGCCCGTGCACCACCGCCTCCACCGCCCGGGTGCGCAGGAACTCGGTCAGCAGCATCGGGCCACCCGGAGTCGCGACCACCGGGTCGCCGTCGGTGACCCGCGCCAGCGCGGCCGCTGCCGCCGATACCTCGCCCGCCAGCCCCGCGCGCGTCCCGGCCGGTCCGGTCTGCGCCGCCAGGGCCCGGGCGGTGTCCGCGATGGCCTCCGCCCGTGCCCCGGTGCCGCTGAGATAGTCGACCGCCGAGACCAGCCGCGGCGCGGTTACGGGCGCCGTGGCCGGCCCGTCCGCGGCGAACGGGGCGAGGGCCAGCGACAGCGCGGTCGCGGACCGGCCGACGTGCAGAACCAGCTCTCCGACCGTCCAACCGGGTAACACGCTCGGCGCGGCGAACGCGCCGTCCGGCAGATCGGCCACGGCGCCGGCGACACGCTCCCACTGGGGCACGACGGCCGCGGCGAGCTCGGGCAGCGCCGCCGAGGCGTCCCGGCGGCGGGTGCGGGAGGGCATCGCCCCATCCTGCCCGGTCGGCGCCGGCCCGAGCGGTGCCAGCCCGAGCGGTGCCAGCCCGAGCGGTGCCAGCCCGAGCGGTGCCAGCCCGAGCGGTGCCAGCCCGAGCGGTGACAGCCCGGCCACTGCGCCGCGCGCGATCCGGGCCAACCCGCTCCCGCCGTGGGCGGCGCGGGAAGACGAGGATGGGCGGGTGTCAGTGACCGCCGCACATGCTGCGGCAGACGTGTACGGGACCGCGGCGATCCGGCGGCGGGTGCTGGACGCCTGGGTCGCCTCGCCGGCCCGCTTCCGGGAGGACGCCAACGCGGAGGAGGACGCCGCCCTCGGCGCCTACCACGACCGTCTCGTGGTGGAGCTGCTGCAGAACGCGGTCGACGCCGCGGGCGAGGCCGGCGTGCCGGCACGGGTGCTCCTCCGGCTGAGCACCGACGCCACCGCGCCGGAGGCCGGGCCCGGCGGCCTGCTGGAGATCGCCAACACCGGGGCGGCGCTGTCGGCCGCCGGTGTCGAGGCGCTGTCGACCCTCCGGGCCTCGACCAAACGTGACAGTGCCTCCGTGGGCCGGTTCGGTGCCGGCTTCGCCGCGGTCCTCGCGGTGACGGACGAGCCCGCAATCGTCTCCCGCGGCGGCCCGGACCCGCTGGCGACCGGCGTGGCCTGGTCGAGGACCCGGGTGATCGAGGCGGTGACGGCCCTCGCCACGCCGGCCACCGCACCGAACGGTGGTGACGTAATCGGTGGCGACGTAACGAATCGCGACGCAACGAATCCCGGCTCATCCCTCGACGTTCCCGGCGGCGTCGGCAGCACTCAGGCGGTGCGCCTGAGCGAGGAGCTCGCCCGGCGCGAGGGCGCCGTGCCGATCCTGCGGCTGCCGTTCACGATCACTGCCGGACCGCCGCCCGAGGGCTACGACACCGTCGTCCGGCTCCCACTGCGCGACGGCGCCGCGGTGGCGCTCGCGCGGGAGCTGCTGGCCGGGCTCGATCCCACCCTGCCGCTGGTGCTCGGCGGCCCGGGCGAGATCGTTGTCGACGTGGACGGCGCCGTGCGGACCGTCACCTGTCACTGGCTGCGCGGCGGCCGGGACGGCGGGTGGGACGGCGGGTGGGATGCGGCACCGGCGGGCAGCGCCGGGCCGGCCGGCGATCCGGTCATCGAACGCGTCGAGATAGCCGACCTGAACGGCGAGCGGTGGCGCGGGATCGCGCGCAGCGGCGTGATCCCCGCCGCCCTGCTCGCCGACCGCCCGGTCGAGGAGCGGGGACGGACCGGTTTCACCGCCCGGGTGATGGTCCGCGACGGCGGGTGGCCGGACGGCGTGGCCCGGGTGCTGCGGGCGCCGCAGCCCACCGACGAGCCGCTCTCGCTGCCGGTCCTGGCCAGCGTCGAGCTGCCGCTAGATCCATCCCGACGGCACACCGTCGGCGGCCCGTTGCGTGATCGGCTCACCGACGAGCTGGCAGCGGCCGCCGTCCTCCTGGCCGAATACCTGGGCACCGGGCTGGAGCCGGGCGACCAGGCGCAGGCCGGCGGCGGCCCCGGCGCGCAGGCCGCACCGGTCGGGCAGCCGCCCGATCCGCTGGCCGCCCTGACCCTGATCCCGACGGGGCTCCCCCTCGGCGCGGTCGACGGGCGGCTGCGCGAGTCCCTGCTACGGCTACTCCCCGACTCGGCGCTGTTCCCTGGCGCCCTGCGCGGCCGGGACTGCTCCGTGGCCGACCTCGGCCCCGCCACCGACGCCGTGACCGAGCTGCTGCGTGCCCCCGGCCCCCCGGCCGACCCCGCCGGCCAGATCTATCCCGCCAACCCGGCCGACATCGCCAGCCCGCCCGACATCGCCAGCCCGGCCGATCCGATCGCCACGGGCGGTCCGCCGGGTGCGGGCACAGATCCGGGTGCGGGCGGGGCGGAGCTGGTGGCAGGCCTGCTCCCGGCGACGTACGCCGCCCGGCGGTGGCGCACCGCGCTGGACCTGCTCGGCGTCCGGCGGGTGGACAGCGCCGCGCTGGTCGAGCTGCTGTCCGGAGTCTCCCGCCCGCCGGACTGGTGGGGACGGCTCTACCCCCTGCTGGTCGCAGCGCCGGACCGGGACGCCCTGGGGGCGCTGCCGGTGCCGCTCGCCGAGATCGGCGCGGACGGGTCCGACGCGGCCGACGCGCTCACCGCCCCCGCGGCAGCGGGGCCGACCGACGATGGCGGCCTGCGGACCCGCATGGTCACCGGCCCGCGCGGCACCCTGCTGCCCACCGCTGATCTGGACATCGTCGCCCTGGTGCGCTCGGGGCTGCCGCTGCGGGTGGTCCATCCCGACGCCTGCGCCGGCGGCGCTCGGGACGCGCTGCGCACCCTGGGCGCCCTGGAGGGCACGCCGGCCGGGGTGCTGCGCGATCCGGCGGTGCGCGAGGCGGTGCTCGACGCCGAGCCGGACGACCATCCCGACGACCTGCTGGCGCTGGCCGCAGCCGTGCTCGCCCTGGTCCGCGACGCGGGCGAGGAGCACCCGGCGGAGCTCGGCTGGCTGGAGGACCTGCTGCTACCGGCCGCCGACGGCGAGTTCACCCCCGCCGGGGAGCTGCTCGTCGAGGGGGGCCCGCTGGACCGGGTGCTGGCGCAGGACGCTCCGTTCTCGACCCTTTCGCCCGAGGTCGCCCGGGCATGGCCCGCGCAGGTGCTGGAGCGGGTCGGCGTGCTGCACTCCTTCGGCGTGCTACGCACCTATGACCTGCCGCTCGACGCCGACGAGCAGATCCTGCTCGATCTCGACGACAGCGACATCTGGGTCGACGACGTCACAGCGGACGATCATGGCGGCGCGCCGGGAGGCTCGGCGAACCTGCGCCTCCCGCCGGCCGGCGGGCCGCCCGCGCCGGCCATGATCGGGGTGTTCGTCGCGGTGCGCGACCTCGAACTCGTCGACCCGGCGGCCTGGCCAGAGGCGCTCGCCGAGCTGGCCCGCCCGCCGCTGCGCGAGGCCGTGTTCGCCCCGGAACCGTCGTACACCCGGTGGTGGCTGGCGCGGCACGCGGTGCTGCCCGTGGCGGGCACCGACCGGGTGCTGCCGCCGCGCGAGCTGCTGCTTCCCGCCGCCGATCCGCTGCTCGCCGGCCTGTTCGCCCCCGCTGCCCCGCTGGCCGGCGTCGATGACGAATTCCTGCGCCACCTCGGCGCCCGGCTCACCCTCGACGACGTCCTCGGCGACCTCGGTGCGGTCATGGACCTGCTCGACCGGCTGGGCGACGCCGACCGGGACGTCCCCTGGCCGGCGGCGCGGACGCTCTACATCGCCGCGGTCGACGCCGTGGCCCGGGTGCTCGCGGCACCGGACCGATCCGCGGGCGGCGAGCGGTTCGACCCGCCGCTGACCGTACGGACACCCGAGGGGGTCGTGCCGAGCGGGCAGGCCGTCGTCGTGGACGCGCCCGACCTGCTGGACCTGCTGGGAACCGGTCGGGGCGCGCTGCGGCTGCCGCTGGACCGCGCCGCCGAGGTCGCCCACGTCCTCGGGGTGCCGCTGGCCGCGGAGATCGCGCCCTGCGAGATCGCGGCGGGCGGGGCCGGGGCCGCCACCACCGAGTGGGCCCCGGACGGCCCGGACGGCCCGGACGGCCCGGAGGGCGAGCCGCGGCGGGCGCCGGACGGCACCCCGTACCGCGTGCACCGCCCGCTGCTGGTCGAGGACCTGACCGGACGGCCGACGCGGGTGCCGTGGCGGGTGCTCGGCGGGATCGGCGGTGAGGTGCACGTCGATGCCGACGCCGGCCCGGACGCGCTGGCCCGGGCGCTGGCCTGGCGGGGCGGGCAGTGGGACCGGCGGCACGCGCTCGCCGCGGAGCTGCGCGACCCGGCGGGCGCGGCCTTCCGCGCGGCGGAGGACGATCTCGACGAGACGTGAGCCGGCGAGAGCCGGCTACCCCTGCCGGCCCCGCAGCCGGTTGCGGCGACGGATCACGATCCACAGCCCGGCGAGCCCGAGCCCGAAGCCACAGATCGCGGTGGCCAGCCACCACAGGTGGCCGTCGTCGCGCAGGTCGTCCAGGAACACCAGCATGACCAGCGCGGCGACGGCCCACAGCACCGTGCCGACGGCGACGGAGACGACGCCGTCGTAGGGCAGCGGCTGGAGCGCCGGCGGGTCGGTCGAGGCCGACCCGCCGGCGACGCCCCCGGCGGGGTCGCTGTTCGCTGACGCACTCATCCCGCCAGACGGTACCCGCCGCCCGCGGGCCGGGATCGCCGGGACGCCCCCACTCGACCGGAACGCGGCACACGATCCCGGTCCGGGGCTTTCCGCGGAAAACTCCATAAACGACTCGGGCGAGTTTCGGAAAATCATTGCGGAAGCCATCGGCTTCCCGTTTTTAGGGAATGCAAACCAAGAGGTCCGACGCTACCGTTACACCATGACTCAGAGCAAAGTAGCGCCGCGGCACGGTACGGTCTCCGAGCCGGCCTCCCGCGCGCACATATACCTCGCCGAATGGCAGTCCGCAGGCCTGGAATCAGGGAAGTTCTTCCCGGAGACGCAGGCCGGGCTGGCCGATCCGTCCGCGCCGGACGATGTCCGGAACGATGCCCCGCCCACCGACGGAAAGATTGCCAGTGCCGGCCAGGATTTTGCCGCCGAACTGGACAAGCCGGGCTCGGACTGGCAGAAGCACTCCGTCGCCGCCGGCCAGCGGCTCACCATCACCTGGAGTTTCCACGCCCCGCACAAGACGCGGCGGTGGAACTACTTCCTGACCCGGGAGGGCTGGGATCCGAACGCCCCACTGAGCCGAGCCCAGTTCGAGCCGGACCCCATCCATCAGGTCCAGAACAGCGGGCAGCCCTACTGGTCGGCCGACGACCTCCTGCCGGAGAACCCGACCCGGCACACGATCGTGCTGCCGCAGCGGCAGGGCTACCACGTCCTGCTCAGCGTCTGGGAGGTCGCCGACACCGCCAAGGGCTTCTACCAGGTCATCGATCTCAATTTCACCGGGTGACGCCAGGTCCCGTCCGCCGGCCGGCTCCGGTCGGNGGATGGGGCGGCCCCGGTCACGACCACGGACGACCACCAGGCACCAGACGAGTACCAGTCACCAGACGACGACGAGGGCAGGTGGGTCACCATGCGCGACGCCGACCGCGGCGTACGAGCTCGGCCGGCTGGGCTACCGGTGCACCGTGCTGGAGGCGTCGGACCGCGCGGGCGGTCGTAACCGCACCGCCCGCGGCGGCGACGTGCTCCGCGAGCTCGGCCCGACCGGCGAGCCGGTCACCACCCACCGGTGCTCCTTCGACGACGGGCTCTACCTCGACCTGGGCCCCGGCCGCATCCCCTACCACCACCGCCGGGTGCTCGACTACTGCCGCGCGTTCGGCGTCGACCTCGAGCCGTACATGACGAAGACGACGGCGAACGTCGTTCACCTCGCCGACGGCCGGGGCGTCCGGTGGCGCAACCGGCAGGTCGCCAACGACACCCGCGGGCGCCTCGCGGCCATGCTCGCCGGGACGCTCGAGCAACGGGACGCCGGGGCCGGGGAGCTGCTGGAGTCGGGATTCTGGCGGCACAGCTTCTACCAGCCGGTGGATTATCTTTGGCAGGCCACGATGTTCCAGCCAGTCGGCGGCATGGATCGCATCGTAACCGCCTTCGAGCGGGAACTTGGCAGTGAATTCGGCGAGGTCGTCGAGCTGAACTCCGAGGTCACCACGATTCGGCTGCTCGATGAGGGTAAGGCGGCCGTCGACTACCGGCGCGACGGCCTACCGCGGACGCTGGTCGCGGACTACTGCGTGAGCAGTATCCCGCTGCCGGTACTGCGGGGAATCTCGACAAACTTCTCCGCCGAGTTCGATGCGGCGATCAGGGCTGTCGAGTTCGCGAGCACCTGCAAGGTCGGCTGGCAGGCCGAGGAGCGTTTCTGGGAGGGCGACGCCGACCAGATCTACGGCGGGATCGGCTGGACGAATCATCCGATCACCCAGCTCTGGTATCCGAGCAACGACTACTTCTCGGCGGCGGGCCTACAAGCAGCTCCTCCAGCCCGCGAGCAACGGGCGTTTCTACGTGCTGGGTGATCAGAGCTCCCCGCTGCCCGGCTGGCAGGAGGGGGCGATGATGTCGGCCCACTACGTCATCGGGCAGATCCAGGGCATCATCCCCCTCACCGTGCCCGAGGCTGTCCGGGTGCCCGATTCGGTCGCCCTCACCCAGGGATCCCGCTGACCCGGCGGCGGCGCTGGGCGTCGAGCCGCCTCGGCCGCGGACAGGTCCGTGCGGGGATTCAGTCCGGGGTCGGACCGAGCGCCCAGCGCCGTCCCGTCACCTGGTCGAGCAGGTCGAGATCGGCGCCGAAACCGGCGCGCAGCCGCGCGGCCACAGCCGGATCGAGCCGCCGCGCCGCGGCCACCACCGCCGGATCGGCGCACCGCGCGCCGACCGGGTCGCCGCACCGCTCGACCAGGACCTCGGCGGGAGGGCCCGCGCGATCGACACCGGCGGGGCCGCGGTGGCGGCCGAGACCGAGGAAGCGGTGGACACGACCCAGCGCGATCGCCGGATCCGCGCTCAGCTCGGGGTAGGGCACGAGGAGCACCTGCTGACGCGGGAAGAGGGTGTACAGGCGCTGCACCTGGGCGCCGTACCGGCCCAGGGCCAGATACCGCCACGGCCAGGACGAGGGGGTGCAGGCCCGCGCCGACTCCGCCGCCAGGGCGCCCTCGAAGTCGGCGATGGGCTCCAGGCCGGACGCACGCATCCGCAGCCAGTGCGCGTGGGCCCGCGCTGCCGGATCCCGCAGCAGGGCGATGAGCCGCACGTAGGGCAGCATCTCGTGCAGGTGCCGCAGCGCCGTGAAGTCCGCCAGGTGGTACGGGGCACTCACGCCGCGCAGGACGCCCGCGGGCGCCGGGTCGACCAGGGCCTCGAACCGCGCCCGGCGACGCGCCGCATCCAGCCCCCACACCCCTGCGCCGCCTTGTGCCGTTTCCCCGGCACCTGACGCGGCACCGGAGTCCGGATCGCCGGGCGGACCGAGAGCGAGAGGCGGACCGAGAGCGGTGATCGGCGGGAAACTGGTGATCGGCGGGAAAGTGGTGATCGGCGGGAAAGTGGTAGGCGGGGTGAGAGCGGTGGCGGGCAGGAAGACGGCCGGGCAGCGGCGCAGGTCGGCGAGGAGGATCTCCATGCCCGCGTCCGGCGCACCGATCACGAGGAAATCAGGCAGCGCCATGAGATCTCCTGTTCTCGGCTGCTTCGCGTCCCCGAGCAGCGGATGCCGAACGATCCACCAGTATATTCCGGCTTCCCCACCGGAAAAATCGACTTTGCTCGACCATCCGCGCGACTCGCGAGCTTCCGAACGAAACCTCCCTAATCGGATAAATAAGGACACGATCCGTCCGTCCGGAACCCCTGACCCACCCGCCGATCGACCGCGCGGACCTGGAGTCCCAGGCCCCCGCTGCCGCCCGTTCGGTACATCTCATAGCGCCATGTGAAGCAAGTCACACTTTTATTCTCTTGGCGGCGACCGGAGCAGTGTGCTTCCGTTGCTCTTGTGTTGAAGCGGCTGATCCTGGTCACCCGGAGCCATATCGATCTGCTCCGCGTCGCCTCGGCTGCCTGTCCGGCTGTCTGACGGGCGGCCGCCAGCCGCACCACCGGCGCCCGCGCCTGCGGGCCGGCCGGAGCCGCCGCACGGGCTCCGGATTCCCGGCCCAGTGAGGTCCGGCCCCGGCCTGCCGAGGCCCGCCGTCATCGCCACGGGCCCGTAGTCGATCAGGCGCACCCCGTCGTCGCGGTGGCCACCACGTCCCTCCACGCCACCGGCGAAGACGGCCGACACCGTCGACGTCGCGCCCCGGTCCACACCAGCTCGGCCGCCCCATCGTCGCGGTGCCCGAGCGCTGTCCGGCCCCTGGCCCGCGCCCGCCGAAACCGGGACCGGGACCAGCCCCGCCGCCACCGCCCGCTCAGGATTCCCGCCCAGGCCAGGGACCGCCCGACGCCAAGGCCCCGCCAAGGCTCCAAAGCCTGCCAAGACTCCAGGTTCCAAGGCCCACCCGGCTCCACAAACCCACCCGGCCCCGCGCCCACAGCTCCCGGCGACCGGGAGAACCACTGACCGAAAGGCCAGCGATGCCCCCGCAGACGACCACCCTCCCGTACCGGCCGCGCCTGGTGACCACGCCGCCGCGCACGCCCGTCGGGACGGCGGCGACCCTCCCCCGCCAGCCCGCGCCCGCCCCGGCTCACACGCGGGCGACCACGGCACCGGCCCGGCCCGACCACCGCCCGACCACCCAGACCCCGCCCCGCTCGGGGGTCTGGATCGACCGGACCGCCTGGCTCGCGACCGTGGACGGCCGGGCGCTGCAGTTGACCTACCTCGAGTTCGAGGTGCTGGACTTCTTCGTTCACCACCCCGGGCAGGCGCACAGCCGGCAGGCGCTGCTGTCATCGGTGTGGGGGCACCAGGCCGACGACGCCACGTCCCCGGACGTGCGCACGGTCGACGTCCTCGTGACCCGGCTGCGGCGCAAGCTCGGCCCCGAGCACCGGTACCGGATCGAGACGGTCCGCCGGGTGGGTTACCGCTACCGCCCGATCATCGACCCGGCCGTGGCGTCCTGAGGGCGGCCGTCACCGGCCGGTGAGCGGCCAGGACGCCTCCTGCCGGTAGACCGGGGCGGCGCCCGGGCCGCCGTCGACGCTGCGCATCAGGACCAGCCGGTCGACGGTCCACGGCAGCGGTTCCACGTCGGCCCGCAGCAGCTCGACGAGCGGGCCGAGCCCGCGGTGGCCGCGGTGGCCGCGGTCGGGCACCCGGGCGAGCGTCAGGTGCGCTCGCAGCGGCCGGTCGTCCGCCCCGGCGGCGGCGCCGGCCCGCTCGGCCGCCCGCCGCACGCCGGCCGCGAGCGCCCCAAGCGCCCCGGCCGGCGCCGCCGCGGCCCCAGGCCGTGCCGCTGCGGCCCCAGACAGTGCCGCCGTGCGCCCAGGCTGTGCCGCCGTCGGCCCAGGCTGTGCCGCCGTGCGCCCAGGCTGTGCCGTCACGGACCGGGGCCGCACCGCCGTCCACAGCACCCGGTCACCGAAGTGACCGCCGCCGACGGTCTCGACGGCGATCGGGCCGTGCCGCCGCGCCACCCGCGCGAGCCGGGCGTCCAGGTCGCCGCGCCGCTCGTCCGGCACCTGGCCGAGGAAGGCGAGGGTGACGTGCCACCGGTCGGGCGCCGACCAGCGCAGATCGGGGGCGGCTGCCCGGGCCCGGTGCACCGCGGTGCACAACGCGTCGGTCACCGCGGCCGGCGGCACGGCCGCCACGAACAGCCGCGCGGTCAGCTTCGCGCTCCCGGGCGGGCACGCTCGAACACCGCCTACCTCCCCTTTCCGAACCGGCGCCCGTACTTCTTGTGNGCGGCCTGCCGGCTCACGCCGAGCACGTCGGCGATCTCCTGCCAGGACCAGCCCTTGTGCCGGGCGCTGGCGACCTGGAGCTCCTCAAGTGATCCCAACAGGGCTCGCAACGAGGCGACGGCGGCGAGACCCACCCGCGGGTCGTCGTCGCAGGACGCCCCGGCGAGCTTCGTGGCGGTCATGTTCATGGCCGTCAACCCACGTTGACACAGGCAGGTGTGTCAACCCTGATGGACACGACGGCGNGCTGTCCGCTCTGCGCGACAATCGGGGCCATCACCGACCACCGCGGGCGGCCCGGGGGGTGGAACTGCCGTCGGTTTAGCGCCAGGTAACGCCAGTGAGCGCCGTATAGTGGTGGTGTGAACCTGAAGGAATGGGCGGCTGCGAACGGGGTCGGGTACTCCACTGCCCGTCAGTGGTTCCTTGACGGCAAGCTCCCGGTCCCCGCGCGTCGGGTGGGTGGGTTGATCCTCGTCGATCAGCCCGCGCGACCGGTCCCGTCGGGGACGGTGGCGGTGTATGCCCGGGTCTCGTCCGCCAACCAGATGCCGAACCTTGACCGGCAGGTCGCCCGGATCGTCGCCTGGACTGCCAGCCAGAACTTGGCGGTCGGCAGGGTCGTCACCGAGGTCGGGTCCGCGCTTGACGGGCATCGGCGGAAGTTCCTCGCACTGTTGCGCGACCCGGACGTGACGACGATCGTCGTCGAACACCGCGGCCGGTTCGCCCGGTTCGGCGCAGAAGACGTTCAGGCCGCATTGGAGGCGTCGGGCCGGCGGCTGCTGGTGGTCGACCCGGCTGAGGTCGACGACGACCTGGTCCGTGACATCACGGAGATCCTGACGTCGATGTGCGCCCGGCTGTACGGCCGGGGGGCGGCGGCGAACCGGGCCGCCCGCGCGGTCGCCGCCGCCACCGAGGACCGCCCGTGAAGACGCTCCAGGCGTACCGGTTCGCCCTCGACCCGAACGACGCCCAGCTGGCCGGCCTGCGCAGGCATGCCGGAGCGGCCCGGTTCACGTTCAACTGGGGTCTGGCGCGGGTGAAGGCGGCACTGTCGCAGCGCGCCGCCGAGGAGACCTACGGCGTTACCGGCGGCGGGCTGACTCCGGTGCCGTGGACGCTTCCCGCGCTGCGCCTCGCGTGGAACGCGGCCAAGCGGGAGATCGCGCCGTGGTGGGACGAGTGCTCGAAGGAGGCGTTCTCCGCCGGCCTGGACCAGCTTGCCCGCGCGTTGAAGAACTTCACCGACTCCCGCAAGGGACAACGCAAGGGCCGGCGGGTCGGCTTCCCCCGGTTCAAGAAACGCGGGAAGGCCCGCGACTCGTTCCGCTACACCACCGGCGCCTACGGCCCGGCGAGCGACCTGTACGTGAAGCTGCCCCGGATCGGCCGGGTGAAGGTCCACGAGCCGATGGGCGCGCTCACCGGCCGTCTGGCCGATGGCCGGGCCCGGCTGCTCGGCGCGACCGTGTCCCGCACGGCAGGCCGCTGGTTCGTGTCGTTCACCGCCGAGGCCGACCGGGACGTTCCCGCCGAGCCATCGCGCCGGCAGCGGGCGGGCGGGACAGTCGGGGTCGACCTGGGCGTGCGACACCTCGCTGTCCTGTCCACTGGCGAGATGGTTCCCAACCCGAAGCACTACCAGCGCGCCGAGCGGAAACTGCGCCGGGCGTCCCGGGCCTACGCCCGGTCGAAGCCCGGCAGCGCTGGCCGCCGCCAGTGCGCCGCCGAACTGGCTCGTGTCCACGGCCGGATCGCCAACCAGCGGCGCGACGGACTCCACAAGATCGCGACCCGGCTGGCGAAGACCCACGACGTTGTGGTCGTGGAAGACCTCAACGTCACCGGAATGGTCCGCAACCGGCGCCTCGCGAAAGCCGTCGCCACCGCCGGCTTCGCAGAGATCCGCCGCCAGCTTGCCTACAAGACCGGCTGGTACGGATCGGCACTGCACGTCGCGGACCGCTGGTACCCAAGCTCGAAGACCTGCTCCGGCTGCGGCTGGCGAAACCCAAGCCTGACCCTGGCCAACCGCACCTTCCACTGCCAGTCCTGCAGGCTGGTCCTCGACCGTGACCTGAACGCCGCGATCAACCTGCGTATCCTTGTCGCCGCCAGTACGTCGGAGACACAAAACGCCCGTGGAGCCGACCGTAAGACCCACTCCGGTGGGCAGGTGGCTGCGAAACGGGAACCCGGCACGGCTCGCGCCGGTCAGACCGGGAGTGCCGCCCCGCAAGGGACGGCGGCATGAAGCGCCCTATCCTGCGCCCTCATGCAACGGCACTATCAGAGCCGTGACGACGCTCCCCGAGCTGGTGCCACCGCGTGATCCGGCACTGTCCGCTAGCTGGCGGGAACTGCGGCGGCTCGTCCGCCGCCGCCAGCCCGACCTGCCGCTCGCAATGGCGCTGGTCACCGATGGCTCCGACAGCACGACGGCCGAGGTCCTGCGCGACGCCGGGGTCGCGGTCGTCGGCCTGCTCGCCCCGGAGCCGCTGGAGTCGCTGGCCTGGGCGGCCGAGGCGGGGGNTCCCCGCGCCTACGCCGACCTGCTCGCCCTGCTCTCGGACGACATCGAGGCGGTCTGCGTGGAGACCCCGCCGCCCGGCTCGGACATCGTCGCCCGGCGGGCGGCCGAGATCGGCCTGCACGTGCTGCTCGCCGGCCCCGCCACCGCCGAGGCGGAGACACTGCGTGCCGTCGCCGACCTGGCCGAGGAGGCCGATCTCGCCCACGTGGTGGCCCTGGACGGGCGGGCCTGGCCGGCGGCGATCCACGTCGCGGCCACGGTCCCGTCGCTGGGTCGGCTCACCCAGATGACCGTGGTCGGCGCGCCGACCGGCCCGGCCGGCCGGGTCGAGATCATCGATCTCGCGATGCGCTGGTGCGGGGAGATCCTGGCGGTCTGCGCCGATCCCGCCGCGATGCCCGCCGCCACGCTGACCCCCGATGCGCCCGTGACGCTGGCCCTGCTCTCCGCCAGCGGCGCCACCGTGCTGATCAACGAGCGGATGGGCGGCAACCTGGACACCGCCACCATCACAGTGTGTGGGGACGCCGGCCGCATCGTCGTCCAAGGCCGCCGCGTCCGCCGCCAGGACGACGCCGGCGTGCGCGACCTGCTGATGCCCACCCCGCCGACCGCCCGACCCGGACTGATGGAGGCCACCTACGACGTCGTGCGGGCCACCGAACTCGACGACGCGCGGCTGGTGCGGGGCGCCACCTTCCACGACCTGCTCACCGCGAACCGGCTCATCGCCGCCGCCGGCACCTCCCACCAGCGAGGCGGCTGGGTCGAGCTGTGAGGCGGCAGTGCCGTCGCAGTACTACGAGCCGGCGAGGGCGTCCAGGATCGGCGCCGCCCGGGTCAGGGCGGCGATCTCCTCGGCCGACAGCGCGGCGAGCCGGTCGGTCAGCCACTCGTCCCGGCGCCGACGATCGTCGCTGAGCAACGTCCGCCCCTTCGCGGTGACCTCGGCGATCACCTGCCGCCCATCGGTGGGGTGCGGGCGGCGCTCGACCAGCCCGGCGACCGCGAGATGCGCGATGACCCGCGTCATCGACGGCGGCTGGACGCGCTCGTGCGCCGCGATCTCCCCGAGCGTCATCGGGCCGTGGCGCTCCAGCGACGCCAGCGCGGACGTCTGCGTGGGGGTGAGTTGACTCGACCGCTCCTGGCGCATTCGTCGGGAAAGACGCATCACCGACAGCCGCAGCGCGGACGCGAGTTCGGCGTCGCTCGCCGTCTCGGTCTCCATCTTCTGACGGTACTCGTCCGGGGGACCGGAGAAAGGGTGATTTCGGGGGATGCATCGCCAAGAGGACGAAAAGGGGTCGGCCGCCCCCCGGCGGCAGCCGACCCCCCGCACGGCGCGATGTCCTGCGTACGGATGCGACCACCGACGACACCGATCCCGTGCCACCCAGGTTCCACCGCCGCGCACTCGCTGACTTCGGGGAGAGCTCCACAGTTCGCCGGGGGATCTCCTGGCGGGAAGTGGGGGGTAACCCGCAATCCGACAATCGGCGTGTGCGACGCTTGCCGGGTGAGATCCTGGCTACATAACGTCGCCTGACGTGCCGCATCCGCGTCTGCCCGGTCGACTGTCCGCGTGCGCCGCCCGCCACCGCCCGTGGTGTCTGGCAATCGGCGGCTCCGCCACCACCGCTGGTGCGATTGCGTGCCAGTGGCCCGTCTTCGGGCACAGCCCGCTCTTCGCGACCCTCAACGTCGTCGTGGCGCTCGCGTTCGTGCTCACCGCCGCCATGCTCAACGGCGAGGAGTCGCTGGGCAGCGTCACCGCGGCGCTGGTCCTGGGCGGGCTGCTGTGGCCACTGTCGTGGACGTCGAGCTGGGATGCGGGCCCCTCCGCCCTCGTGTCGACGTTCGCCTACACCCATTTCTGGGTCTGCCTCGGGTGGGGCGTGCTGCGTTACCCGGCCGGGCGGCTGCAGAACAACGGTGAACGGGTGCTGCTGGGCAGCGCGGTGCTCGTCATTCCACTGGCAAACCTCGGGCTGATCGGTATCGGCCGACCGGAATGGTTCGGCTACTCCGGGCACCCCGACCTGTGGTGGTACGGCAAGCCGATCGGCCACGGAGCGTTCGACACCGTGGTCTGGATCCTCGACAGCGTGACCCTCGTGCTCGCCGTCGCCTTCCTGCTCGTCGTCCGCGGGCGGCTGCGGCGGTACTCCGAGCTGGACCGGCGGGTCTTCCGGCCGGTGGCGCTCGCGTTGCTGTTGGCGTTCGTCCTCGCGGCGACGGTGAACTTCTTCGTCTACAACCCGAGCGACGGCGACATCGGGCCCGAGTTCGTCGTCATCTCCCTCACCCTGCTGGCGATCCCCCTGGCGTTCGCTGCGGCGGTGCTGCGCCGGGTGTTCGTCCGGGCCCGCATCGCGCAGCTCCTCGCGACGCTGCCCACCCCGCCGGACGTGCGGGCGGTCCGTGCGGCGCTGCAGGCGGCACTGCACGACGGATCCGCCGAGATCCACCTGTGGCTACCCGGGGAGGACCACCACGTCGACGCCGACGGGGCGGTCCGGCCCCCGCCGCCGTCCGGCGCGCCGGAGCTGGTCATGGCGGTGCGGACCGCGGCCGGGGCGCCGCTGGCGGTGATCACCGCCGCACCGGCCATGCGGCGCAACCGCGACCTGGTCGAGGCGGCCGTGCGCGCGAGCGCCATGGCCCTGGAGAACGCCCAGTTGCACGCCACGGTGGCCGCGCAGCTCGACGCCGTACGCGCCTCCCGGGCCCGGCTGGTCGAGGCCGGCCTGCACGAGCGGCGCCGGCTGGAGCGCGACCTGCACGACGGCGCCCAGCAGCGGCTGCTGGCGCTGGCCACCAGACTGGGTCTCGCCCGGACGAAGGCCACCGATCCCGATACGATCTCCGCCATCGAGGCCGCCCGGGAGGACCTGCGCCACGCCCTCGCGGACCTGCGCAGCCTCGCGCGGGGGATTCATCCGGCCGTGCTCAGCCAGGGTGGGCTGCTGCCGGCTCTGGAGGTCGTCACGGCCGCGCTGCCGGTGGAGGTCGAGTTGGACATCCCCGCGGCGCGGTTCGAGGCGGTCCTCGAGGCGGGCGCCTACTACACGATCTGCGAGGCGCTCACGAACACGGTCAAGCACGCCGGGGCCAGCCGGGCCCGGGTCGCGGTGCGCCACGACGGCGACGTCGTCCGCATCGACGTCACCGACGACGGCAAGGGCGGCGCCACCGCGGTCGAGGGTGGGGGGCTGGCCGGCCTCATCGACCGCGTTCGGGCACTCGACGGCGCCCTGGTGATCGTCAGCCCGTCGGGCGGCGGGACCCGGCTGACGGCGAGTATCCCGTGCTGACCGTCCCGGCCAGCATCGTCCCGGCCAGCATCGTCCCGGCCAGCATCGAGCAGAGGAGAACGGACCTGTGCGGGTAGCGATCGCGGACGACTCGACCCTGTTCCGCGAGGGGCTGGCGATGCTGCTGACCGCCGCGGGCGCCGAGGTCGTGGCGCAGGCCGCCACCGCCGAGGACCTCATCCGCGGGCTCGGGCGCAGCCGGCCGGANGCGGTGATCCTGGACATCCGGATGCCGCCCACGTACACCGACGAGGGTCTGGTCGCGGCCGAGCGGATCCGCGCCCAGCACCGCGCGATCGCCGTACTCGTCCTGTCGACCTACGCCGAGACGCCCTACGCGCTGCGTCTGCTCGGCGACGGCAGCGGCGGTCTCGGCTACCTGCTCAAGGACCGGGTCGACGACGTCGGGGCGCTGCAGGACGCGCTGCGGCGGGTGATCGACGGACGCCTCGTGCTCGACGAGGAGATCGTCGCGGGCCTGCTGGCCCACCGACGGCGCGCCGACGAGCTGGCCCGGCTCACCCCGCGGGAGCGCACGGTGCTCGCGCACATGGCCGAGGGACGGTCCAACCAGGGCATCGGTGCCCGCCTGCATCTGGCGCCCAAGACCGTGGAGAACCACATCGCCGGGGTCTTCAGCAAGCTCGGGATGCCGGCGTCCGCGGACGACAACCGTCGGGTGCTCGCCGTGCTCACCTGGCTGCGCAACGCCGCCGAGGCGGGCGAGCCGGGTGCCGTCACGGGAACCCCCGCCGGCGCATCTTTCGGTATCACACCGGGAACCCGCTCGACGAGTGGCTCCGGGCACCGGAGTGACCTCTCCCCGTTCGGGTAGGTGCAGGCCGCCCGCCCGGTGGATGGCCGCATGCTCACCGAGCGTGCCACGCACCATCACCGCAGCCAGGGGATGTGTTCTCCGACAAGGGGTGGCGCAGCACACGTGGGATGAGGCTCACCGATCACGCGCATGTGCAGCCGCGAACGGCCAGACTTGGGAAGAACCATGTGAGCCAGCAAACCGGCGTGAGCGCTCCGTACCCGGATGCGCGCCCCGGCTGGGGCCAGAGCCGTCACCAGCGGCATCGCCACCGCGAGAGGAGCCCGGCGTGTCCGAGCAGGTCAGCACACTGACCGTCACCGACAACCGAACCGGTAAGACGTACGAGATCCCGGTCACGGACGGCACGGTACGCGCGAGTGCGTTGCGTTCGATCAAGACGAACGACGACGACTTCGGGTTGATGGCGTACGACCCGGCGTTCACGAACACCGCGAGCTGCCGCAGCGCCATCACCTACATCGACGGCGACGCCGGCATCCTGCGCTACCGCGGCTACCCGATCCAGGAGCTCGCCGAGAAGAGCAGCTTCCTCGAGGTCGCCTACCTGTTGCTGGCGGGCGAGCTTCCCTCCACCGACGAGCTGTCGACCTGGGAAGACGAGATCACGCACCACACCCTGGTGCACGAGTCGATCAAGAAGTTCATCGACGGGTTCCACCACGACGCCCACCCCATGGGCATGCTCGTGTCCACCGTCGGCGCGCTGTCGACCTTCTACCCNGACGCCAAGACGATCGACGACCCGGGCCTGCGCCGGCTCCAGATCGTCCGCCTGATCGCCAAGATCACGACGCTGGCGGCGTACTCCTACCGGCACTCGGTCGGCTTCCCGTACGTCTACCCGGACAACGACCTGTCGTACGCCGGCAACTTCCTCAACATGATGTGGAAGGCCACCGAGCTCAAGTACGAGCCGGACCCGAACCTGGAGCACGCCCTCGACGTGCTGTTCATCCTGCACGCCGACCACGAGCAGAACTGTTCGGCGAACGCGATGCGCGCCGTCGGCAGCTCGCAGGCGGACCCGTTCTCCGCGGCCGCCGCCGCGATCGCCGCGCTGTACGGCCCGCTGCACGGTGGGGCGAACGAGCAGGTGCTGCGGATGCTCGCCGAGATCGGCTCGGTCGAGAACATCCCCTCCTTCATCGCCCAGGTGAAGGACGGCAAGAAGAAGCTGATGGGCTTCGGCCACCGGGTCTACAAGAACTACGACCCGCGCGCCCGGGTGATCCGCCAGGTCGCCGACGAGGTCTTCAAGGTCACCGGCACGAACCCGCTGTTGGACCTGGCCATGGAGCTGGAGCGGATCGCGCTGGAGGACGAGTACTTCATCGCCCGCAAGCTCTACCCGAACGTCGACTTCTACACCGGCATCATCTACCAGGCCATGGGCTTCCCCGTGGAGATGTTCCCGGTGCTGTTCGCCATCGGCCGGATGCCCGGCTGGCTGGCCCAGTGGGAGGAGGGCCTGCTCGACCCCGAGCAGAAGATCGCCCGCCCGCGCCAGCTCTACGTCGGCTACGACCAGCGCCCGTACGTCCCGATGGACGACCGCGGCGCGATCGCCGACACCGAGGCCGACCCGATCGCCGCCCAGGCCGCCCAGGCCGCCCCGGAGCGCCCCCTGCGCTGAACGGCGGATGCCGCCGCCGGCGAACCCGGTCCCCGTCGGCTGCCGCGCCGACGACGACGGCCCGCGGGAGAGTCTCTCCCCGCGGGCCGTCGTCGTCTCCGGCTGCGGACCCGCCGCTACAGGCGCTCGACCACGTAGTCGATGCTGGCGACCAGGGCCTCGACGTCGGCCGGTTCGATCGCCGGGAAGCAGGCGACACGGAGCTGGTTGCGGCCGAGCTTGCGGTACGGCTCGACGTCGACGACGCCGTTGGCGCGCAGCACCTTGGCCACCGCCGCGGCGTCGACCCCGTCGAAGTCGATCGTCACGACGACCTGGGAGCGCTGCGCCGGGTCGGCGACGAACGGCGTCGTGTACGCCGTCTTCTCGGCCCAGGTGTAGAGGATCGACGAGGACTCGGCGGTGCGGCGCACGCACCACTCCAGGCCGCCCTGGGCGAGCATCCACTCGATCTGGTCGGCGAACAGGAACAGCGTCGCCACCGCCGGGGTGTTGTACGTCTGGTCCTTGGAACTGTTGTCGCGGGCCGTGGTGAGGTCGAGGAACGGCGGGATCCACCGGTCGGTCGCGGCGATCTCGGCGAGCCGCTCGATCGCCGCCGGCGAGAACAGCGCCGTCCACAGGCCTCCGTCGGAGGCGAAGCACTTCTGCGGCGCGAAGTAGTAGACGTCGGCCTCGGTCACGTCGACCGGCAGGCCGCCCGCGCCGGAGGTGGCGTCGACCAGGTGCAGGGCGCCGGCGTCGGCGCCGACCGGGCGGCGCACCGGGCGGGCGACGCCGGTGGAGGTCTCGTTGTGCGGGCTGGCGTAGACGTCGATGCCGGCCTCGGGCGCCCAGTCCGGGTGCGTGCCCGGGGCCGAGGACACCACGGAGGGCTCCGCCAGGAACGGCGCGCCCTTTGTCGTGTCCGCGAACTTTCCGCCGAACTCGCCGAAGACGAGATGCTGCGACCGGGTACGGACCAGGTTGAACGCGGCGGCGTCCCAGAACGCGGTGGCGCCGCCGATGCCGAGCACGACCTCGTAGCCCGCGGGCAGCGAGAACAGCTCCGCGAGCCCCGCGCGCACCCGGCCGACCAGGCCCTTGACCGGCTTCTGCCGGTGCGAGGTGCCGAGGTAGGTCGCACCGCTGGCGGCCAGGGCGGCGACGGCGTCCGGGCGGATCTTCGACGGGCCGCAGCCGAAGCGGCCGTCGGCCGGGCGCAGGGTCGGTGGCAGTTCGATCGCGGCGGCGTCAGCCACGGGGCACCCCCGGCGAGACGTCGCCGAGCGGACGCGGGTCCGGGCCGACGTAACGGGCGGACGGGCGGATCAGCCGGCCGGTGCGCTGCTGCTCGAGGATATGGGCGCTCCAGCCCGCGGTGCGGGCGCAGGTGAACATGGACGTGAACATATGGGCGGGCACCTGTGCGAAGTCCAGTACCACGGCCGACCAGAACTCCACATTCGTGCGCAGCGGGCGGTCGGGGAAGCGGTTGGTCAGCTCCTCGATCGCCGCCGCCTCCAGCGCCTCGGCCACCTCGTAGCGGTCGGAGCCGAGGTCGCGCGCGGTGCGGCGCAGCACCCGGGCGCGCGGGTCCTCCGCGCGGTACACCCGGTGGCCGAAGCCCATCAGCCGCTCCTTGCGGTCCAGGGCACGGCGGACGTAGCCGAGCGGGTCCCCGGTGCGCTCGACCTCGTCGAGCATCGCGAGCACCCGGGAGGGGGCGCCGCCGTGCAGCGGCCCGGACAGCGCACCGACGGCGGCGGACAGCGCGGCCGAGGCGTCGGCGCCGGTCGAGGCGACCACCCGGGCGGTGAACGTCGAGGCGTTCATGCCGTGCTCGGCGGCCGACACCCAGTAGGCGTCGACGGCCTGGACGTGCTTCGGGTCCGGCTCGCCACGCCAGCGGATCATGAACCGTTCCGTTATCGTCCGCGCGCGGTCCACCTCCTTCTGCGGGACCGCGGGCTGCCCCAGGCCCCGGGCGGACTGGGCGACGAAGGACAGCGCCACCACCGACGCGCGGGCGAGGTCGTCGCGGGCCTGCTCGGGGGTGATGTCGATGAGCTGGCCCAGGCCCCAGTAGGGGGCGAGCATCGCCAGCGCGCTCTGCACGTCCACTCTTATGTCACCGGAGTGCACCGGCACCGGGAACGGCTCGGCCGGCGGCAGCCCGGGCTCGAACGCACCATCGACCAGCAGCCCCCAGACGTGGCCGTAGTCCACCTTGCCGACGAGGTCCTCGATGTCGACCCCGCGGTAGCGCAGCGCGCTACCCTCCTTGTCCGGCTCGGCGATCTCCGTCTCAAAGGCGATCACGCCCTCCAGACCTGGCTTGAAATCGCTCGTCTTCTCGGCCATCGAGTCCGGATCTCCGCTTCTGTCTGTTGGTTCGACCGGCGATCTGTTGCTTCGACCGGCGGCCCGCCGTGCCTGCCTCGTCGGTCCTGCTCCATCCGATCCTGCCCCGCGGCATCCGGACGCGCCAGAGCGCCGCCGCTTCGCGCCGTTCCCGCCGGCCCGCCGACGGACGCAGCAGCCTCACACTTCGCCAACCCCGACACACTCACCTGACAATTTATGAGATACCTCACAACCACTTTGTCCGTTTGTGAGGCTATTTGCAGCAACCTGCCGGAAGCGACGTCAGGGACGGCCGACCAGCGGAGATCTCGCCGCGCTACGGTCGGCAGGAGGAAAGGGCCCGCCTGACCGGCGGTCACGCTGCGCAAAAACTGGATCAGGAGCTCGGGAGATCATGGCGTTCGTCTTCATCAGTCATCGCGCGGCGGACATCGCCAGCGCCGAACGGCTGGGGCGGGCGGTCAACGCGGTGGGCCATGCGGTGCACCTGGACCGTTGGGAGGTACGCATCGGCGATACCGTGCCCATGTTCATGAATGACACACTCGCCACCGCGGATTTTCTCGTGCTGGGCCACTCCACCCTGGGAATTCACGCGCCATGGATAGCGCAGGAATTTCTGCCAGCGCTCGCCGCGGACCTCTCGTCTCGCGGGATCATCATGCTGCCCGTGATCCTTTCCGGCGCCGAGGCCCCCACCCGGCTCGGCGGGCGGCCCTGCCTCGACCTGACCACCAACTGGGATCGCGGGGTAGCCGCGGTCCTGCGCGAGCTCGGCTGAGCGCGGGGGCGCGGCTGGCACGATTCTCCGATGGCCTCCCTCCCGCCGTCCGACGCCTTCCCCCGCCGCACAGCCGTCCCCACCGGCACAGACTTCTCCGCCAGCACAGCCGTCCCCACCGGCACAGCCTCCCCCGCCAGCACAGACTTCTCCGCCAGCGCAGACTTCTCCGCCAGGACGGATTCTCCCGCCGGCGGAGACTTCCCGGACGGGCCCGACCCGGCCGGCCAGCGGCAGAGCTACCACACCGGTCGGTTGGAACCGGAGCAGCTTGCGGCGACCTGGGTCGACCAGTTCGCCCGCTGGTTCGCCGACGCGAGCACCGCGGGCGCGGGCGTCCCCGAGGCCAACGCGGCAGTCTTCGCCACCGCGTCCGCGGACGGCCGGCCGAGCGCGCGCACGGTACTGCTCAAGGGTTTCGACCACCGCGGCTTCGTGATCTACACGAACTACACCTCCCGCAAGGGTCGGGAGAGCGCCGAGAATCCCTTCGGCTCGCTGGTCTTCCCCTGGTACGCGCTGGAACGGCAGGTCGTGGCCATCGGCGCGGTGGAGCGCGTCAGCAGGACCGAGACCGAGCACTACTTCGCCTCCCGGCCCCGCGGGTCCCAGCTCGGTGCCTGGGCCAGTCACCAGTCGCAGATCATCGAGTCCAGGGACGTCCTGGACGCCCGCGCCGCCGAGCTCGCGGCCCGCTGGCCCGTGGGGACCCCGGTGCCCACTCCGCCGTTCTGGGGCGGGCTGCGCCTCGTGCCCGACACCGTCGAGTTCTGGCAGGGACGGACGAACCGGCTGCACGACCGGCTGCGCTACCGCCGCGCCTCCACCACGGACCGCTGGGCCGTCGAGCGCCTGTCCCCCTGACACCCAGCCCTCACCCGGCCCTCGCCCGGCCCAGGCCGATCCCGGCTAACGCCCTGTCGTCCACGCTCTCGGCGGGGGTGCCGGCGACGTCCTCGCCGACCGGTGTGATTGCGGAGGCTCGGGTCCGGCGGCAACCGGTGTACCGGCACCTGGTGTTCACGCCGTCGCCCACCTGAATCGCCGCCCCGAACCCGGCCGGTTTTTCGGATCCGGTTGTCCGGACGACATTGTTCGGAACCGTCCGTCCGCGGCCGGATTCCCGTCGCGCGGATCCGACGGACAACCCGCCGATGACGCTCTGCGTGGTAGTGCGGCCGTGACTCCGTCGCCGTCCCGCGGGCTGAACTCGACCGGCCGAACCCAAGGGGACGCCGCCGAGATGAAAACACGCACAGTCCGTCGGGTTCAGCCGGTTCCCCCACCGCGAAACCTGCCGTGCCGGAATCCGCGGCGGCCACGGGCCGGGCCAGCGCGCCAACCCACGCCGACGGAAAGAGCGCCAACCCACGCCGACGGGGTAGGACGGACGGCCGCAACGGGCCAGCCCACGTGGGGCGCCGCAGACAGGGGCGACGCGGACGGGGGCAGCCGGGAGTGGGACGGAGCCGTCAGGAACCTCGCCGCCGACGCAACCACCGGCCGAGCGGACCGCGGTGGCGACCGGCGGGGCACCGAACCGCCCCGCCTTCCTCCGAACGCGGATACCGCCGGCGAACGCGCGGCGAACGGCGTCGTTCAGCGCCGGCGTTCATCCGGACGCCACTCGGCTGCGGCGAACACCACCGGATGACCACGAATCACCGCGCCGTTCACCCAACGGTCCCGCTACGACCGACCCGGACGTAGCGGGACGTCCGCCGCGTTGCTACCTTCTTCCCGATAAAAGCTTCCCGTCGAGGTTTTCCTGACCCGGCAGATGTCGAGGGAGACGGATTCATGCGCAGCACCAGAATGCGGGTCGTGGTGGCCGGCGTTCTCGGCGTGGCGGCGATCGCACTGGCCTCGCCAGCGTCCGCCGCGACGCCGCCACCCGCGCCGACCGAGACCGCCGCCGTCAGCTCACCCACTCCGACCGCCCCCGCGGCCGCCGGCGCGTCTTCCAGCGCATCGCCGACCCCGACCCCGACCGCCACTGCGCTTGCCGCGACCAGCCCGTCCGCCGGCCCGAGCGCGACCCCGAGTGTCGACCCGAGCGCCACGCCGAGCCCGGTGGCCGGCGCCACGGCGAGCAGCGACCCGAGCGCCTCGGCCTCGGCCACCCCGGCCGCCGCAGCGGCCTCGACCGGCGGCACCGGTGACCCGACCCTCGACGGGTTCCTCGACCTGTTGCCGTTCAAGGTGCCGCTGGACAAGGAGATCAACGGCGTCGAGGACATCGACGTCAACCCCCTCGTCCTCACCTTCACCTGCAACGNCAGCGAGCCGGCCTGGAAGCTGAAGAACACCGGCGACAAGAGCTTCGGCTTCGGCTGGTTCGACACCAACCTCGGCGGCGGCATCCTCGACATCGGTCCGAAGCAGTCCGTGGACATCCCGTCGAAGGCCCTCGCCGTCGTCGGCTCGCCCTGGGACGCCGAGACGAAGCTCCTGCTCGTGACCGTGCCCACCGTCGGCGTGTCGAACTGCGGCGGCGCGACGAGCGCACCGCCGGCGATCGCGGCGCCCGCGGCGCTGCCGATCGCCGCACCCGCCGCCAGCAGCTCCGTCACGGCCGAGCCGTACTACACCGGATGACCATCAGCCGGTTCAGCTCCAGGACGGCCGCGGGAATCCTTGCGGCCGTCCTCGGCGGCGTGGTGCTCACCGGGTGCGGCGGCGGCGACGGCAGCCACGACGCCGCCACCAACCTCTCACCGCAGATCCGTAACCAGCTCGCCGCGATCGCGGGCCTCGGGCAGAGCAAGAGCACGGTGGTCACCGCCGTCGGCACGAGCGTCGACATCTACAGCGCCCCCACGGACACCCAGCCATCGTCCACGCTGGCGAGTCCGAACGAGAACGGCGTCAGGCGGGTCTTCCTGGTCCAGGCCAAGATGCCCGGCTGGTGGCAGGTGATGCTGCCCGTCCAGCCCAACGGCAGCACCGGCTGGGTCAAGGCCGACCAGGTCAGCGCGTCGGAGACGCCCTACCGCCTGGTCGTGTCCCGCGGTCACCACCTTCTGCAGGTGTTCAGCGACGGCAAGCAGATCGCGCAGGAGCCGGTGGCCATCGGCACCACGGACACGCCGACCCCGGGCGGCCGCTTCTACCTGATGGAGCTGCTTCGGCCGCGCAACCCGAACGGCCCGTATGGCCCGTACGCATTCGGCCTGAACGGCTTCTCCACGTCGCTGAGCTCGTTCGACGGCCGCAAGCCGGTGATCGGCCTGCACGGCACCAACGAACCGAAGATGATCGGTAAGGATGTCAGCCACGGCTGCATCCGGCTGAGCAATGACGCGATCACCCGCCTCGCCCAGACCGTCCCGCTGGGCACTCCGGTCGACATCGTCGCCTGACCACGCCGGCCGTCTCGGCTCGTCGAGATGGCGGCTTGTCGAGATGGCGGGTCCGGGCGGCGGGTCCAGCCAGGCCGCCGTCCGATCAGGCGGGCGGGGAGCCCCGCTCGCCACCGACCTGGGCAGGCCGGGCCGCGGCGGCGATCCGCAAGTCGGCGACGAACCCTCCGTACACCTCGTCCCGGCTTGCCGGGTCCGCCCGCAGCACGGCGCTGGGATGCAGCGTGGCGAGCAGCTGGGCGTTCGACCCGGGCGGCCCGGGCAGCAGCCGTCCGCGCATCCGCGTCACCCGGAACGACGGCCCGAGCAGGGAGGCACCCGCCGTCGCGCCCAGCACGACGACCAGCGACGGCCGGATGACGTTCAGCTCGGCGGCAAGCCAGGGACGGCAGGCGGTGATGTGCCGCGCCTGCGGCGTCTGGTGGATGCGCCGGGGTCCGTTGCCGGTGCGGTAGCCGAAGTGCTTCACGGCGTTCGTCGCGTACAGCTCGGCCCGATCCAGCCCCGCCTCGCCGAGCGCCCGGTCGAGCAGCTTGCCGGCAGGGCCGACGAAGGGCTGGCCACGGCGGTCCTCGACGTCTCCGGGCTGCTCGCCGACCACCACCAGCCACGTGCGCGCGGGGCCGGCGCCGAAGACGGTTCGGGTGCCGGGCAACTCGGCGAGGTCACAGCCCCGGCAGTCCGCGGCGGCCGCGGAAAGCGCCGGCAGGTCCGCGCCGGGAGGCACCACGACGGGCTGCATGCNCATCCTCAAGATTCAAGCGGACGCGCCGGTCTGCGGCCCCGCCGGGGTGGGCGTGGCGCGCCACGCGTGGGTTGCCCTCCACACCCCACGCGGGCGCGACCACCTCCGGCGGAGCCCGTCACTTCTCCACCGGGCTTCGAGCGGGAGATCCCTGCCCACACACTCCCTGCCCTGGAACAAGGGTGGCCAATCCCCGCCCGCCGTACCCATCGGACCGCACAACCCGCGTGTCGGATTCACGACACGTGTCGCGCTTGCGGGCAAGCCATCCATCCGCTAGATGATCCCGACGATGACCGGCTCCGTTTCCCGAGTTCGGAGCTGTCCGAGCCGGCTCAGCCGCGGCGGCGGGCCGCCTCGTAACGGGCCAGCGCCTCCCGCCGCTCGGTGGCATGGTCGACCACCGGCGCCGGATACCCCGCGGGCGGGCCGCCGGGCAGCGTCCACGGCTCGTGCACCTTCGCCCCCGGCACGTCACGCAACTGCGGTATCCACCGGCGCACGTAGATCCCGTCCGGGTCGTAGGTACGCCCCTGCGACACCGGGTTGAACACCCGGAAGTACGGTGCCGCGTCTGTACCCGTACCGGCCGTCCACTGCCAGCCGTGATGGTTCGACGCCAGGTCGCCGTCGACGAGATGGTCGAGGAACCACCGCGCCCCGTGGGTCCAGTGGACGTGCAGGTCCTTGCACACGAACGACGCCTCGATCATGCGCACCCGGTTGGGTACCCAGCCCTCGGCGAGCAACTGGCGCATGCCCGCGTCGACGATGGGGAACCCCGTCTGCCCCCACTTCCAGGCCTCGAATCCGGCCTCCGGCGGGTCATATGCCATGTCGGCCAGCGCGCCGGTCAGATCCGTCCGCGCGGATGCGGGATTCGCCGCGAGCACCTCGGCGTAGAACTCCCGCCACGCGAGCTCCGACCGGAACTTCTCCGCGTCACGCTCCCGGCCGGCCGCCTGCTCCCTCCCGCCGGACCCCGCCGACGCAGGGGAGGCCGTCGACACAGGGGAGGCCGTCGACACAGGGGAGGTGGCTCGGTTCAGCTCGGCGAGGATGGTCCGCGGATGGATGCAGCCGTACTTCAGGTAGGGCGACAGCCGCGAGGTGGTGTCCAGCCCGGGCAGGTCGCGCCGCTCGGCGTAGCCGGTCAGCGATCCGTGCAGGAACTCGGCCAGCCGCTCGCGCGCGGCGGACTCGCCCGCCGCGGGCAGCCGGACATCCCCGAGGTCCGGATCGGCCGGGATGCCGTCCGAGGCCAACCGCGCCCAGCACGCGCCGGCCGGCTCGGCGATCGGGCGGCGCCAGCCGTGCTCCTTCCACGCCCGGTAGAACGGCGTGTAGACGCGGAACGGCGTTCCGCCCGCCGTGGCCAGCCGGCCCGGCGCGACCGCGTACGGCGACCCGGTCCGGACGAGCTCCCGGCCGTCGGTGCGCAGCGCCTGCTCGACCTCGCCGTCGCGACGCCGCCCGTAGGGCCCGTAGTCCGCGGCGATGTGCACCCGGCGCGCGTCGACGGCCCGCGCGACCGCGGGGACGACGTCCACCGGATCGCCGCGGCGCACGCACAGCCGGCCGCTCAGCCGGTCGTCCAACTCCCGCAGGCAGCGGTACAGGAACGCGAGCCGGACCGGCCCGGCCGGGCGGCACAGCACGTCGTCGAGGACGAACAGCACCAGTACCTCGTCGCCCCCGTCCGCCGCCGCGTGCAGCGCCGGGTTGTCGCTCAGTCGCAGATCCCGCCGCAGCCAGCAGACCGACACCGTCATGCGACCGGACGTTAGACCGGCACCCGGACCGCGCCGTGGCAGCGCGGGACGACGCCCGGAGGACCCGCCGATCTATAGCTGTGCGTCATCAAAAGATTACCGTGAGCTTATAATCGGTGGGTGCAGGTGACCGTCGCCATCGCGTGGGATCGCGGCTTCTCGGACGCCTGGTCCCGCATCGCGGAGACCGGGCCGAAAATCGGGGTCTTCCTCGCGATCTGCCTGTTCGGCGGCCTGCTGGTCCGGGCCGGGGCGCGGCTGCTGACCGCCCTGGCGACCCGGCTGGGAGTCGATGGGGTCCTCGACCGGGGCGGCCTGCCGGCCCTGCTGCGTCGGCCGGCCGCGGACGTTCGCACGGGCGCGGTGCGGATGCTCACCGGCCTCGGCCTGCTCGCGGTGCTGCGCGTCGCCGTGGGGGTCTTCGGCCCGAGCGCCGCCGAGGACACCGTCACCGACCTGCTCGCGCTGCTGCTGCACACCATGCTCGCCGCCGTGATCATCGCGATCGGGGTCGGCCTCGCCCGGCTCGCCCGGACCTTCGTGCGCGAGGCACTGCGGGAACTCAGCTACGCGCGCGCGGCCGGCAACACGGTGGCCGCCGTGCTCGTGATCGCGTTCGGCAAGGCCGGTCTCGACGAGGTGGGCATCGCGACGTCGGTCACGACCCCCGTGCTCTGGGCCGTCCTCGCCACCCTGACCGGGGTGATCGTGGTCGGGGTCGGCGGGGGCCTCGTCCGCCCCATGCAGTTGCGCTGGGAGGAGATCCTCGAACATGCCGAGGACACCGCCGCCCAGGCTCGGCTGACCTGGCGCGCACGCCACCCCGACCCCCATCCCGCCGACCCCCATCCCGCCGACCCAGGCCCCGGCGCCGTCGACCCCGGCGACCCGAATCCCAGCGACCCGAATCCCGGCGACCCGGATCCCGGCGACCCGGATCCCGGCGACCCGGACCTGATTGGCGCGGACCCCGCCGATGTGCGCCCCGCCGACGGGGAAGGCTCGTACGTCGACACCGCCGGGCCGGGAGGCAGCGGGCCGGGGCTCGCGGAGCTGGCCGCCGACCCGGACGTGCCGGTCGAACCCGATCCGACCGCCGGCCCGGTGACGCCGTCAATCCCGGCCCCGGCGTCGGGAGCGGTCGCCGCCACCGCGCCCCGCCCGTCGATCCCGCCGCCGAGTGAACAGGTCCCCTTCGAACCCGCCGCGCCCGACCGGACCTCGGCATCCGCCTCGCCGCCACGGCTGAACGACCCGTCCCGGCCCGCCGACCGGCCCCGACCGGAGGGACCCCCGTAGCCTGTGGCTCGCTCCCGCCTCTACCGTCACGCAGGGACCAGTGGATGTGCGTTAGGCGAACTACGGCGCGTTCGGCCCCTGGGTGGGGCACTCTGGGAGAGGACGGGATGTCAACGCCGGTCGTGGACCTGAACCGCCCATACCGCCCGGACCCGGATACCTGATCCAGACACCTGACCCAGCCAGGAGACCCGCCGATCGATCTCCACATGACCGATCTTCGCGGCAGGAACCTCATCAACGTCACGAGTGGCGAGCGGAGGGACATCTCGGTGGAGGAGCTTTCGGACATGGAGCGTTCCCGGCTGCTCCTCGGCTGGCTGGCGGCGCGGCGCGCGGTGGACAACTGTCTGTCGGACCTGCTCGCCGCCGGTCCCGCGGGAGAACGTCGGGTGCGCGAGTCGCTGGCGCTCGTCGACGACCTGGAAAGTCGCGCCCAGGAGGCATTCGACCGCTACCGCACCGCCGCGGAGAGCACCCCGGCTCCCCCGCCGCGTCCGGCCGGCCGCTGGGCGCCGCCGGTTGGTGCGGAGCGCCCCCGCCTCAATGTGGTCCGCGCCCCGGAGGGCGACCTCGCGCGTAGCAGTTCCAACACGAAGAGTAATCACCGACACCGGTGACGCCCAGCCCGCGCCCGGCGGGTCAGAATGGCCACCGTGCCGGCCGTTCGTCGCCGCCGCGTCACCGCGGTCTGGCTCCTCACCTTCCTGCTTCCCGTGATACTGATCGTAACTGGCTGTAGCGGGTTGAGTGGAACCCGCCGCGGCGGTGTGGTCCCCGGGGGCACCCCGACCGCGACGCCGACCACCGGGCCGGACGCATTCGAGCGGTCCGGCCGCGGCATGCCGATCCGCATCACGCTGCCGCCACCCGGCACGCCCCGGCCGTACCCGCTGATCGTGGCGCTGCACAGCCTGCACTACGACGGCACCGACCCCAAGGCGCACTGGGATCTCGACGGCCTCGCCCGCACCGCGGGCCTCGCCGTCGTCTACCCGGACGGCATCGGCAAGGCCTGGAACGCCGGGACCTGCTGCGACACCGCCAAGATCAACAATACGGACGACGTCGGTTGGCTGCGCGCCCTGATCGCCCACCTGAGTGAGAACTACCCGATCGACCGCACGCGCGTCAGCCTCATCGGCCTGTCCAACGGCGGGATGCTCGCCTACCGGTACGCCTGCGAGCACGGCGACGAACTCGCCGGCATCGCCGTGGTAGCGGCGAGCCGGCAGGTGGCGCAGTGCCAGCCGGCAGCTCCGCTGACCGTCGTCGTCGTGCACGGCGGAGCAGACGGTCACGTCCCCTACCTGGGCTCGCAGTGGTCACCGGTGCTGCAGACCGCGATCACGCCGGTCGAGGAGAGCATGGCGCCGTTCCGCGTGGTGGACCAGTGCCCGCTGCCCAGCCAGCCCGGCGACACGATCCTCACCGACTCCACCGGGGTGCCCTGGCACGCCGCGCAATCGCCCACCGCCCTGTCCGCCGGGCAGCAGCCCGCAGTGGCCATCGGCTCGTCCGCAGCGCCGACGCCGCCCTCCGGGACGCCGACACCGCTGCCCGACGGTCTGACCGCCCCCGCCGGCCCGCCGGCCGTGCCCGTGACGACCGCACCGGTGGCCGTCCGCCGCGAGACCCGGTGCGCATCCTCGGCCCGGGTCGTCCAGTACCTGCTGCCCTCGATGGCCCACGGCTGGCCGCCCGCCACCGGACCGAACTCCTTCGCCACCACCGGGGTGATCTGGAACCTGCTGGCGCCGGCCCGGTCGGCCCGTCCCGGGCCCCGGCTGTGACGGTGAACGCCGGTCAGGCCGCCGGGGAGAACGACGCGCGCAAGGCGCCCATCAGCGTGTTCAGCGTGGCGGCCGCGCTGGTCGAGACCCTCGCGATGAGCACGTAGACGGCGCCATTCGTGGCGACCGTCCGCATCAGGTAGGACACGCGCTGGCCCTCGCGGTCATAGGAACCAGCCAGCTCCTGGGTCGGCTGGCCGCTGGTGTCCGTCGCCGCGCCGGAACGCTCCTTCGTCAGCCCCGAGACCGCGTCGAACTCGCCCGCCTGGACGTGTGTGAGCGCCGCCGTCTGGTCANCACCGGCGATCCGGGCGACCCCGATCATCTGCGGGCCGTAGTCCGAGACGGTGCCGGGCTCACCGTAGAAGATGCCGGTGTTGTCGCGACGCTGCTTCCACACCGGCGGGTGGGAGAAGGTCGCCTTCTGCAACGGGTCCGTGTACGGGGCCCAGTCCGCCGGCACGGCGATCTGCCCCGCGGCCGATTGGCCGGTGCTCGCGGCGGCAGACGCGCCCGGCCCAGTCGCCGCCGGCGCGCTGGCGGCGGCGGAGGCTGACGGGGACGGCACCGCGGGCGCGTCCATGGCGGTGCGGCCGCTGGGGCGCACCTTCTCCCACACGACGCCGGCACCGACCCCCACCCCGAGCGCGACCGCCAGCACCACCAGCGCGACGCCGAGACGGTGCAGGAAGGACATGGAGTCGGCACCGCCACCATCGCGGCGACCGTCGAGCTCGTCGGCCTCGTCGAGGTCGTTGACGTCGTCGGGCTCGGGAAAGTCGCGCTCCATCGCCGCAGTGAGGGGACCACCCGAGCGGCGCTGCGCGGGCGTCCGATCGCCGCCAGCGCGATGCGGCCCCGTGCGCTTCCTGATCATGGTGGGTGGCGAGTCCGATGGCCGCTCGCCCTCCCGGCCGGCGGTGGGGCCGCCGGCGCCGGCCCGTCCCGGGCCGCCCGAGCGCTGCGCCCGGGACGGGCGTGCCGCGCCCGTGGGCCGGTCGAAACGACCAGGATCGGTGTGGTCGCCGCCGGAACCCGGCCCCGGCGGGCCGGGGCGCGACCGGTCGAGGCGGGTGTCCTCGACGCCTTCGGGTGCCGCGAAGCGTGCCCGCGCGCCGGTGCCTCCTGGCCTGCCCCCGCTCCCGGGGCGGCCTGACCGCCTACCAGCGCCGGGCGGCGGCCCGTCGTCGGCCGGGCCGCCGCCGGGCCCGAACCCCGGCGGGGTCGTCCGATCCCGCGGGCCGGCGTGGCCCGAGCGGCCTGGCCGCCCAGCCGGTTCCCCGTCGAGGGCCGGATCATCCGCTCCGGCCGCGGGGGCCGGCCGCGACCGCACGACCGCGTGTCGGCCCGTCGTCCCGGTGGGGGCACCCGACCGCGCCGTCGGGCCGCCGCCGGGCTCGCCCGCCACGCGCCGATCGCCGACCGGCGGGACGAGCGCCCTGCGCATGGAGGTTCCGGCGCCGGCCGGACCCGGACCGCCGTCTCGGCCCTGCGGGCGGCGGCCTCGACCGTACGGATCGTCTCCCGCGTCGTGCGCGGGCCCGAATTCGCCGCCCGCCCCCCCAGGGAGAGAGGAACCGGTCGGCAGGCCGCCGGGATCGTAGGAGCCGGTGTCCGTCCCATAGCTCGCGGCCGGCGGCCGATGGCCATAACCACCGTCGGCCGGCGGACCGCCATAGCCACCGGAAGCAGGCCGATCCCCATAGCCACTGGAAGCGGGCCGACCGCCATAGCCGCCGGGAGCGGGCCGATCTCCATAACCATCGGCGGCGGGCCGACCGCCATAGCCGCCGGCGGCGGGCCGATCCCCGTAGCCGCCGGCGGCGGGCGCGCTGCCATAGCTGCCGGCGGCGGGCGGGCCGCCATAGCCGTCAGGGGCGGGTTGACCGCCATAGCCGGCGGCCGCGGCCGGGTGGGGTGCTGCATCGGCCGGAGGGTAAGGCCCGCGCGGCGGGAGGTTTTCCCCGGGCCGACGGTAGGCGGGCTGGCGGTGGTCGTCGTCCCACTCGGCCCGTCGCGCACCGTCCGTCACCAGACGACCTCCGATCCCGAGCCCCCACACACGTTCGTTCGTCCCACCGGTGTACCACGGAGTTGCCGACACATAGCGCGCGCCTAGTTGACAACATCCCGCCAGAGGCATAGAGGCCGGGTCGGATACCACCGACCTGGGGCGGTATCCTCCCATGGCGCACCGGGCGCTTGATGGGGGGATCATCGTTGAAGGGCTTCAAGCAGTTTCTGATGCGTGGGAACGTGGTCGACCTCGCGGTCGCCGTGGTGGTCGGCACCGCCTTCACCGCAGTCGTGACGTCCCTGGTGAAGACCATCTTCACCCCACTGATCGCGGCGATCTTCGGCAAACCGGACTTCTCGGCCCTCACGTTCACGGTTAACGGCAGCGTGTTTCGCTACGGAGAGTTCATCAACAGTGTCATCGCCTTCCTCTCCGTGGCGACTGTGATCTACTTCGTCGTGGTGCTCCCCCTGAAGACCATCAACGACCGGCGCGTCCGGGGCCAGATCCCGCCCGAGGAGGACGTGGCGCTGACCGATGAGGCGCGCCTGCTCACCGAGATTCGTGATCTACTGGCGGAACGCCGCACCACCTCCTGATCCGGTCGATCGCGGAGGGACTCCGCACCGATCCATCCCGTCGATCGCTTACCCGAACGTTGGTCGGCATTCAGGAATCGCTCAGGCTCGCAAGGGAAAGTGCCTACCATGACACCGCGTCTCCCCTTCAGCAGCGGCGCCGAGGACGCTCAGGCGGACAGCGGCCGGGAGGAGTCCGGCGCCGGGCACGACTCGCCGTCCCCCTGGGCCCCGCCCGCCGAAGGCGCATTCGGATCCCGGGCCGAACAGCCCCACCCGGCCGGCCCCGGCAGCTCCGCGCCCGACCGTCCCGTGCCGTCGTCGCCCCCCGGGACGCCCTATGGCACTCCCACGCCGATCCACCCAGCCACCGGCCCCGGTCAGACGGCGCCGTTCAACACGGGCGGTCTCGCGTCCGGGTCCTGGGGCCAGCCCGGCCCGGGTCCGGGGCAGGGTGGCCCGGGGCACGGTGGCCCGGGGCAGAGCGTGGTCAGGGCGAACGCCGGTCCCGGCGGGGTGAGCGGTCCCTACGGCCCGGGCACTCCGGGCGCTCCGGGCGCTCCGGGAGCCGGCGGTCCGGGCGGGCCGCACGGTCCTGGTCTGCCGCCCGGTCCACCGGCGGGGGGGCAACCGTGGGGTGGCCAGTGGGGCGCTCCCGGTGGGGGTGTTCCTCCTACCACGTATGACATTCACGGCAGCCGGCTCACGACGGCGACGGCCTCCCCGCTGCCCTGGCGGCGGCGGCGGCTGGTGGCCGCGGGGCTCGCCATCGCCCTCGTCTCCGCCGGCATCGGGGGTGGCGTCGGCGCTCTGGTCGCCGACAACGACGGCGGAAACACGGTCGTCACCACCGCCGGGCTCGAACGCAGCAGCGACAGCTCCGGCGGAACATCCCCAGCGGCCTCCGGCACCGTCGCCGCGGCGGCGCAGAAGATCCTCCCCAGCGTGGTGACGATCTCCGAGGAGTCGAGCAGCGAGGCGGGCACCGGTTCCGGAACGATCATCCGCTCGGACGGCCACATCCTGACGAACAACCACGTCGTGTCGGGCGCCTCGGACGGCGGCACCCTCACGGTCACCCTGCAGGACGGCCGCACCTTCGATGCGCAGGTCGTGGGGACCGACCCGAGCTCCGACCTCGCCATCATCAAGATCAACGCTTCGGGGCTGACCGCGGCGACCTTCGGCAACTCCGACTCGTTGAGCATTGGCGAGCTGGTGGTGGCGGTCGGCAGCCCACTCGGCCTGAACGGCACGGTGACCTCCGGCATCGTCAGCGCCGTGCACCGACCGGTCCGCACCGGCGACTCGACCGTGCAGGACCAGCAGAACACCGTCCTCGACGCGATCCAGACCGACGCGCCGATCAACCCGGGTAACTCCGGTGGCCCCCTGGTCAACAGCCGCGGCGAGATCATCGGGGTGAACAGCGCGATCGCAACCGTCGGCGGCGGCGGGGGCAGTCCGTTCGGCGGCAGCCAGCAGTCCGGCAACATCGGCGTCGGTTTCGCGATCCCCGGCAACTACGCCGAATCAGTGGCCACGCAGCTCATCACCACCGGGCGTGCGCAGCATCCCTACCTGGGCGTCACCGCGTCGACCGCGGCGGAGAACACGCGCTCGACGGCGTCCAGCGGGACCGGCGCCCAGATCCGGTCGATGGTCTCCGGCGGCCCCGCGGAGGGCGCCGGCCTGCGCACCGGAGACGTGATCACCAAGGTCGGCAACCGGGCCGTCAGCGACGTCGACTCCCTGATCGCGGCGGTGCGCTCGCACGCCATCGGGGACGAGGTCGAGGTGACGTACACCCGCAACGGCCAGACCGGCACCGTGAAGACCCGGCTCGCCCAGCAGCCACCGACCTCCTGAGCACGGCCCTGAGCACGGCCCTGAGCACGGCCCTGAGCACGGCCACGAGCAACGCCCTGATCGTCGCCGTCGTACCGCTTCGGAGCCGACATACCGACCCCGCAATAATCGTGGGCCAATCCGGCGGACGGTCGCGAATGGCCGGGCCGGCGCGGAAGGCCCGCTGGGCCCGATCGGTCGTGGAATTCGGGGCATGGCCGTCGGCGGGCTATTCGTCCGCCCGTCTTTCTAACTAGTCCGCCGGCGGGACATGGCGACTTCGGCCACGCACCATCGCCAAACAAAGTAACTACAAGTAGGCAAAAGCTATCAAAGCGCTACCGACGTGCGGGTCAAGCGATTCCGGCTGTCGAATCGACGACAACAAAATCCGCACAACGTTCACCCGTTAGGGAGGCCCACCTCCTAGCATTGACCCCACCATCCGTTCCGGGCTCGCGGTTAGTCGACCGGGGAGAAGCTAAAGTATGGACGACGACGCGGACCTGGCGGCCCGTGTCCGACGCGGTGATCGGCAGGCGTTCGACGACCTCTACGATCTCTACGCGGACGATGTCTTCTCCATGTGTCTGCTGATCCTGGGTGATCCCACGGTGGCCCGGGCGGCCGCCGGTACGGCGTTCGCCCTGGTCGCCCGCACCCGTCTCAACCCGCTGAGCGACCCGGCCCGGCTGCGGTCCTGGCTGCTGGAACTCGCCCGCGGCAGCGCCCTGGCCTGGTCGGGATCCCCGCAGGCCCGCAGCATCCCGGTGCCCCACGGCGTGCCGCCCGAGGAACTCCTGGTCGGCTCCGTGGTGCCGGCGCCCGCCAGCCTGCGGGTGGGTCTCGCCCGCACCTTCGACCGCGCCGCCGCCGTCGCAGAGGCCGCTGCTGCCAGCCGCCGAGTCGCCCCACCCGCCGCCCCCGCGGCGCCCCGAGAGATCAGCCTCGTCAAGGCGCCGGCTGGGCCCCCAGCTACCCCCGTGTCCGACGCCGCGGAGACATTGATCGCCCCCGCCACCGTGCGCGCGCTGCCGCTGATGCGGATGGACGCCGAGGTCGAAGCCACCAACACCGCTCCGGCGTTCGGCCGAGGGACCCTGGCCTGGCGCAGCCGGCCTGCGATGGCTGCCGCGGCGGCGGTCGTCGTCGCCGCGGTCGGTCTCACCGCGGCGATGAACTGGCCGTCGTCCGATCCCCGCCTGATGTCCGAGAACGGCGTGGCGGTGGTGAGTCCGCCGCGGTCTCTCGACGTGGTTCGCCCCGCCACCGCGCCCGCCGCCCCCAGCGGGGGCACCGCGGCTGCCCCCACCGTCGTCCCGACGGTGGCCGGCGCCTTCACCAGCCGGGCCGCGGCGCCCAGGGAAGTACGGCCCCGCCTCGTGGAGCCAATCGCTCGAGACGTGCACAGGTCCGAGCCGTCCGCCGCGCCAAGCATCGACCGCCCCCGCGCAACCTCGGCAGCGCCCTCGACCACGGCGCCGCGCACCACTCCGCCGAAGCTCCCGGCCAGCACCGCTCCGGCCACGACGGCTGCGACCTCTCCGGCCTCTGGGACCCCTGGGACCCCTGGGACCTCCGCATCGACGACCCCGCCGAGGGCACAGGCGCCACAGCCGACAGCCACCGTCCCATCGCCGGGGAGCGCGCCACCAACCAGCGCCGCGTCGCCCCCCACGACGCCGCCGGGCGGAAATGTTCCGTCCGCGCCAGTCGCCCCGTCCAGCCCTCAACAACAATCCGCCCGGCCGCCGGCGGGCCAGAGCACCGGCAGTACTGGCGGCACTGGCAGTACTGCCGGCACTGGCGGCACTGGCGGCACTGGCGGCACTGGCAGTACCGAAGGCACCAGCCCGACCGGTGCCGGCCCGTCCGAATCCGACGAGCGCATCGTCGGCCCCGTCACCGCACCGGCACCGGTCTCCGTCTAGCCGACGCCCGTCAGCGGACGGTGTAGAACAGCGTCGTCACGTACTGGTCGAAGTCGTTGATCCGCAGGGTCAGCCGGAGCTGCCACTTCCCCGCCAGGGGCGCCTGCACCCGGTCGCTGCGTGCGTGCCCCGGCGCGGCCAGGTCTAGCGGTACCTCGAACGGCCCAAGATCCGCGGTCGGCAGGGATAGTGCCGCGCTTGCCTGCACCAGCTTCTGCGGCTTACCGCTGGGCGCCCAGGTGTACACGTCAAGCGATTCGGCTCCGATCCTGGTCGGGGCGACCCGCACCTTCACCGTCATCGGGCCGGCGAACGCCGTCCCGGTGAACGGCGGTGCATAGCTGGTGCGCGCGGGAACCATGTTCACCAGCGTCGCGGTAAGCCCCAGTACCACCGCCCCGACGACCAGCTCCGAAGCGACACCACGCCGCAGCCCGGTCAGCGCGCCGACGCTGGGCGCCGTCCCCGTCCCATCCGGACCGGAGCGGACATCGACATGATCATCTGCATAGTGACGGCGCACCCACCGCTGGGCGAGGGCGCCGAGAGCGATCATGCCAAGGACAAACCACACCTTGTAGAGCAGCAATCGCCCGTAACCGGTGTCGATGACCGCTCGGAGCGTTCCGATCTCCCGCCAGCTCTGGAACAGGCCGCTGATCACGATCACGGCCACGGCCACGGCTGCCACGCGTGACCAACGCGGAAGCACCTCCGCCAGCTCCACCGCCGCCGCCCGGCGGACCAGGAAGAGCGCGATGACCACCAGCCCGCCGATCCACACGGACATGCCAAGCACATGCACCGTCAAGCTGGCCGTCGCGAGCCACACCAGATCCCCTGCACTGCCGTGGCCGATCGCCGCCAGGGTCACCGCCACCACGAGTCCGAGACCCGCCAGCTCGCAGGTGCGCCACACATCCAGCGAGCCGATACGGAACATCCGGCGCAGCAGCGGAACCGCAAGGCAGAGCGCAAGCAGTCGGATCAGTAACAGGTGACCGAACCGCTCCTCCAGGGTCGCCGACAGCACCGACCAGCGGCCCAGTCCGCTCATTCCCAGGCCGGCGGTGTACGGCCCCTGGAGGAGTAGCTGCCCCAGCCCCGCGAGCGCCGACAGTCCCCATGCCCCCGCCACCAGTTGGCTCGCACCGCTCAACCGCAGGCCCTGCGGCCACAGCATCAGCAGAAAGAAGCAGGCCCCCAGCAGAACGCCGATACCTGCGTATCCAGCGAACCGCGCGACACCGAACAGGAATCCGACCGTCCGCGAACCGGAGGTGTCCGCCTCCGCGCTGGCAGCCCCGGCCTCCGGCGGTCCGCCCACACCGAAGGCGAAGGCACCCGAGATCGGGTGACTGTCCGCAGAGATGACCCGCCAGCTGGCCACGTAGGTGCCCCTGGGCAGATCGGGTCGCAGCGCAACCATCGCCTGGGACGCCTTCTGCCCCGAATGCGCCTGTCCGTCGTCGACCCGGGCACCGGCCGAATCGAGCACTCGGATGGAATCCCGCGAGACCCGAACCGACTCGCTGTAACTGATCACAACTCGAGTCGGCGCCGCGGCAAGCGCCGCACCGTCCGCCGGACTGGTGCCCGTCATCAGGGCGTGAGCAGACGCCGGCGCGACGCCGAGCCCAAGCCCGATCGAGGTGGTGACCATGGCCAGAACGGCCATGGTCACCACCATCACTCTTCGCATGGAGTTACGCCCGCCGCCGCGAGGTCACCAGTGCGAAGGCACCGGCCAGCAGACCGAGCGCGCCCAGGACCACTCCGACTATCCCGAGCCAGCGGGCGGTCCCGTCGCTGCCATCCGGCTGCGAGGTTTCCGCGGCGTTCTGCGTCGACACCGAATCGTGGGCGCCGGTGGATGAACCCGCGTCCGCTCCGGCTGCGGTTACCGTCAGCGACGGCGCCGGCTTCTCCGGTTCCCCGGCTCCAGGCTGCGCCACATCGACCCACCGCACCACGTCCCCGTTCGAATAGGTCTGCAGCGTCTTGAACGTGAGCTGTCCGGCCTTGTCCGGCAACGGACCGGCGGAGACGGTGAACGTGTCAAACTCCCCCGGCTTGATCCCCTGACTCCCCTGCGCCGACCAGGTGATGCGGGTGACCACCTCGCTCACCTGGCCGTCGTCTGTACTCAGAGGCTTCGCTGGCGCCGCCTTCGCGACCTTGTAGGTCCAGCCGGCCTTGGGCTGCACCGACACCGACGCGAGCGGTGTGTCCACGGGGAACTGAACATCGATACCAGTGGTGGACGCGTTGTCCTCCTCGGTCGGCACCTTGAACGAGAGCGTGGCGTAGCTACCTGCGGACGCCGTGGACGGTTGAAGGGTGACGTGCGCGGAGGCCGGCACTGTCATGGCGAGTACGGCCGCGCCGGCAACCACGCCGAGTACGCCCGCACGACTAAAGAGGCGAATCATATAAATCCTTCCAAACGGTCCCACAGCGCAGCGGGAACACAGAGATTCCGTGTCTCTCGGGCGCCGGAGTGTCGTTCGTCAGGCCATGGCNAAAAGCAGCGATGAGCAATCTGTGGCACACCGCTCCATCCGACCGATCTCCGGCTGGCCCTGCGGCGGACCACGCCTACGGGCGGATGGCCCGAGCGGTCTGGTATGGGGACGGGGGGCCCGTCGGCGGACGTCGACGCGTGGCACTGGCGGGACCGAGGGCACGGCCCGATCCGCCACCGGCCGGAACAGACGGAACAGGACCGCATGGGGACGGAGCCCGGACGCCGACCACAGCACACGCTCCGCGCGGCGCAGCAGCACCGCGACGCACACCGCCGCCAGACCGTGCGCGAACACCATCCGCGCCTCGATCGAGCAGCCGCCCGCCCGATGCGTGTGCGGGTGCGCGAGAGCAAAGGTGATGTGGAGCAGAACCTGGGTCCCCGCGACGCCTGCCACGAGCATCGGAAGGCGCCGCTCCCGGCCACCGAGGCCATAGGCGATCCGGGTGAACAGGAGAAAGGCAATGATCATCGTTGTGGCCGGCGACCGCTGGGCACCACCGACCACGTGCGCCGCCCACGCCAGGCACACGGAGGACGACGCGAAGGTGGCAGCTCGTCCAAGGCGAGCCGTCCCTCCACCCGCCGACCAACCTGTGCTCACAGGGACCAAGACTGCCATGTCCGACCCGCTCATCGCCACACCCCCTCCCGCAACGTCGTCAAGCCGTCAGTTGTCCTGCTGGCAGCTCCCCCCGAAATCCGTCAACCTCGGACGGTCAACACCCATCCACGGGTAGCGTCGGNCTTCTCCGACGCCGGAGCCCAGGATCCCGAAGAAGGGCTGATGCATCGTGCGGGTGGTCATCGCCGAGGATTCGGTACTGCTCCGTGAGGGGTTGCGTCGCCTTCTCACCGACGCCGGTTGCGAAGTAGTCGCCACGGTCGGAGACGGGCCCGGCCTGGTCGATGCGGTGGTGGCGCACCAGCCCGACGTCTCCGTCGTGGACGTCCGAATGCCTCCGTCCCACCGCGACGAAGGGCTGCGAGCCGCGATCAGGGCCCGCTCCGAGGTCACCGGCTCACCGGTTCTCGTCCTGAGCCAGTACGTCGAGAAACAGTACGCGGCGGAGCTTCTCGCTGACGGCGCTGGCGCCGTCGGCTATCTCTTGAAGGACCGCGTCGCCGACGTGCGTGAGTTCGTTGACGCGGTACGTCGGGTCGCCGCAGGCGGCACCGTCATGGATCCGGAAGTGGTGGCACAGCTTCTCGTCCGGAATCGTCGTAACGACCCCATGTCCGCATTGACCCCTCGGGAACGAGAGGTCCTCACTCTCATGGCAGAAGGCCGATCGAACACCGCGATCGCCGCACACCTGGTCGTGAGCAGTGGCGCGGTCGAGAAACACATATCAAACGTCTTCTCGAAACTCGGACTCGAGCCGACCACGAAGGACCACCGTCGGGTCCTGGCGGTCCTCGCCTATCTGCGGAGCTGAGCGACTCGATCGGCAGCTCACCCCCTCCAGCAATTCGAACATGTGATCGATTATGTAACTCGCGCGCACGCTTGTCAAGCGGACCCGGCGTTCACCCCACAACAGCATGGCCATCCACGGNCGCTCCCGTGGACGCGCCGGCGATCACAAGAACGAGATGTGCACCGCGGAGCAGAGAAGCGTTGACATTGGCAGCCACAACCCCAAGAGAGGCAACCGCGACCGACCGCGATGCTGGATGACCTCCTCGACGTGAATTGCGGTGATGCGCGGCACTTGACGAGGAGGCCGACGTGACGCAAAATCGAACACATGTTCGACGATGATCTGAACGCCCTCCCCCTCCCCGACCTTGAGGTGGAAGTCTGCAGCTGGGCTGGTCGCATCTCGGCAGCGACCTGCCGCTGGCTGACTCTGATCGCCGCCTTCGACCGCCGGAAGGGATGGTCCGCAACCGGGCTGCCGACCTGTGCGCACTGGTTGGCCTGGCGCTGCGGGATCGGCCTGCGCGCGAGCTACGAGTATCTGCGCGTCGCTCGCGCACTCCAGACACTTCCACAGATCAGTGCGACCTTCGCCCGAGGCGAGATCTCCTACTCCAAGGTCCGAGCCGTCACGCGCGTCGCAACCCCGGACACGGATGCCGCGTGGGCTCACGAGGCGGCGCGATGCTCAGCCCGCGAGCTCGAACGACTCGTCTCCCTCCAGTCGAAGATCGATTCAGACGGCCAGGACGACCGCGAGAAGAACAGCGGCAAGAAGGACTCCGTGCGCTGTTCCTGGCATTGGAACGAGGACGGCACCTTCTTTCTGATCGCCCATCTCGATTCGGAACGTGGCGCGGTGGTCGCCAAGGCCCTCGCGATGGCCGCGACAAGTCTCGACCAGTCGGCCGGACCACGTGACGACGAGAAGATGTCTATCGATTCAGCAGACGACCCGGAAAAGGTGGTGCCACAAGCCCTGCGAGTCGACGCGCTCGCGGGAGTCGCGGAGTCCTTCCTTACCCACGGCGCGCCGGGACTGACTGATCCGACTTCATACACCGTCAACGTACATGTCGATGTCGACACTTTGATAGGCGGGGCCGAAACTCGTCGGGACGACCGAACCCAAAAGGCCGAGAAGAAGGATCCTAGCGGTCGGACCTGCGAGATCGAGGGCGGTGCCACGCTCGCGCCGAGTGTCGTCCGCCGGCTGTCCTGCGACAGCCTTCTCCGTGCGGTTCTGACCGACCCGAAGGGAAACCCGCTCGCGCTCGGACGCACCCGACGGAGCCCATCCACCAAGCTGCGGAGGGCTATCTATGCGCGAGATAAGGGCGTCTGCCGGTATCCCGGCTGCCGACACACCCAATGGCTTCAGGTTCATCACTTGCAGGAATGGGGCATCGAGAGCGGGCCGACGGATCCCGTGAATCTGGTTCTGCTCTGTTCACTCCATCACCGGCTGATTCACGACAGAGGCCTGGTTCTCGAACGGCGACCGGCCGGAGACCTCCTGGTCTTCCATCCGGATGGTACGGTCACGCAGGAGGCGCCAACGATCAGCAGCGATCCTGACCCGCTGCGCTTCTTCCGCTCTGCCACGCCCCGTGGGCCTGGCCACGGATCCTCGGTCGGACAGGCGGCGTGAGCGCCTCCGCCCAAGCCGAGTGCCGGTCGATCCGCACACGTCGCACTCGACCAGATGCCCCGTCTCGTGACCCAGTCTGGCGTGACACGAGGTCGGTTGCCTGGCTACGTGAGGCGATGCCCGTAGGCTCCCGGTCTTGTGAGCCCCATCCTCGCGTCCGGACGAGCTGGGAACTTCCTCCGATCTGTGTTGATCATTCTTCTGCTCGTTCTGATGATGCGGACGGCCTACCTCCTGTGGTTCTTCCACACCCCGGCCTGGACGTCGCGACCGCACGACGTCCGCTACTGCGGCGGATGGTACGAGCGAGCCGACGCGCCGGATGTCACTGGCCGGCAGGCCAGGAGGACCGCTGGCGGCGACCTCAAGCCAGTGATGCGGTCACCGGTCTTTCGGCCGATCACCGCCTACCGTCCGTCCTCGACCTGCCCGCAGTATCTGTTCGCCAAGGTCGGCAGGGACGTCTACGTGACCTACCGCGCCACCGAAGACTGAGCGGAGTCACTCAAAGCCGGTCCGGTGAGCACGTAGACCCGGGCGTGTATCGAGGTGCGCTGCTGCAGCGCCGCGCGGACCGCCCGATGCAGCCCATCCTCGAGGTAGAGAGCACCCCCCCATTCGATCACGTGCGGGAAGAGGTCTCCATAGAAGGTCGAGTCCTCATCGAGCAGCACATCCAGCGCCAGTACCCGTTTCGTCGTGACGAGCTGATCGAGCCGGACCTGGCGAGGGGGAATGGCCGCCCAGTCCCGCTGGCCAAGGCCGTGCTCNGGGTACGGGCGACCGTCTCCGACCAACTTGAAGATCACCGGCACCTCCTCCTCGAGGGCGAGACATCCGTCGACTACGACAGCCTAGAATCCCCGCCCCGTCCATAAGACCCCGGTCGGCCCAGAGCGGGAACCGGGTGGACATCAGGACCACGGCCGTGTGGCGGATGCCCACATCGGGCCGGCGTATCCCTTGACCTCTGCATCCAGCCTGGCTTAAGTAAGCCTTACCTGAATACATGGAGGTCTCAGTGACGTCGCCAGCCCACACCCAAGACATGATCACTATGGCTCGACAGGCGAGGACGGTCCTTGCCGGTGGCCGCACGGCACTGCTGACCCTCCCCTGTGAGCAGGCACGGGGCTGGGTGGGAGTGATCGATGACGGGGGTGAGCCGGTGCTGATGGCGAGCGCCGTCGGCCGGCTGGCCAGCGCTGCCAGGAATGGGAGGCGAAGCTGGGTCGAGGTGCCAGGGCACTCTGGCGAACGGCTGATCCTGACCGGTCCGCTGCGGGTGGTGCCCGGTACCACAGAGCAGATCCTGAGCCGGCTCGACGATCTGGGTCGCATGGTCAGCACGGAGGACGGCGTCACCGATGGCCTTTCCGTGCTGGCGCTATCGGTCGAGGACGTGGTGCTCTGCCTACCCACTGTGGCCAGGGACGGCCGTCCACGCCGGTGGCCCTCCGCCACGGTGGGTCGGCGCATCGACCTGGCCTCCTATGCGTTTGCCGAGCCGGACCTGATCAGCGCCTACGCGGCGGAGCTCATCGAGCATCTCAACGTCGGACATGCGGATCAGATGCGCCAGCTCGCCCGACACGCTCTGCCGGCGACGATCGAGGGCGACATCGCCGGCGTCCAGGTCAGCGGCCTGGATCGGTACGGCATGGACCTGTGGCGGGTGGACGGCGCCGGAGCCGAGCAGGTACGGGTCGCCTTCCGGCAGCCGCTCGTCGAACCGCGCTCCCTCGGACGCGAACTGCGTCGATTGCTCGACCAGTCGGCCAACGCCTCGGAATGACGCCCATAATCGGCGCCGGACGTTCCTGCCCCACGCCCGGAGGCTCAGATGCCGCGATCACATCACCGTCTGAGCCTTGCAGTCACGGCACTCGTCACGCTTGCGACGCTGACTACCGCAGCCTGTTCCGGCGGATCGGACGGTCCCGACGCTTCCGGTCCAGCCGCCGGATCCGCGCGGCCGGCGAGCCCGGCGTCGCCGAGAAACGAGAACCCGGCGGTCACCCGAACCACTCGGCTCACTGCCGGCAAGGATGGCCCCGTCGAGATCGGGCTCGTCGACCTGCATGTCAGCGGCAGACTCGCCGTCCTGCGGCTGATCTTCACACCGCACCTGCGCACAGACCGGCCCGGCGGCGTCTCCCTGTTGGACATGGCGGGTGGTCGAGGCGCCAGCGTGAGCCTGGTCGATACCGAGCACCTGCGCCGCTACCTGGTCGTCCGCGACAGCCACAATGAGCCGCTCGGTCCGAACCCGGTCCTGGCTCGCACCGCCAACGACAGTCCACTGGCTGCGACCTTCACGTTCGCCGCGCCGCCGGCCGAGGTCAAGAAGATCGACGTCTATCTGGACGATCAGATCGTCTTCGACGGTGTGGACGTCGCCTCGTGAGTGGACGTCGCCTCGTGAGTGGGACGGCCCGAGCGATGTTGGCGTTGGTCGCCGTGCTGGCGCTCGTCGCTGCGGCCCCCGTGCCGGACGACGAGCTGCGTACCGCGGTGCACGAGCTGCGGACCGATGAGGCGGTCCGCCCGATCGACCTCGCCAGGAGCGTCGTCGAGCTTCGCACCGAGGAACATCGTGGCACCGAGACCACGCTCACCCTGAGCGCGGACGTGCTGTTCGCCTTCGACTCAGCCGAGCTCACCGCGATCGCGCGCCGCCAGATCGCCGACGTGGCGGGCCGGCTCGCCGACTCCGTCACGCCGGTCCGGGTAGACGGGTACACCGACAGCTTCGGCACCCCGGCCTACAACGTGATCCTGTCCCAACGGCGCGCCAGCGCCGTCGCCGATCTTCTGCGTCCCGCGGCGCCAGCGGGGGTGCTCGTCTCCGCCAGGGGACATGGATCCGCCGATCCGATCGCCCGCAACACCCTGCCCGACGGCTCGGACGACCCGGCCGGACGAGCGATCAACCGCCGAGTGACCATCACCTTCGGCGACCAGTGAGTCCAATTTGACATCGGCATCGAAAATCGTTTCCAATTAGGTCATGTCCCGACCCGCCGCGATCGTCTTCGACCAGGCGAGCATCGCCTATGGGCGGGTGCCTGCGTTGGAGCAGGTCCACGGCACGGTGCGCCGAGGGGAGATCGTCGCGCTCGTCGGGCCCAACGGCGCCGGCAAGTCAACCCTGATCAAGGCGCTGCTTGGCCTGGTGCCGGTCGCGTCGGGTTCGATCACCGTCCTCGGCCAGGCGCCCGCGCAGGCGCGCCGGCTGGTCGCCTACGTGCCGCAGGCGGACACGCTCGACCCGGACTTCCCGATCTCGGTGGCACAGGTCGTCCTGATGGGCCGCTACCGGCGGATCGGCTGGCTGCGGCCACCCGGGCGGGCTGATCGAGATGCGGCCGCCGAAGCACTGGCGGCAGTGGGCCTCGCGCACCGGGCGGCAGACCGGTTCGGCACGCTGTCCGGGGGGCAGCGGCAGCGGGTGCTGCTCGCGCGGGCGATCGCGGCGCAACCGGAGGCTCTACTGCTCGACGAGCCCTTCAACGGGGTCGACGCGGTCTCCCAGGAGGCTCTGCTGGACACGATCAAGACTCTCGCCGCCGGCGGCGCCGCGGTCGTCGTGTCCACCCATGACCTGGGCCTGGCGCAGTTGACGTGCGACGGTATCTGCCTGCTCAACCGGCATCAGTTCGGTTTCGGCCCGCCTGCCGACGTGCTCACCCCCGACCTGCTGCGGGCCGCCTACGGCGGGGCGGCGTTGGAGCTGGGCGATCGCGGGCTGATCGTCGCTCGCTCATGATTGACATCCTGGTCACGCCGTTCGACCGGCCGTACATGACACGGGCTCTCGTCGAGGCACTGCTCCTCGGTGCGCTCTGCGGCGCGGTCGGCGTGTATGTGCTGCTACGACGGCTGGCGTTCCTGACGGACGCCGTCACCCACACCGTCTTTCCCGGGGTCGTCGTCGGGTTTCTGGTCTCGGGCCGGTCCGGCATCGTGCCGGGCGCGCTCGTCTGCGCGGTGGCCGCCGCAGCCCTGTTCACGGCGATCGCGGCGACCCGGCGGGTGAACGAGGACGCGACCCTGGCCGTGCTGCTGACGGCCTTCTTCGCGGTGGGGGTGATCCTCATCTCGCGGCAGCATTCCTACACCGCCGATCTCACCGCCTTCCTGTTCGGGCACGTGCTGACCATCGACACGACGGACATCGTGGTCACCGCGGCGGTGACCGTCCTGGCCGGCCTGGTTCTGCTCGGGCTGGGCAAGGAGCTGCTGCTGCGGGCCTTCGATCCGGAGTGGGCCCGGGCGACGGGCTACCGGATCACCGCGCTCGATCTGGTCAGCAACATGCTGATCGCGCTGGTCGTGGTCGCCTCGGTCCAGGCTGTCGGGACCGTGCTCGTGATCGCGATGCTCGTCGTGCCGGCTGCGGCGGCGCGGCTGCTGTCCGAGCGGCTCGGCGTCATCGTCGCCGTGGCGGTGCTCGTCGGCATGGTCGGCGCCTGGCTGGGTCTCGCCACCAGCTACGAGGCGTCGGTCGGTCACGACCTGCGGCTCGCCGCCGGGGCCACGATCGTGCTCGTCCTCGTCGCCTTCTACGCCCTGGTGACGCTCGGCCAGGCCACCCGCCGGCTGGTGCGGCGGTGATTCTGCTCACCTCGCTCGGCGACGGCTACGTGCGGCGCGCGCTGCTGGAGGTCGTGATCGTCGGGGTGCTCTGCGGTGCGGTCGGCGTCCATGTCGTGCTGCGTCGGCTGAGCTTCCTGACCACGGCGTTGACCCACGCGACCTTCCCCGGAGTGGTGATCGCGACGCTGCTCGGCCTGGGCCTCGTCCTCGGCGCGGGGGTGTTCGGCGTGCTTCTCGTGGCTGTCGTGGCGGCGCTGACCGGCCCGCGCGGCGCTGAGCACGGGCGGGAGACGACCAGCGTCACCGCCGTGGTGCTCTCCGGCGGCTTCGCCCTGGGGATGGCGCTGATGTCGACACAGGAGGGCTTCAGCCGGGACCTCACCGCCTTCCTGGTCGGTTCGGTGCTCACCGTCCAGCCGAGCGATCTCGTCGTCAGCGCGGTGACGGCGGCGGTCGTGCTGGGGATGCTGGCGGCGCTGCGCAAGGAACTGCACCTCGCCGCCTTCGATCCGGACGCCCTCGCCGCCGCGGGCTATCCGGCCCGCCGGCTCGATCTCGTCCTGCTGCTGGCACTCGAGGCGACGGTGGTGACCTCCCTGCCCGCTGTCGGCACGATCATGGCTGTCGCCCTGATCGTGGGTCCGGCGGCAACCGCCCGGCTCTGGTGCTCCCGGACATCCACGATGACCGCCGTGGCCATCGGCGTCGGCGTCGCCTCAGGGGTGATCGGACTCGCTGTCAGCGAGCAGTGGAATGTCGCGGCCGGCGGTGCAATCGTCCTCTCCGTCGCCGCATTCTTCATGACCTCGCTGGTGTTGCGGTCACTCCCGTGGGGTGAACTGGCCGTCGCGGTCGTGGGCCGCCGGAAATCCGCTGGACGCCCCACCTACTCTGGGTAGATGGAGTTCACCCAGTCCGACAAGCTCGCCGACGTCTGCTACGACGTCCGCGGGCCTGTCCTCGACGAAGCGACCCGGCTGGAAGCCGCGGGCGCGCGCATCCTCAAGCTGAACATCGGCAACCCGGCGCCGTTCGGCTTCTCCGCACCGCCGGAGGTACTTGAGGCCGTCGTGGCAAACCTGGCGGACGCACAGGGGTACAGCGACTCCAAGGGTCTGCGCGCCGCGCGCGAGGCGGTCGTGGGCTACCACAACCGCAAGGGCATCACCGGAATCACGTCCGACAGCGTGTACCTGGGCAACGGCGTCTCCGAGATGATCATGATGTCGTTGCAGGCGCTGCTCAACAACGGCGACGAGGTGCTGCTGCCGGCGCCGGACTACCCGCTGTGGACGGCCGTGGTGAGCCTCTGCGGCGGGCGGCCGGTGCACTACCTCTGCGACGAGACCGCCGGCTGGGCGCCGGACGTGGCGGACATCGCTCGCAAGGTCACCCCGCGGACCAGGGCGATCGTCATCATCAACCCGAACAACCCCACCGGCGCCGTCTACGACCGGCGGGTGCTGGAGGACATCGTCGAGGTCGCGCGGCGCCACCATCTGATGCTGCTGTCCGACGAGATCTACGATCGGATCCTCTACGACGACGCTGAGCACATCGCGACCGCGTCGCTGGCTCCGGACCTGGTCTGCATGACCTTCAACGGGCTGTCGAAGGCGTACCGGCTGGCTGGGTTCCGCTCCGGCTGGATGGTGCTGTCGGGCCCGCGTGGACACGCCTCGTCCTACATCGAGGGGCTGAACATCCTCGCGAACATGCGGCTGTGCGCGAATGTGCCCGGGCAGTTCGCCACGCTCGCCGCACTCGCCGAGAACGGCGGTGCGGGTGATCTCGTCCTGCCCGGCGGCCGGCTGCGGGAGCAGCGGGACACGGTCGTGAAGCTGCTCAACGACATCCCGGGCGTGTCCTGCGTGCCGCCGCGAGGCGCGCTGTACGCGTTCCCGAGGCTCGACCCCGAGGTCTATCCGATCGAGGACGACGAGCGGTTCGTCTTTGACCTGCTGGCGGCCGAGAAGATTCTTCTTGTGCAGGGAACCGGCTTCAACTGGCCACATCCCGACCATGTCCGGATCGTGACGCTGCCCTCGGTGGACGATCTCACCGACGCCGTCGGGCGGATCGACCGGTTCCTGGCCCGGTACAAGCAGAACTAGTCCTATCGACACCATCGACGAGGTTGTCCACAGGCAGGCGGCGGCTTGTGGACAACCTGTGGACAACTCGCGCCGCGACCTGCGGGTCGCGCTTCTGCTCGCCGTCGCCGTCATCGCGGTGGAGATCACGCTGCACGCCCGGATCGGGCGTCCGCTCTGGTACGACGAGCTCTGGCGCCCGCACTTCGCCGGCGAGCCGTGGCCGACGTTCTGGCCGGAGCTCAAGTCGGCAAACGCGCCGTCGTCGCTGGGATCGATCGCGCTGACCCGGCTGACCGGCAACGTTCTCGGCTGGCATGCCTGGACGCTGCGCACCGTCACGGCCGGCATCTGGCTGCCGGTGCTGGCGGTGGCGACATTCCTGTCCGCGCGGCGCTTCACCGGCGTCCTCCCGGCCGCGGGCGGCGCGGTCGCGGTGGCGCTGAGCGGCACCGTCGTCGACTCCGGCACCCAGCTCAAGCCGTATGTCCTCGAGGCCGTCGTCTCCCTCGCGGTGTTCGCCCTGTGGACGGCGCCCGGCGCGCCGCTGCGGAACCGAACTGCCGCCGGCGCCCTGGCCGCGGTCTCGCTGCCCGCCGTGTTCCTGCTGGTACCGCTGGCCGTGGGCGACCTCGTCCGCGACCGCCGAACCGGCTGGCGCGCCGCGCCGGCGCTGCTGCTGGCCGGCGGGCACACGCTGCTGTTCGTCTCCCACCAGTCCAGCCAGCGCGCGAGCCACTTCTGGGACGATCAGTTCCTCGCCGGGCGAGGCGTTCTCGGCGGGCTGCGCTTCACCGCCGACCAGGCACTCGCGGTGCTGGGCGGCGCGCCACCCGGCATCGACCGCTACGACCCCAACCTGGTGCATTCCCTGCTCGAGGGCCACCGACTCGCCACGGCCCTCGTGGGAACCGCGACGGCCGTCGCCATGCTCGCGGGCGCCCGGGCGCTGCGCCGCCGGACGGACGGCGCGACCCTGCTGTGGAGCCTGGTCGGCGCCGAGCTCCTTCAGCTCGCGGCGAGCGGCGGACGTTACTGGCCCTTCGGGGCCTGCCGGCCGAACCTGTTCCTCGTCCCGTTGCTGACCATCGTCGCGGCGGTCGGCGCGGGCGAGCTGGCGGCCGCGGCCTGTCGGCGCCGCGGTCACGTCATCAGGGCGGCCAGCGTGCTCTGCCTCGCGGGCGTCGCGGCGACGCCGGTCTGCGCGGCCGCCGGGATCGGCACCATGTGGCGGGAGCGCCACGATGTGCGCCCGATCGAGGGCATGGTGGACGCCACTCTGGCAGTGCGCGACCAGTACCGCCCGGGTGACGCCGTCATCGTCGGCGGCCGCCTCGCTCGGGCGGGCTGGCTGTACGGGATGGAGCTCAGCGCCGACGGCCCGCGGCGACCAGGTGCACGGGTGCCGCGCTCGGCGACGACGTTCCTGACCGCCATCGGTCGCGGTGGGGCGGAGCGGGCCGTGCGGACCCGCCAGCATCCCCCGCGGCGCGTCCTGCTGTTCGTCCTCGCCTACGACCGCCGGGGCACGGCCGCAGAGCTCGCCACCCTGCGCCGCGGCGGATGGTGCAACCGCGGCGTCCGCTCGTTCCCGCTGACCGGGACGTTGCACGAGCTGGACCGCTGCGCGGTCACGGGGCGGCGGGGGCCGCCGTCGCCATCGGCTGGCCGATGATCGCCGCCAACGCCGCCCACTCCCGGTCACCGTCGGCCAGCGAGGTGCGGATGCGCTGCTGCAGAACGCCGACCTCGATGCGGGTGCCGTCGAACAACTGGGCGCAGGAGGCCGTCGCCGCGGTATAGCCACGGCCTCCTGCGTCGTAACGGGCCCGTGCCCCGGCGGTGGGTGGCACCGGCGCGGTGATCGCCGCCGAGATGTCGGTTCCAAGGGTGGCGCACGCGGGTTTCAGGGCGGCGCCGTTCTGCGCGGCGAGCTGGGAACGGACGGTGGCCACGTCGGTGGCCACCCGGATCCGTAGTCCCTCGCTCCCGTGGTACCAGGACGCCAGCTCCGCGGCGTCGTTCTCGGCGGACACCGGGACGGCCGAGACGGGGGCCGTCGAGACGGGGGCGGGGGTACTCGCGTGCGTGCCACCGGCGGGCAGGCCGGATGCGGGCTGCTCGCCCCCGGTCACGATGGCCACGGCGCCACCGATGATCAGCGCGATCATGCCGAGAATGGCGAGCCGGCTCCCGATCGGATTCTGCAACGGGTCCGGCTCACGCAGCCAACCCGGCCGGCCGCCCTGCCGCGCCATGCCGATCCTCCTCCGCCCATCCGGCCCTGACACCCGACGCAGGGCAAAGGTTATGCCGCGGGGAGGGGCCGGCCGGCGCCGGGGGAGCTCAGCAGTTGACGAGCTCGGGCTTCTGATTGAGGATCTGCGCCTCGCGGGACACGAACTGCCGGTACTGCTCCCCACCGATCGCGTCGAGGCCGAACATCCCGACCCGGTGGCAGTTCTGAAACACGAGGGCCACGCCGAAACGCCGCTCCAACGCTGAGCGGATGGAGGTGCTGGCCATCGCGCGCAGTAGCTGGCCCCCCTCCGCGTCGGTGGGCGGCGTGCCGTCGAAGGCGGTGAAGTCCGACCCGGCGGCTTGGGCCGGCCCGAGCTCGGCCGCGAGCCGCTCGACCAGCTCATAGGCGAACGGCAGCGAGGTGCGGACGCAGTCCAGGAACGCCTCGTCGGTCAGTTCGCCGACACGGGCGGCCTCAACGAGCTGCGGAGTGACTGTGAGTGACATCGGAACCTCCGGGAGTGGTGGCGAGCCTGTTCCCGCCGCGATCCACCTTTTCGGAAATGAATTCCATTGTCAATAACGTTGCCATCGGAGTGCCATCCGGGTCGGCCGAACGGCCCTGACAGCGCGCGAAGGTGAGAAAATGAGATCGTGAAGCACCCCGAGCCGCGACCCGAGCCGCGAGGACGTCGCGGCCCGGCCGGGGTCGACGGCGCCTCGGATCTCTGGGGCGTCTCGGACCTCCGGGGCGTCTCGGACCACAGCACGGACGCGGCGAAGGGAGTGACGGTGAGCATCGCGAGGAACGAGCCCAGATCGCCCGATGCGGACCCGTCCCCTCGGCCGGTCCCCGGCGCGGCGGCGCGCGGCGCACCCGGCCGCGGCACGACGGTGCGCGCCACCCGGCAGGGCGACGCGGTGTGCGCCGCCCTCGCCGAGACCGACGCCTTCACCAGCGCTCAGGACCTGCACGCCCTGCTGCGCTCACGGGGCGCCGGGGTCGGGCTGACCACCGTGTACCGCCATCTCCAGGTGCTGGTGGACCGGGGTGAGGTCGACATGATCCGCCGCGACGACGGCGAGACGGTCTACCGACGCTGCGCCACCGCGGCGCACCACCACCACCTCGTCTGCCGGGTCTGCGGGCGGACCGTGGAGATCGCCGGCCCGGAGATCGAGGCGTGGACCGCCGCCATCGCCGACGCCGAGGGCTTCGTCGACGTCGAGCACACCGTGGAGATCTACGGCACGTGCGCCGACTGCGCGGCAGCGTCCGCCGCCTCCTGAACCATCACGGACCAAACCAGCACGGATCAAACCATCACGGGGCGGTGGCCGCGAGGCCGGTGCAGCCACGCAGGGCGTTCCAGGCGGCGAGCGCCTGGCTGCCGGCGGCNCCGCTCAGCGGCCGCGGTGCGCCCCCCACGATCCGGGCGGGCACCCAGGTGGCGTCGGTGACCGCCCTGCCGGCCACGGTCAGGCGCAGCACCCCGGACTCGGTGTTGCGTCCGGTCCCGGAGGAATAGAAGACGAAGTTCCCCAGGCCGTAGTCGACGTAGACGCCGTCGCTGGTCCAACCCGCCCCGAGCAGGACGTGGGCGTGGCTGCCGACGACGACGTCCGCCCCGGCTGCGGCGAGCCGGGGGACCAGGGATCGCTGCGTGTCGCTCGGGCACTGCTGCTGCTCGACCCCCCAGTGCAGGAACACGACAACGGTGTCGGCCCGCGCCCGCGCGCCCCGCACAGCGGCGACCAGCTTGTCGACCTCCTTCGCCGAGGCGAGGCCAGGCTTGTGCGGCCCGGCGGTCCAGGCGGCGATGAGCTGGTCGTCGAGGACCTGGGTCGCCCCGATGACGGCGATGCGCTGCCCCTTCACCGTCGTCGTGTACGGGGCGAAGGCGCTGGTGTCGTCCTCGCCGATGCCGATGACCGGGAAGTGGGCGTCGCGGGCGTGGCGCAGCGAGTCCTGCAGCCCGGTCAGGCCGTAGTCCATGCCGTGATTGTTCGCCATGGTCACGACATCGATGCCGGCGGCGCGCACCGCGTCGAACGCGGTGGGCGGGGCACGGAAGGTGAACTCCTTCGGCGCCGGGGTGCCGCCGTCGGTCACCGCGGTCTCCAGGTTCGCGACGGCGAGGTCCGCGGCGGCCAGGGTCGCCGAGATCGGCCCGATCGCCGTGGCGGGATCGGCCGCGAGGCGCTGGCCGGGCGTGCCGGCAAAGTGGATGTCACCGCCGAACGCGATCGTGACGGGCTGCCCCGTCGGCCGTCTCGCACCGTTCCCGACCGGGCTGGAACCGTCGGCCGAACCGGTGCCCCCGGCGGCCGCACCCGGGGTGGCCGGGGAACCGGTCCCGCCCCGGCTGGCCGCTGTGGCGGTCGCACCGGTCGGCGCGGGAGTCGGATCCGCGTCGTCGCCGTAGGGCATCGAACAGGCGACGAGCCCGACCAGCAGGACTCCGGCCGTGCCGAGGGCCAACCCCGCGACTGCCGACCGACGCCCGGTCAACCGCCGCGCGAACCCCCCGCCCATGCCGCGTTCCTCCGTCCGACGTCCCCGTCCGGCAAGCCTCGCCGACCCGGCCGCGCCGGGCCAGTGGACGTCACCGGACCGACAGCCGGGACAGGGTAACCAGCCGAGACCGCGCTGACGGCCACCCGGCCGACAGCGGTCACAGGGCCGACAGCAGTTACAGGGCCGACAGCGCCGGTGCCAGTTCGCGCCACTGCCGGCGGGGCAGCCCGCGGCGGTCGAAGTCCAGGACCTGTACGGCGACCTGGTCGGCCCCGGCGTCGAGATGCTCCTTGATCCGGCCGAGCAGGACGTCGGGGTCGCCCCAGGGGACGATCGTGTCGACCAGGCGGTCGGAGCCCGCGCCGGCGAGGTCGTCGTCGTCGAACCCGAACCGGCGCAGGTTGGACGTGTAGTTCGGCAGCCGCAGGTAGGACCCGGTGTGCCGGCGCGCCAGCTCCCGAGCCTGCTCGGGGTCGTCGTGCAGGACGAACGCCTGTTCGGGGACGAGCAGCTTGTCCGGGCCGAGGATCTCGCGGGCCGCCGCGGTGTGCTCGGGCGGGACGAAGTAGGTGTGCGCGCCGTCGGCGCGATCGCGGGCAAGACCCAGCATCTTCGGCCCGAGCGCGGCGAGGACCCGCGGCGGCGGCTCGGCCGGCGCCACCGCCCGGTACTGCTCGGCGGCCATCCGGTCCATCTCGTCGAGGTAGGCCGCCATCTGCGCGAGCGGGCGGGTGTAGGCGGCGCCCCGGATGTGCATCAGCTCGGCATGGGAGACGCCCAGCCCGAGCAGGAAACGGCCGGGGAACGCTTCCGCGAGGGCGAGCTGCGCGGCGGTCATCGTCAGCGGGTTGCGGGCGAGGATCTGCGCGATCCCGGTCGCGATCGTGATCCGTGAGGTGGCCGCGAGGGCGAGGCTCGCGGTGACCAGGACCTCCCGGCCCTTGACCTCACCCGTCCACAGGGTGGGGTAGCCGAGCTCGTCAAGCTCGGCGATGGCCTCCCGGACGACGCCGGCCGGGGAGAAGTCGAACTGCCCGCTCCAGATGCCGACCTTCCCGATGTCGCGGCGGGCCGGCGGGCGGGGCACGTCCTGCGCACTCGTCACCGCGACACCGTACCGACCCGCGGCCCCGGCACCGAGCGGGGAGGCGTGACCACCCGCGCGGCGGACTCGCAGATCGGGTTGCCGGCCTCCGTCTGAGGTCTATCGTTGCCGAGTGTGACGGAGCTCATGCAGCTACTCACTCCGACCGGTCATCGGATCACCGTCGCGTCCCGGGCCAGGACGCCCGAACCGGACGCGCCGCCCGCCGCGCCGCCCGACCGGCCGGCAGACACACCGCCGACCCCTGGCCGTCCGACGCCCGGCCGACCGACCCCCGGCCGTCCGAAGGCTGGCCATCCGAAGGCTGGTCCGGACGCCGGACCGCCGAGTGGAGAACTCACCGCCGTCGACATCGACCTGCCCGCGTACGTCGCCGACCTCACCGACGACGAGCTGTTCGGTNTGTACCGGGACATGGTGCTGGTCCGACGCATGGACGAGGAGGCGACCAGCCTGCAGCGGCAGGGCGAGCTCGGGCTGTGGGCGAGCCTGCGCGGCCAGGAGGCGGCGCAGGTCGGATCCGGGCGGGCGCTCGGGCCCGACGACATGGCGTTCCCGTCCTACCGCGAGCACGGGGTGGCCTGGTGTCGCGGCGTCGACCCGGCGGCGGTCCTGGCCATCTTCCGCGGCGTCAACCTCGGCGGTTGGGATCCGGCCACGCACGGCTTCGCCCTCTACTCGATCGTCGTCGGTTCGCAGACGCTGCACGCCGCCGGCTACGCGATGGGGATGACCTGGGACCGCTCGGCCGGGGCCGCGATCGTCTACTTCGGGGACGGCGCGTCCAGCGAGGGCGACGTCAACGAGGCGTTCGGCTGGGCGAGCGTGTTCTCCGTCCCCCTGGTGTTCTTCTGCCAGAACAACCAGTGGGCCATCTCGGAGCCGACCCGCCGGCAGAGCCGGACCGAGATCTTCCACCGGGCGGCCGGATTCGGCTTCCCCAGCGTGCGCGTCGACGGTAACGACGTGCTGGCCTGCCTCGCCGTGTCCCGGTGGGCGCTGGCGATCGCCCGGGCCGGTCGGGGGCCGGTGCTCGTCGAGGCGGTGACCTACCGGATGGGCGCGCACACGACGGCCGACGACCCCACCCGCTACCGGTCGCCGGTCGAGCTCGAGGTGTGGCGTCGGCGGGATCCGCTGGACCGGATGCGCGCCCATCTTGCGGCCCGTGGCCTGCTCGGTGAGGAGCGTGACCGGCACCTGGCCCTCGAGGCCGACACCTTCGCCCACGAGCTGCGCGCCCGCTGCACGGCGATGCTCGACCCGGACCCGACCAGCCTGTTCGACCATGTGCAGGTCACCGAGAATGGGCTGGTGGCGGAGCAGCGTTCGGCGTTCGCCGCCACGCTCGATCCGGGTGACGGCGGGACGGACGACCGGCTCGACCGGGAGGATCGACCCGGCACCGGGGATCGACCCGGCACCGAGGATCGACTCGGCGTGAGGAATGGGCTCGGCGTGAAGGGTGGACTCGTGGCGGGCGAGACGCACGTACCAGGCGAAACGCAGCTACCAGGGGAGGCGTGGTGACCAGCGGAGCCGTCATCACCGGCGAGCAGCCCGCCGAGGTCGGCGGGGAGCGAACCGGCGAGCCCGCCACCCCCGTGCCGATCACCCTCGCGAAGGCGTTGAACCTGGGCCTGCGCTCGGCGATGGCGGCCGATCCCAAGGTGATCGTGATGGGCGAGGACGTGGGCACCCTCGGCGGCGTGTTCCGGGTGACCGACGGCCTGCAGAAGGAGTTCGGCGAGGCCCGGGTGATCGACACGCCGCTGGCCGAGTCGGCGATCATTGGAACCGCGATCGGGTTGGCCATGCGCGGCTACCGGCCCGTCTGCGAGATCCAGTTCGACGGCTTCGTCTACCCCGCGTTCGACCAGATCGTCAGCCAGCTCGCGAAGCTGCACTACCGCTCCGGCGGGCGGATCAGGCTGCCGGTGACGATCCGCATCCCGTTCGGCGGGGGCATCGGCGCCGTCGAGCACCACAGCGAGTCCCCGGAGGCGTACTTCTGCCACACCGCGGGGCTGAAGGTCGTCGCCTGCTCGCACCCGGTCGATGCCCACCAGATGATCCAGCAGGCGATCCGCTCCGACGACCCGGTCATCTTCCTGGAGCCGAAGCGGCGGTACTGGGAGAAGGCGGTGGTGGACCCCCGTCCGCTGGGCGAGGTGTCCCCGGATGGGACCACCGGCCTGCACAGCAGCGCGGTGGTGCGGGCGGGCACCGACGCGACCCTGGTCGGCTACGGCCCGACGGTGCGGACCTGCCTGGATGCCGCCGAGGTCAGCGCGGCCGACGACGGCCGGTCGTTGGAGGTCGTCGACCTGCGCTCGTTGTCCCCCCTCGACCTCGAGCCGGTGCTCGCCTCCGTGCGGCGGACCGGACGGCTGGTCGTGGTGCACGAGGCGCCGTCGAACGTCTCGGTCTCCGCCGAGGTCGCCGCCCGCGTCGCCGAGCAGGCGTTCTACTCGCTGGAAGCGCCGGTGCTGCGGGTCACCGGGTTCGACACCCCTTACCCTCCCGCCCGTCTCGAGGACCACTACCTGCCCGACGTCGACCGCATCCTCGACGCGGTGGACCGGTCCTTCGGCTACTGACCCGCCCGCACTATCCGAACTGGGGTTCCCCGTGGCGCAGCGACAGTTCCGGCTCCCTGACCTGGGCGAGGGTCTGACCGACGCGGACATCGTCCGCTGGCTCGTCCAGGTCGGCGACTCCGTCACGGTGAACCAGCCGCTCGTGGAGGTCGAGACCGCCAAGGCGGTCGTCGAGATCCCGAGTCCGTTCGCCGGGGTGCTGGTGGAGATCCACGGCGAAGCGGGCAGCACCCTGGCCGTCGGCGAACCGCTGCTGACGGTCCGGACGGCCGATGCCGGGCAGCCCGAGCCCGCGGACGCAGCCCCCGCACCGGCGACGGCCGCGTTCGGGTCCGCCGGCGGTGCGGCGGGCGGGGGGCGGCTGCCGGCCTCCCGCGACGGTGGTGCCGGCGAGCGCGTGCCCGTGCTCGTCGGCTACGGGCCGCGCCAGGGTCAGCAACGTCGCCGCAGTCCCCGCCGCCAGGCTGCCCCGGGACCCGCCCGCGGGAGCGGACCGGCGCGGGTGGACGGCGCGGGGCTCGACAAGCCCGCGGTGCTCGCCAAGTCCGCGGTGCTCGCCAAGCCACCCGTCCGCAAGCTGGCTCGCGACCTCGGTGTCGACCTCGCCGGGATCGCCGGTACCGGCCCCGACGGCACGATCAGCCGGGACGATGTCCAGGCCGCCGTGCACACCGTCGCCCGAGCGGCGCCCGCGGCGACTCCGGCGTCGCAGCCGACCGCACCGGAGGCGCCGGCTACGCCCACCGCACCGGAGGCGACGCCGCCCGCCAACCGGCGGATCGGCGCGGTCCCGGCCGACGCGGCTTTCTCCTCCGCGACCGGGGCCTGGCACGTGCCCGTCGTCGGGGTACGGCGGTCGATGGCTCAGGCCATGGTCGCCAGCGTCACCGCCGCGCCGCACGTCACCGAGTTCCTCAGCGTCGACGTGACCGCCACCATGGCCGCGCGCGAGCGCGTGGCGGCGCTGCCGGAGTTCGGCGGCATCAAGGTCACGCCGCTGCTGTTCGTCGCCAAGGCCCTGCTCGTCGCCGTGCGCCGGCATCCGATGATCAATTCTCGCTGGGTCGAGGACGGGGGCGCGGGGCGGGCGGAAATCCAGGTCCCCGACCGGGTGAACCTCGGCATCGCCGTGGCGGGGCCGCGCGGCCTCGTCGTGCCGAACATCCCCGACGCGGGCCGGCTCGATCTCGTCGGCCTCGCGCGGGCACTCGCGGGGCTCACCGCATCGGCCCGGGCGGACCGGCTCGACCCGACGGATCTTCGTAGCGGGACCATCACCATCACCAACGTGGGGGTGCTCGGCGTCGACGTCGGAACGCCGATCCTGAACCCGCCGGAGGCCGCCATACTTGCTCTGGGCTCGATCCGTCCCACTCCCTGGGTGCACGACGGTCAGCTCACGGTACGTACGGTGGTGCAGCTCGCCCTGTCCTTCGATCACCGCATCGTCGACGGGGAACTGGGTGCGGCGGTGCTCGCGGATGTGGGTGCAGTGCTGACGGATCCCACGCTCGCCCTCGCCTGGTCGTGATCGACTCATCGGATCCACCAGCACGCCACAAAGCACACGAGAGGGGCGCACAACGGCGCACAGTCGGCCCCCTGGTACGGTTGCGCCTCTGACCGGCTTCCGGCACAAAGAGGTGGAACCATGACGCGAGTGGAGGCACTTCAGGCCGCGGACGAGTTCGTCGCCAAGGTTCTGACCTCCGCCAACTCCAGCGGCCGGTTCACCGGCACGCTGAACCTGGCCGAACGGGTCGACCTCACGCTCCGGGTGGCCCGGTTCCTCCTGGAGGGGCAGTCCTCCTCGGACACCGACGACCTGCTGAAGCGGGACATGCGCAACGAGCTGGACCAGGCCTTCCCGCCGCTGCGCACGTCCTGACGCCGACCCCGGACGAACAAGCCGCCCGGAGCCCGGTTCCCCGGACCCGGATCACGGGTCGTTCGGGGAGCCGGGTCGTTCGGGGAGCCGGGTCGTTCGGGGAGCCGGGTCGTTCGGGGAGCTGGGCCGGGCGGCGGCGGGCAGGCGGACGGGCCCGGCAGGAGACAGGAGACAGGAGCTCACCGCCGCGACGCGGAGCGCTCCTCGCTGCCGACGTGCACGACGGGCTGCGGCTCGGGGTTCGCCTCCGGGTGGCGCGCGGAGTTCAGCTTGCGGTCCTCCTCGGGCGTGAGGTCCGGCTCACGCCGACGCGGTGCCTCGACCGGGGTGACCGGGTCGACCAGGATTGTGTCGTCGACCGAGATCGGCGTCGGCACGCCGCTCTCCACCGACTCCTCGACGATCTTGCGGCGCCACTGGTTCTGGTACAGCGTGATGCCGAGACCGACTGCGCTGACGAGCATCATGATGAGGCCGACCATGTCGAGGCTGAGGCCGGAGGGATCGGAGCGGACGGCGAAGGCGAGGATGGCGCCGAGGGCGAAGAAGGCGAGGCTCAACGGGATTCCCATGCCGCCCCATCTACCCGCGGAACCGCCCAATACANCCCCGCCGGGCCGGCAATTGCCACGGACCGCGCGAGACCTTCCGCGATCCGTGGCAACCCTCGCGGACCCACCGCGACTCGTGGATCATCGAGCTCAGAACGCATCCTCGGGGAGATCCATGAGTCCGAGCCCGGTCGACTCGACCACGGCCCGGCGCGCCTTCAGCTCGGGCAGCACGTTCGCCGCGAACCAGCGGCCCGCGGCCACCTTGCCCTGGTAGAAGGCCGTGCCCTGGTGCCCGGCCCGGGCCGGGCCGGTGCCCGCCTCGTCGAGGGCGCGCAGTGCCGCCTCGGCGCCCCGCAGCAGCAGCCAGCCGATGAGCACATCACCGATGCTGAGTAGCAGGCGGGTGGAGTTCAGGCCCACCTTGTAGACCTGCCGGGCGTCGTCGGCGGCACCGGTGAGGTAGCNGACCAGCGAACCCACCATCGCCTGGACGTCGTCCAGCGCGGCTCCCAGCGCCTCCCGCTCGTACTGCAAGGCGCCGTTGCCGGCCTCCGCCTTCACGAAGGTCTGGATCTCCCCCAGCACGGCGGTCAGCGCCTGCCCGCGATCCCGGACGATCTTCCGGAAGAACAGGTCCTGGCCCTGGATCGAGGTGGTGCCCTCGTAGAGGGTGTCGATCTTGGCGTCCCGGATGTACTGCTCGATCGGGTAGTCCTGCAGGTAGCCGGAGCCGCCGAAGATCTGCAACGAGGTCGAGAGCAGCTCGTAGGACCGCTCGGAGCCGACCCCCTTGACGATCGGCAACAGCAGGTCGTTGATCCGGACCGCGAGTTCGTCGTTCTCGCCGCGTGCCGCCGCCTGGGCCACCCGGTCCTGGAACGTCGCGGTGTACAGCACCAGTGAACGCATGCCCTCGGCATACGCCTTCTGCAGCATGAGCATCCGGCGGACGTCGGGATGGTTGATGATCGCCACCCGGGGCGCGGTCTTGTCGGCGGACCGGGTGAGATCGGCGCCCTGTACCCGGGTGCGGGCGAAGTCGAGCGCGTTGAGGTAGCCCGACGACAGCGTGGCGATGGCCTTCGTACCGACCATCATCCGGGCGTACTCGATGACCTGGAACATCTGCGCGATGCCCTCATGCACGTCGCCGACCAGCCAGCCGACCGCCGGCGCCCGCTCGCCGAAGTTCAGCTCGCAGGTCGCGGAGACCTTCAGGCCCATCTTCTTCTCGATGTTGGTGACGTACACGCCGTTGCGCTCCCCGGGCGCTCCGGTCGCCGGATCCGGCATGAACTTCGGCACGACGAACATCGACAGGCCCTTCGTGCCCGGGCCGTGCCCCTCCGGCCGGGCGAGGACAAGGTGGAAGATGTTCTCCGGAACATCCCAGTCGCCGCTGGTGATGAACCGCTTGACGCCCTCGATGTGCCAGGTCCCGTCGGTCTGCTCGACCGCCCGGGTCCGGCCGGCGCCGACGTCGGATCCGGCGTCCGGCTCGGTGAGCACCATCGTCGCGCCCCAGTGCCGCTCGATGGCGTAGCCGGCGAGTGTGCGCTGCCACTCGTTGCCCAGCCGGTGCAGGATCGCCGCGAAGGTCGGACCGGCCATGTACATGAACACGGCCGGGTTCGCCCCGAGCAGCAGCTCCGCGGCAGCCCAGGCAACCGTCGGCGACGCGCCGAGGCCCCCGAGGTCCGTCGGGACGAACAGCCGCCACCACTCGCCGTCCTGGACCGTCCGGTAGGAGCGTTTGAAGGACTCGGGCAGGGTGACCGAGCCGGTGGCCGGGTCGANCGTCGGCGGGTTGCGGTCGGCATCGGCAAACNACTCCGCGACCGGGCCGGTGGCCAGATGCTCCAGCTCGGCGAGCACCTCGTGCGCGGTCTCGGCGTCCATCTCCTCGAACGGAGCGGTGCCGAGCGTGCGATCGACGCCGAACACCTCGAACAGATTGAACTCGAGATCCCGCAGGTTGCTCCGGTAGTGGCCCATGAACGGCTCCTTTCCGGGAGCGCCGGGCGGCGCGCACGGCCGGGACCGGCTTGCTACTCGTGAGTACGGTGTTCCCATGCTACCCACGAGTAACCCGTTGACAAGTAGGGCGACGCAGTAAACAGCTCCACCAATCCGCACCGACCGCGACAAGCGCGGATCGGGCGATGTCCGGCACGTCTACCCTTGCCACCATGCGTGACGAGACGACCCAGGAAGTGCGGCTTGCGGTCGTCATGACCGGTGGCGCCAGCCTCGCCGTGTGGATGGGCGGAGTCGCCACCGAGATCAACCTGGCCACCAGCCCCGGGCACACCCGCGCCGACGATGCCGACGCCGCGGTCGCCGCCCGGTACGCGCGGCTCGCGGCCATCCTCGACGTCGAGCTCAGCGTGGACGTGCTCGCCGGGGCCTCCGCCGGCGGGATCAACGCGACCATGCTCGGCTTCGCGAACGCCCGTCACGGCGACCTCGCCCCGCTGCGCGAGCTGTGGCTGTCCCTGGGCTCGCTGGACACGCTCATGCGCACCCCGGACGAGAAGGCGTACCCGTCGCTGCTGCGGGGGGACGCCGCCGTGCTGCCCGCCCTGCACACCGCCCTCGGCGCCGTGGCCGGGACGACCGCACCGCAGCAGGCCGCCGCCGCCCGGCCGACCTCGGTGTTCGTCACGACGACGATCCTTCGGGGCGAGGTCGCCGAACACTCCGACTCGCTCGGCGGCACGATGTACGACGTCGACTACCGGGGCCTGTTCGTGTTCGGCACACCGGACCTCACCGATCCCGCGGCGATCCCACGCCTGGCGCTCTCCGCCCGGGCCAGCTCCGCGTTCCCTGGGGCGTTCGAGCCGGCCTACGTGCCGGTCGGTCACGCCCTCGACGACACCCACCCGGACATGGCGCGCTTCGTCAACGCCGCCCGTTCCTTCCACGCCTCCGACGGCGGGATCCTCGTCAACCGGCCGATCGGCCCGGCGCTGGCGGCCATCTTCGACCGCCCCGCCGAACGCCAGGTCCGCCGGGTGCTGACCTACGTCGTGCCCTCCCCCCGTCCGACCCCGGCGACGCGCGACGCGCAACCCAGTGACCGGCAGACCCCCGGAACGCACCAGCTCCCCGAAACGCACCAGACACACGGAACGCACCAGACACACGGGCCTGGGCTGTTCCGCGGAACCCGGCTGTTCCGCGGAACACAGCCCGAGCCGGGGCGGGCGACCGATGCGCCGCCAGCGCCGCCGCTGCCGTCGGTGAGCGGCACCCTGCTGGGGGCGCTCGGCGCGGCCCTGAACCAGTCGATCGGCACGGACCTCGCCGCGCTGCGCGAGCACAACGAGGCCGTCCGCGGAGCCCGGGCCGGCCGCCGGCGTCTGCTGCGGCTGGCTCCGGCGGGCTCGGCCCGGCTGGCCGACGACAGCGTCTACGACGCCTACCGGCGCGCGGTGGCCGAACAGATCGCGACGCCGGTCATCGAGGCGCTGCTGCGCGTGCTCACCGACCGCTCGGACCTGCCGCGCCCGCCGGACGCCGATGCGCTGCGCACCGATGCCGCGGGCCGTGCCCGGATGACCAACGCCGCCAGCGGCGCCGTCCTGGAGACGTTGCCCGGCCGGTTACCGGGCGTCGGGGACCTCGACGAGCTGTGGCGGCTCGGTCAGCCCGCCCTCGACGGTGTCCGGGGCATCCTCGTCTCCATGATCAACGAGGGGTACGTGCTGTGCCCCGAGCCGGTCGAGCGGGCCCGCCTCGCCCGGCTCGCCGCCGCCGTGCACGACGCCGCCCTGGCCGGATCCGGCAGCCCGCCGCACCCCACCGGATCCGGCCGCGCAGGGGGGTGCGCGGCCGGGTCGGAAACCGCGGACGCGCGCGGGCCCGCTTCGCTCTACACCTCGTCGCCGCGGCCGGGGGTGTTCACGACAGTCAGCGAGACCCTCGCCGCGATGCCCGGAGCCCCGCTGCTCGACGTCCTCAAGGAGGCGACCCGCCGGTGGCTGCGCTCCGATCCCGCGGGGGCGGCGGATTCAGCGGGTCCCAGCGTTCCAGCGGGTCCCAGCGTTCCAGCGGGCCCCGGCAGCCCAGCGGGGCCCAGCGTTCCAGCGGGGCCCACCAGCCCGGCGGGCCCCGGCAGCCCAGCGGGGCCCGACGACCCAGCGGGGCCCGACGACCCAGCGGGGCCCGACAACCCGGCGCAGCCGGGGTCCGGGTGGGCGTCCCTCGCGCCGGTCGTCGGCGAGCTGCGCGGTGAGATCGCCGCCCTCGTCCGCCGCTGGACCCCGCCCACACCACCCCCCACGGGGCCCGGGATCCAGCCGGCGGGGCTCAGCGTCGGGCAGCGCCGGGCGCTCGCCGCCCGCACGCTCACCGACTTCGTCCACTACCTGCCGACGACCGGTGCGGACGCATTGATCGCCCTGCTCGATCTGCACCTGGTCGAACGCGCCACGACCGGCGGCGTGCTGGACCAGCCGGTCGAGCTCGTTCAGATCAGCGCCGACCTTCCGACCGCCCTCGACCCCGCCCNCCGCCTCGCCGAAGACAAGATCACGGGCCTGCAACTGGGCAACTTCGGCGCCTTCGCGAAGTCCTCCTGGCGGGCCAACGACTGGATGTGGGGGCGGCTCGACGGCGCTGGCTGGCTCGTGCGCATCCTGCTCGACCCGCGCCGGCTCGTGCTGCGGCGGGACCTCGCCGTGCCCACCGGCCCCCCGGCCGGCCCAGGCGGTGCTGCCGACGACGGGCGGGTCGCCGGCACCGCGGCGCTGGCCCGGCGGGGCTGGCTGGTCGCGCTCGTCGACGACCTCGCCGAGGTCGCGGGCACCCCCGTCTCGCAGGACGCGCTCGACGAACTCGCCTTCCTCGCCGATCCGGAGGCGCCGGTGCCGCCCAGCCTGCCGGTCACGGCCACCTGGGTGGCCGCCGGAATTCAGCGGGACATCGCGGCCAAGGAGCTCGTCGGCCTTGCCCGGGCCGTCCGCCAGGACAACGACTCCGGCCTCGATCCGCGACCCACCGCCGACTTCCTCGCCGCCGTCGACCGAGCCCTCGCCCCCGAGCCGGCCAGCACCCCACCGGCCAGCACCCCACCGGCCAGCACCAAGCCGCCGACCAGCACCTCCCCGGCCGGGAACGCTGACGGGACGATGGCGGGTGCTTCCACCGGTGCGGAGGTGATCTCGCTGGCGGCTGCCGCAGCCGCCCGGGTCGCAGCATCGCAGCGGGCCGCGGGAGCGCCGGCGACCGCGCAGGAGCCGCCACCCGCCACGACCGCCACCTCACAACCGTCAACCCCGCCACGACCGCCGGGCCTCAGCGGGGTGCCGGTGGCACCGGGAATGCTCGCGCCGCGAGCCGTGGACGACGTGCTGCGGGCCTGCCAGGTCCCGGCGGAACGCATCACCGACCGGGCGCAGGGCCCGATCCTCGTCACCGACCTGGTCCAGATCGTCGCCGTGGTCGCCGCCTGGATTGCCACGATGCGGATCCTGCCGCGGCCCCTGCGACCGGCGGCGTTCGTGGTGCGCACGGCGGCGCGGCTGGCCTGGGAGCTGGTCCGGGACGTGTCCCATGGCCGGCGGCGGGTGGTGATCGGGCTGGGGGCGGCGCTGGTGGTCCTGGGGATCGTCGGTGGTGTGGTCAGTTCCGGCGTGGTCGGGGGACTCGGCATCCTCGTCGCCCTGCTCGGCCTGCTGATGATCGGGCTGACGAGCTGGCGACGGGTGCCCGGCGGGCTGGCCGTGCTCGCCGCCGGGCTGATCGCGGTGATCGCGGCGGCGGGAGTGTTCCCGGTGCTGCACGACCGGCTGTTCGACTGGTTGGAGGACGACGCGGTTCCCTACCTCGCCGACCATCCCTGGGCCTGGGCGACCGTGTTCGGCGCGCTCGTGCTGCCCGGTGCCTGGTCGCTCGCGGAGGCCCTCACCACCCGCCGGGCCCGCCGCCGGGGCTGAGCGCGGGCTGGCCGACCCCTCCGCGGTCGCTCAGGAGACGTCCGACCAGCTCAGCAGGCCGTTCGGGTCCCGCAGACAGGACACCGGCCGCCCGGCGGAGTCCCGCAGGACCCGGCCGACGTCCGCCGGCTGGCACGACCCGCCCTCTTCCGGCCGCGACTGGGCGGAGGACGTCGGCGGCTCGGTGGACCACCGGCCGTCGGCGGAGGACACACCACCGACGGCGGAGGACGCACCACCGTCGGCCGGGACGCAGTACAGCACCAGGCCGTTGACGGCCATCGCCGGGGCTTTGCTGCGGTCAGGCGCGCACGCCTCGCCGAGGAATACCGCCGACGGCTGCGGGGTCGGCACCGCAGTGGTCGCGGCGGCCCCGCCGGCACCCCCGCTGGTCGCGCCGGGGGCGGGGCTCGCCCCGGGAGCCGCCGGCGCCGCGCCCGCACCCGACCCGGCCGACCCAGCCGCGCCCCCCGACCCAGCCGCGCCCCCCGACCCAGCCGCGCCCCCGGACCCGGAGGCGCCGGACGAACCACCGCCGGCCGTGGCGCCGTCGGGCGCGGCGCTCGCCGACTCGGTGGCACCCCCGGCGGCCGGCGGGGTCGCCGCGGGCGCGGCCGACGTGCCCTGGTCCGGCGGGAAGGGGCTGGTTGTGACCGAGGTGTCCGACCGGGCGGCGACGTCCTCGCCCGTCGAGCCGGACTCCGAGCAGCCGACCAGAACCGCGAGCAACAGTCCGCCCGTCATGGCCAGACCGAGCCGCCCCGGGCCCGAACGGGCGGCCGGCCGGCCGTTCCCCGGACGCGGGCGGGCGGACCCGTGCCGTCCCGGTGCTTGCGCACCACTCACGGCGAACCTCCCGTCGCAGGTCGGGAGCCGAGTCATACCCGGTTTCGGGCCCGGCCGACCAAGGCCCCCGGTCCAGCTTAGGTAGCCTCCTGCTCCCGCCGGGGCAACTTGCCGGGAACTGGGCCGTCCGGGCTCGTTCCCGGCGATGTGGGGACCCGTTGGGCAACGCTGCGCATTGTCGCGGCCGCCTCCACGTCACGAACGCACAACGCAAGCACCGCCACCACCAATGCAAGTTCCGCCACCACCAATGCAAGCTCCACGGGGACGAGGAGGGCCCAACGTCTCGCGGGCGCGTCGGCCGCGCCGAAGCCCGCGGCCGGCAGCGCCAGAACGGTGGCCACGAGCGCGACGCCGAACGCGGAGGCGAGCTGCCGCTGGGCGGTGGACAGCGCCGAGGCGTCGCCGGTGCGAGCCGGGGTGACGGTCGCGAAAGCCGCAGTCTGGGTCAGCAGGAAGACGAAGGACTTGAGACGGGCCGGTCGACAGGGCGTACCGGATGCCGGCCAGCCCACCCCCGGCGAGCAGGTAGCCGACGAGGTCGAATCCACGCGCCGCCGTCGTGGACGTCGGCGGGGCGCAGCACGCGAATCGCGGCCACCTACCCGACCGGGCCCGAGCGCGCCGAACCGACCGGCTGCACGGCCCCGGCGGTCGTCGCGACCTGGTCCGGGACGGCTGCGGCGACGGGCCGCAGCGTGCCGTCCACGGCCAGCTCGGCGGCGACCTGGTCGAGCGGGACCGCGGGCCGCGGCGGCAGCGGCGCGGCCTGGGCCTGCGTGCCGAGCTCGACCCAGCCGACCAGCTCCTCGCCGTCAGCCAGCCCGAAGGCAGCCCGGACCTGCGCGCTGTCCGGCAGCGGCACCGACTTCCAGGCCGAGGCCAGGCCGAGGGCGTGGGCGGCCAGGCAGATGTTCTGCGCCGCGGCGGCGGCGGAGGCGTCCTGCTCGGCGACGGGCACCTTCGACTCGACGCGGGCCGCGACGACGGCGATGAGCGCCGGGGAGCGGGTGGCCTTGCCGGCGGCCTTGCGCACGACCGGCTCGGGCAGGGTGCCGACGGCCTGCGCGGCCGCGGCGATGGCGCCCGCGAGGGTCGCCCGCGCGTCGCCGCGGACGACGACGAACCGCCACGGCCGCAGCATCTTGTGGTCGGGCGCCGTGGTGGCGGCGCCGAGGAGGACGGCGAGCTGCTCGGTCGTCGGCCCGGGCTCGACGAGTCGGGTCGCGGTGCGACGCGTCATGAGGCAGGCGAGGGCATCCACGTGGGACTCCTTCATTGGCGAGGTACCCTCACTATGAGGAATACCATCCTAAGATAACGCCATCACCACCGTAGACGAGGAGGGCGCCCGGATGCCGCCACCGGACACCGGCGACGAGGTCGTGAACCTGCTGCTCGCCGCCGGCCACCAGGTGCGGAACGCGGTCGACGAGGCGTTGCGGGCCAGCGTCGGGCTGACCCTGCGCCGGTTCAAGGTCCTGCAGTTGCTCGCGGACAGCGGGCCCTGCCGGCTGCGCGACCTCGCGGACGCGGTCGCGGTGGCGCCCCGGACGATGACCGAGACGGTGGACGACCTGGAGTCCGACGGCCTGGTGGCGCGCCGCTCGCATCCCACCGACCGGCGTGCGGTGCTGCTGGCGCTCACCCCGGCGGGCCGGGAGGCGCTCGCCGTCGGCCGCCGTCGGCGGGCGGCGACGGTGGCCGGCTTCACCCGCCATCTCACCGCGGCGCAGCGGGCCCAGCTCATCGAGCTGCTGGCGTCCATCCCGCGGCACGTACCCGCCGCGCCCGGACCCACCCCTTCCGGGGCAGCCCAACGGGAGACCGCGGGGAGCGAGCCGCTACCGTAGAGGTCGCCCCGATCGGACGATCCGCCGGGAGGCTCCCGTCACCGCCGTCGTCCAGGTAGACCGCCTGACCAAGCGATACGGGTCGCATCACGCCGTGCGGACCATCAGCTTCGCGGTTCGCGAGGGCGACGTCACCGGGTTCCTCGGCCCGAACGGCTCCGGGAAGACGACGACGCTGCGCGCCCTGCTGGGCCTGGTGGCCCCGACCTCCGGAGCGGCCCTGGTGTTCGGTCACGCCTACCGTGACCTCGATCATCCCGCCCGCAGGGTCGGCGCGGTGCTGGACAGCGCGTCCCATCCCGGCCGCAGCGCCCGTGACCACCTGCGCGCCCTGGCGCTGCCGCTGCGCGTCGGCCGGCGCCGGGTGGACGAGGTCCTGTCGACGGTCGGGCTGGACGCCGCCGCGGACCGCCCGACCGGCGGGTTCTCCCTCGGCATGCGGGGCCGCCTGGCGCTCGCCGCGGCCCTGCTCGGCGATCCCGCGCTGCTCATCCTCGACGAGCCGACCGGCGGCCTGGACCCGCAGGGCATCCGGTGGCTACGGGGTTTCCTGCGGTCGTGGGCGGCCGAGGGACGCACCGCGCTGCTGTCCAGCCACGTCCTCGCCGAGGTCGGCCAGACCGTCGACCACATCGTGATCATCAGTCGGGGTCGCGTCGTGCTCGACGCGCCCGCGGACCGGCTGGGAGGCGGCCACGTCGAGGTGCGCACGGCCGACGCGGCGCGGCTGGCCGGCCTGCTCGCGGAGCAGGGTCTGGTCCCCACCATCGTCGGACGCGACGGGCTGCGGCTGCCGGCCGGAACGGCCGAGCGGGTCGGCCGGGTCGCCGCCCGGCACGGGATCGCGCTCGTCGAACTGCACACCCACGGCCAGGACCTGGAGGAGATCTACTTCGCACTGACCAACCCCGGCGCCGCCGGCCCAGACGGCCCAGACGGTCTGGACGGCCCAGACGGCCCAGCCGGGCCGGACGGCCCAGACGGGCGACCCGGTCCGGGCGGCCCAGCCGGCCGGGCGGGGCCACCGCAGGGTGCCCGCTGAGATGCCCGGACGACAGGCCGGAACAGGCCTGCTGGTGCGTACCGAGCTGTTCAAGATCGCCAGCAGTCGCTGGCAGCCGGTCGCCCTGACGGCGGTCCTGATCCTGCACGTGCCACCGATGCTGTGGGCCGGCCAGGACGCGGCGGCGAGCTGGAACGGGCTGCGGTCGCGCTCGGGGTTGTTCACCGGCTACGCCATGATGGCGTTCGGTGTCCTCGTTGTCGCGCAGGAGTACCGTCACCGAACGGCGGCTCTGGCGTTCCTCGCCGTTCCGGGGCGCCGTCGGATCACGATCGCCCAGTACCTCGCCGTCGCCGCCGTCGGCCTGGTGCTGAGTGCGGCGCTGTTCGCCGGGTGGCTCGCCGTCGGGGCCGTCCGCTACGGCAGACCCGGAATGCACCTCGACCGCCCGGCCGACGTCGCCGCGGCCTACGGGATCGTCGCCGTCACCGTGTGCGCGGCGGGCGCCGTTGGCGTGGGAGCCGGCACCCTGCTGCGCGGATCGACGGGCGCGCTGCTCGCCCTGGGCTGCTGCGGCGCGTTCGAGCCGCTGCTGGACGCGACCCGCTTCCGCGGACCGGTCACCGCACCGTTGGGCGTGCTGGCCTGGCCGACGTCCGAACTTGACACCGCCTCTCTGGCGAGTGCCGTCGGCTGGGGGATTCTTGCCCTGGTCGCCGGGCTGTTCGCGGTGGGACGGGACCTGTCCTCGTGATCGAGGCATCTCGCCCGGCAGCCGGCGGCCCACGCGGTCCGGACCGATCACCCCGCCCCGCGGGCCCACCGTACGGACGGGGCAGAAATGTGGCACCAGTGTGGGACGGATCACCTCCGACGCGTCGGGTAGGCGCATCCCCCACCGCGCCGGCCCGAGATCGGCCTACCATCCGGCACATGGTGCCGTGCCCGACATGCGCGGAGGACAACCCCGAGCGGGCGCGCTTCTGCTCCGGGTGTGGGAACCCCCTGCCCACCGCGGGAAGCGGGGCGCGCAAGACTGTAACGATCATGTTCGTGGACATCGCCCGGTCGACGGACATCGGCGAGAAGATCGACTCCGAACCGCTGCAACAGGTGATGTGGCGGTTCTTCACCACGGTGCGCGAGGTGATCTACAACCACGGCGGCTCGGTCGAGAAGTTCATCGGCGACGCCGTCTTCGCCGTCTTCGGCATCCCGGTGCTGCACGAGGACGACGCGCTGCGCGCCGTGCGCTCGGCACTGGACATCCGGGCCGCCATGGAGGCGCTCAACGCCGACCTGCAGGAGAAGTGGGGCCTGCGGCTGCGGGTGCGGATCGGGATCAACACCGGTGAGGTCACCGTCGCCGGCGGCGGCGTCACCGGGGACGCGGTCAACGTCGCCGCCCGGCTGGAGAGCGCCGCACCGCCGGACGAGATCCTCATCGGTGACACCACCCACCGGTTCATCCGCCACAGCGTCACGGTGACCCCGGTCGGCCCGCTGGTCGTGCAGGGCAAACGTGACCCACTGCGGGTGCACCGGCTCACCGGCCTGGTCGACCCGACGGCGGGCCCGGGCAGCCGGGCGCAGATCCACGGCTTCACCGCGCCGGTGATCGGCCGCAACCGGGAGCGCCGCCGCCTGCAGGACGCGTTCGAGGCGGTCGTCGAGGAGCGCGCCTGCCACCTGTTCACCGTGCTCGGCTCGGCGGGCATCGGCAAGTCTCGGATGGTCGGCGAGTTCTGCACGTCCATGGCCACCAGGGCCACGGTGCTCACCGGCCGTTGCCTGTCCTACGGCGAGGGCATCGCCTACTGGCCCCTGATGGAGATGGTGCGCCAGGCCACCGGGCTGACCGCCGACGAGGCCGCCCCGGACGGCCGGCGCCGGCTGCGCGAGCTGCTCGACGGCGTCGGGCAGGCCGCCGAGATCGTCGAGGCGCTCGCCCCGCTGGTGGGGCTCGGCGGCGCCGAACTCGGCCCGCAGGAGAGCTTCTGGGCGGTCCGCTCGTTCTTCCAGGCCCTGGCGGCGCGCCGGCCACTGATCCTGTGGTTCGACGACGTCCACTGGGCCGAGCCGACGCTGCTCGACCTGATCGAGAACATCGCCGACTGGTCGCGCGACGCACCGATCATGCTGCTCTGCCTGGCCCGCCAGGAGTTGCTGGAGGACCGACGGGACTGGGGCGGCGGCAAGTTCAACGCCACCTCGATGCTGCTCGCCCCGCTGACGGAGGCCCGCTGCCAGCGCCTGATCCGTAGCCTCATGGGCTCCGACGACCTCGATCCGGCGCTGGTCACCCGGATCACCACCTCGGCCGCCGGCAACCCGTTGTTCGTCGAGCAGATGGTCGCCGCCCTCGTCGACGACGGGCTGCTACGCCGGGAGGGCAGCCGCTGGATCGCCACCGGCAGCCTGCGCAACGTGACGGTACCGCCGACGATCTCCTCGCTGCTCGCCGCCCGGCTCGACCGCCTCGACCCGCCCGAGCGCCGCGTGCTGGAACGCGCCGCCGTCGTCGGGGAGCGCTTCTACCTCGACGCCGTCATCGACCTGTCCGATCCGGCCGAGCGGGCAATGGTCGCCGTGCACTGCCTGAACCTGGTCCGCAAGGAGCTGGTCCACCCCGACCGCTCGGACCTGCCCGGCGTCGAGGCCTTCCGGTTCCTGCACGTCCTGCTGCGCGACTGCGCGTACGAGTCCACCGCCAAGCGCCGCCGGGCCGATCTGCACCAGCAGTTCGCCCACTGGCTGCAGGCCCGACTTGTCGGCGGCCCGGGCGAACACGACGAACTCGTCGGCTACCACCTGGAGCAGGCGTTCCGCTACCGGGTGGAGATCGGCCAGCGCGACGCGGAGACCGTCGAGCTGGGCAGGTCCGCGGCGACCTGCCTCATCGAGGCCGCCGACCGGGTGCGTCAGGGCGACGAGACGGGCGCCGCCCAGCTCCTCAAGCGTGCCATCACCCTGCTGCCCGAGACCGACCCGCTGCGGCTGCGCGCCGAGATCGACCTCGGCTGGGCGCTGCACTCGTTCGGCCGGTTCTCCGACGCCGAACGCATCCTTCGCCAGGTCACCGAGCGGGCCCGGCGCGCCGGTGAGGATGGGCTGCGGGCGCACGCCCGGCTCGCCCATCTGCGGGTGCTGTTCTCCACCGACCCGGAGGGCCTGGTCGCGACCACCCTGACCGAGGCCGCAGCGTCGCTGGCCAACTTCGTCCGCTCCGGCGACGACGTCGGCGCGGCACTGGCCTGCCGCAGCCAGGCCAACGCCTACCTGGCCGCCGGCCAGTTCGCCGCGTCCGAGCGGGCGATGGAGAACGCCGTGCGCCACGCCGAGGAGTCCGGTGTGCCGCGGGCGGCGCAGTCATTGCGCCGCGAACTCACGCTGCTGATGAGCTGGGGGCCGCGGCCGGTCGCGAGCAGCCTGGCGCGCGCCGGCGAGGCCCTCGACGCGGCCGGGGACGACCGGGCCCTGCGCCGCGCCCTGCTCGCCCAGCTCGCCGTCCTTACCGCGATGTCGGGCGACCTGGAGGGCGCGCGCATCCACCTCAAGGCCGCCGAGGAGATCGTCCACGACCTGCGGGCCCCGCGGGCCGATCCGTTCCACGGCGGGTTCATCGTCGCCCGGGTGGCCCTGCTCGCCGACGAGCTGATCGTCGCCGAGCGGGAGCTGCGCCGCAGTTGCCGGGCCCTGTCCCGGATGGGGGAGCGGGCGCTGCTGGCCAACCGCGCCGCGGCGCTGGCGGACGTGCTGGTGCGCCTCGGCAAGGTCGACGACGCCGGCAAGTACGTGACCCGCTGCCGGGACGCCGCCGCGGCCGACCAGCTACCCGCCCAGGCCGGCTGGTGCGGGGTGCACGCCAGGCTGCTGTCTCTGCGCGGCCGGGACGCGGAGGCGCTGCGCTTCGCCGACACCGCCGTCGACCTCGCCGGGCGCACCGACGACGTCGACGGGCAGGGCCACGCGTTGCTGTCGCGGGCGGAGGTGCTCTACCGGGCCGGGCGCAAGGACGACGCCGCGGAGAGCATGGAGGCCGGCATCACCCGGTACCTGCAACGCGGCAACATCGCGGCGGCGAATCTCGGGCGACGGCTGTTCGAGACCCTCGACCGGCCATCGTCGCTGTCCGGCTGAGCTCGCCACCGGGCCTGGGTCGCCACCGGGCCTGGGTCGCCACCGGGCCTAGGTCGCCACCGGGCCTAGGTCGCCACCGGGCCTGGAACCCGGGCCGTCAGCGCAGCAGGCCGCGCAGCCGGGCCTGCTCCTGCAGCCAGTGCAGCTCCTGGGCCCACAGCCGCAGCCGCTCGACCGCGGCGAGCTGCCGGGCGAGCGCCTCGGCGACCGCCGGCCGGCTCAGCGCCTCGACCCCGGACGGCGACCACTGCCAGTCGGCCTCCTCCTCGCAGGCCCGGCGGTAGGCGGCGCGCCGCAGGACGATCTCGGCGAGGGCGTAGTCGACCTGCTCGGTAAGCAGATGAAGCCGCGCCAGCAGGTCCGCATCACCGACCCCGGGACGGCCGCTGTAGGCGGGCAACGGTACGGGCCGCACAGACATGTTGTTCGAAGCGTACGAGCGAACCGCCCGCGGGAACAGTACCGGGGGTGGACAGATCGGTGACCTTCCACCCCACCCCGGGGGATACCCGGGTCGGGTGAGATGGCCGCCCGGATGTGAGCAACCGGGGTAGGAGGGAAGGCATACGGTACGGCGCCGGCGGCGTCGATCGGATCCGTAAGTCGGCCTGGGGGTCTTTCGGTGAGTCTCACACCACCCGTCCTGCTGATGGTGCTTGGATTTCCGCTTCTCGTCATGGCTGGAATGCTGATGATGGGTGGGATCGAGAAAAAACTGATCGGTTCACGCAGCATGCTGTCCCGGGTCGCCGAGGAGGCCGCCGCCGCGGTCGGGTCCGCGGCCGCGGGCGGCACCGAGAACCCCGCCGGTGGCGGGTTCCCGCCGTATCCGGCACTTATGGGCCCCTTCCGGACAGACGACGTCCCGACCGCCCCGCTCCGCTTCACGCTACGGACAGTGATGTCGGACGACGGCGTCCGCGCTCCGCGGAACACCACCGCGCCCAGCCTCGCGCCCAGCCTGGCGGCCGCGGTGGCGAGCTCCGCCGCGGTCTCCGCCGCCCACACCCACCCGCTGGACCGCTCCCAGCCGGCTCCCGCCGCCAGCCCCCCACCACTCGCGGGCTGACGGCGGCAGTCAGCGTCGGCGAGCGCCCTCGCCGACGCGGAGGCGACCGTCGAGGCCGGTCTCGTGCACCAGGGCGGCGAACGCCGGGGTCGGCGAGGAGATCCGCAGCTCGCAGTGCACGCGGCGGAGCAGCAGATCGGCCCGGAGCAGGGCGGCGAGCCCCGGGATGTCGATCGAGCGCAGGCCCGCGACGTCCACGGTCACCGTCCCCCCGCCCCGGCCCAGCAGCTCGCCGATCTGCTCCCGGAACCGCAGCCGGCCGGCGGTGTCGAGCTCACCGGCGAGCTCGATGACCACATCCTCGCCCGACCGCCGCACGGACATGGTCAGGGCTCCGGCGTCGACCCGCATGCTGCCCCCGCCCCCCGAAGTCCTCGTCACCGTGCGGGGCCGCCCCCCCGAACTGTTTACGGAGAGTAACATGACGAGGTCGGCCCGATGCCCGTCCGGCGGCCCTCAGGCGCCGCGCAGGCGCCTGATCAACGCGTTCGTCGAGCTGTCGTGGCGCGGCTGCGAGTCCGGGGCCGTCAGCTCCGGCACGATCCGCCCGGCGAGCACCTTGCCGAGTTCGACGCCCCACTGGTCGAAGCTGTTGATGCCCCAGACGGTCCCCTGGGTGAACACCTTGTGCTCGTACAGCGCGATGAGCTGCCCGAGCACGAACGGGGTCAGCTTCGGGGCGAGCAGGGTGTTGGTCGGCCGGTTACCCGGGAACGTCCGGTGTGGGACGAGTTCCGGCGCGACCCCCTCCGCCGCCACCTCCTCGGCGTTCTTGCCGAAGGCGAGAGCCTCGGTCTGTGCGAGGAAGTTGGCCAGCAGCAGCGCGTGCTGATCCGGCCCGTCCGCCGGTCCCACGCCAGGATGGTTCGGCTGGGCGAAGCCGAGGAAATCGGCCGGGACGATCGTCGTCCCCTGGTGCAGGAGCTGGTAGTAGGCGTGCTGGCCGTTCGTCCCGGGCGTTCCCCAGACAATCGGGCCGGTCTGTGCCCCCACCGGCCGGCCGGCGAGATCGACGCTCTTGCCGTTGCTCTCCATGTCGAGCTGCTGGAGATAGGCGGGAAAACGGTTGAGGTACTGGCTGTAGGGCAGCACGGCGTGCGCGGTGAATCCGTGGAAGTCGCGGTACCACACGCCGATCAGCCCGAGCAGCACGGGCAGGTTCCGCTCGAACGGCGCGGTCCGGAAGTGCGTGTCCATCGCGGCGAACCCGGCCAGGAACTCACGGAAGGCCGCCGACCCGATCGCGATCATCACGGACAGGCCGATCGCCGAGCCGACCGAGTAACGGCCGCCCACCCAGTCCCAGAACTCGAACATGTTCTCGGTGTCGATGCCGAACGCCGCAACCTTCTCCGCATTCGTCGAGACCGCGACGAAATGCCGGGAAACCGCGTCCTCACCGAGGGCCGCCGTCAGCCAGGAACGGGCGGCCCGCGCGTTGGCGAGCGTCTCCAGGGTGGTGAACGTCTTCGACGCGACGATGAACAGGGTCCGCGCCGGGTCGAGGTCGACCGTCGCCTCCCAGACGTCGGTCGGGTCGACGTTGGAGACGAACCGGACCGCGATCCCGCGGTCGGAGTAGTCGCGCAGCGCGTCGTACGCCATGGCCGGACCCAGATCGGAGCCGCCGATGCCGATGTTGACGACGGTGGTGATCCGCTCGCCGGTCGCCCCGCGCCACTCCCCCGAACGCACCTTGTCCGCGAACGCGGACATCCGGTCGAGCACCCGGTGCACCTCGGGCACCACGTCCACGCCGTCGACCTCGATGCGGGTTCCCGCCGGGGCCCGCAGCGCCACGTGCAACACCGGCCGGTTCTCGGTGACGTTGATCCGCTCGCCGCGGAACATGGCCTCGATGCGCTCGGTGAGCCGGGCGCGGCGCGCGAGCGCCACGAGCAGCTCGACGGTGCGTGCCGTCAGCCGGTTCTTGGAGTAGTCGAGGTAGAGGCCGTCCGTTTCGGCGGTGAACGCCTCACCCCGGGCGGGATCGGCGTCGAACAGACCTCGCAGCGACACCTCGGACATCTCACGCAGATGCGCCCTCAGCGCCGTCCATTCCTCCGTCGCGGTGATGTCGGGCGGAGCCGCCAGGGCGGCGGACTCGGTTGTCGACATGACGTGGGACGCCCTTCCTCGCAGGTTCAACACGTTGCCGCCACAACCACCATCGGTGTCCGTGGCACGTCATCCGGACTCCTGCCCGTCATCCCGACACCTGTCGCATCATCCCGACACCTGTCGCATCATCCGGACCGTGGCGGCGCCGACACTCGTCGGCCCCAGCAGCATGCACATGTCGCCGATCCGACGTCACAGGGCGCCCCCGGACGGGCGGCGGAATGGGAAGGTCGTGGTCGTAGGATCGCCAGGAACCCGACGAAGGCGTCATTGCAGGCCAGGATGCCGCGGTCGGGACGGGGACGGCGGTGCGGCGGGCTGCCCGACGGCGTTAACGGACGGATCTGAACCTTGTTGATTGACAGATCACTCGTGGAGGCGGCGCTTCCGGGTTACACCGTCGAGGGCGACCTGGGCCGGGGTGGCTACGGGCTCGTGCTCGCCGGGCAGCACCGACTCATCGGACGCAAGGTCGCCATCAAGATCCTGCTGGACACCTCCGACGACGCCGATCTGCGCGCCCGCTTCCTGGCCGAGGCCCGGGTGCTGGCCGAACTGGACCACCCGCACATCGTGCGCATCCACGACTACGTGGAGCACGAGGGCACCTGCCTGCTGGTGATGGAACTGCTCTCCGGCGGCACCCTCAAGCAGCGGATCAGCACGGGTCCGGTGTCCCCGGAGACGACCTGCTCGATCGGCCTGGCGGCCGCCGCGGCCCTGGCCAACGCGCACACGCAGGGCGTGCTGCACCGCGACGTCAAGCCGGACAACATCATGTTCGCCGGGGACGGCCTGCTCAAGGTCACCGACTTCGGCATCGCCAAGATCTTCGACGGGGCGGAGACGACCGCCAGCGCGATCCTCGGCACCCCGCGGTACATGGCCCCCGAACAGATCATGGGCGTGCGACTGTTCCCGTCGACCGACCTCTACGCCCTCGCCGGGGTGCTCTACGAGATGATCGCCGGCCGGCCCCTGTTCGGCCGCCAGATGGCGGTGCAGCCGCTCACCCACCACCACCTGACGGTCATGCCGGAGCCGCTCACCACGGTTCCGCCGCCGATCTCCACCGTGATCATGCGGGCGCTGGCGAAGGACCCGAACGCCCGGTTCGCGGACGCGACCGACTTCGCCCTCGAACTCGCCCGGGCCGGCAGCCGGGCCTTCGGGCCGAACTGGCTGTCCCGGTCGGAGATCAAGGTCCGGGTGGACGACGAGATCCGCGAGGCGGCGCTCGGCGTCTCGACCACCCCGCGGCCGCCGCTCTCGGGCGCGCCGGGCTACCCGGCCGGACCCGCCCACGGATCCGGCCCGGCCCGCCCCGGCTACCCGGCGGGTCCGGGCGCGTTCGGCAACCCCGCCGGCGCCGGTGGCCCGGGCCGGGCCAGCGGTCCCGGCGGACCAGGCGGTCCCGGCGGACCAGGCGGACCAGGCGGACCGGGCGGACCGGGCGGACCGGGCGGACCCGGAGCCCGGAGTGGGCCTGGGCCTGGCGGTCCTGGGCCTGGGCCTGGGCCCGCCGGATCTGGGGCTGGGCCTTCCGGACCTGGGGCTGGTGGACCGGGGGCTGGTGGCTACCCGCCGCCCGGCGGCTACCAGAGGCTTCCCGGCACGCCGGCCGGCCTCGGCGGCCAGCCGGGTTCCGGCGGCGGCCCCGGAGGGCTCGGTGGCCCCGGCGGCCCCGGGTTCACCGGCGCCCCCACGGTGCGGGGCAACCAGGGGCCCGGACCGGGCGGGTGGGGCGGATACCCGCCGGGAAACACGCCTGCGCCGTACACGCCGCCGCCACGCCCCCTGGGCGGTGGTTACGGCGGCGCGCCCGGGGCCGGCGGACCGGGCGGCGCGCAGTTCGGCCCGCGTCCGGGCGGCGTGCCGCTCGACCCGACCAGGCAGGCCGGGCACCACCAGACCGCGGGCACGCGCATCCGCGCCTCCTGGATCATCGGCGGCATCGTCTTCGCCTTCGTCGTGGCGGCCACCGTCGGCATCGTCCTGGCCGTGGCGACCTCCGGCGGCGGAGGCGACGACCGCGCCGCCTCGGCCGCCCCTCGGGTCGCCACCGCGTACCGCGGGCAGGCGCTGACCGTGCAGGGGCTGAGCCCGTACAGCCTCGCCCTCGACCCCGACGGGTCGCTGCTCGTGTCCAGCCTGGCGACCGACCGAATCCAGAAGATCACCTCGGTTGGTGCCGAGAACGACTTCGCGGGCACCGGCGCGGGCGGGAGCGCCGGCGACGGCGGCCCGGCCACCGCGGCCCAGCTTGACGGCCCGGGTTCCACCACCCGAGACAAGGCCGGAAACATCTACATCGGGGACGCGAAGAACAACCGCATCCGCAAGGTCACGCCCGCGGGGGTGATCTCCACGGTCGCCGGCACCGGCACCGCGGGTTACAGCGGCGACGGCGGCCCGGCCACCGCGGCCCAGCTCAACAGCGCCGAGAAGGTGACCACCGGACCCGACGGCAGCGTGTACTTCTCCGACTACGAGAACCACCGCATCCGGAAGATCGACCCGGCGGGGATCATCACGACGTACGTGGGCACCGGCGTCGCCGGCTACACCGGTGCCGGCGGCGCGGCGACCCAGGCGAAGATCAACGGCCCGAACGACATCACGATGACCGACGACGGCACGCTCTACTTCGCCGATCTCGGCAGCGACACCATCCAGAAGGTCACCCCGGACGGCATCATCAGCACGATCGCCGGCACCGGGGAGGCCGGCTACGCCGGCGACGGCGGCCCGGCCCGGTCGGCCAAGCTGAACGTGCCATCCCTGTCGATCGGACCGGACGGGAAGACCTTCTATATCGCCGACTACCGCAACAACCGGGTTCGGAAGATCGACCCGAACGGCATCATCACCACCATCGCGGGCACCGGCACCGAGGGCTCCGGCGGCGACGGCGGTCCGGCGACGGCGGCCCAGTTCAAGAACCCGAGTTCGGTGGTGGTCGACGGCAGCGGCGCCGTGTACGTCGCGGACAACGGCAACGACCGGGTCCGGCGCATCGACCCGGCCGGCACGATCGCGATGATCGCCCAGCCGGGCTGAGCCGACCGTCCGGGTCCGAGTTTCCGGTCGTGGGCGCCCGGCTCGGTGTCCTCGCGTGGGCCTCGACCGGCCACCGGCAGCCCACTCGTGCCGCCAAGGCGCCGTCGCCGCCTGAATTGGCATACCTTCGCCGTGAGACCTGCCTGCCGGTCAGGCCTGCCTGCCGGTCAGTCTCGCCCTCCGGTCAGACCACAGGCCCGGTCAGACCTGCAGGCCCGGTCAGTCCCGCAGGCCCGGTCAGTCACGGTCAGTACCGCAGGCCCGATCGGTGCCGCCCGCCGGACGCTGCCGCTCCCGGTCGGTTCCACGGGCCGGAGGTCGATGCTGCCCCGGCCGGTCGGAGCGCCCGTGGCACACAGTGGCGAGCGGGTGGTGGGTTGCGGACGGCTCTCTGGGAGGACGCGTGGGCGGACCCGACCGCCGGTCGGTGTTACGGGCCGCGGGCGGTGGGCTGGCGCTCGCCGGCGCCGGGCTGGGCAGCACGCTGCTCGCCGGGTGCCGCGGGGATACCCGTCCCGCACCCTCCGCCGTCGACTGGCAGGCCCTCGACGCGCGCCTGACCGGCCCGCTGCTGCGCCCGGCGGACCCGCGATACGCCGCGGCCAGCACGCTGTTCGACCCGGCCTTCGACGCGATCCGACCGCAGGCGGTCGCCCGGGCCACGTCCACCGCCGACGTCCAGGCCTGCGTCGAGTTCGCCCGCCGGACGGGGCTGCCACTGGCCGCCCGCGCCGGCGGGCACAGCTACGGCGGCTATTCGACGACGACCGGCCTGGTCGTGGACGTCACCCCGATGGCCGAGGTGGCCGCGGCGCCCGGCCAGGTCGCGCGGATCGGGGCGGGCGCCCTGCTCGTCGACGTGTACTCCGGTCTCGCGCGCGGGGGGCTGGCGCTGCCGGCGGGTTCATGCCCGACCGTGGGCATCGCCGGACTCGCCATGGGCGGTGGGATCGGCGTGCTCGGCCGGCGCTACGGCCTGACCTGCGACCGGATGGTCTCCGCCGAGGTGGTGCTCGCCTCCGGGGAGGTGGTGCACACCGACGCGGACCACGAGCCGGATCTGTTCTGGGCGCTGCGCGGCGCGGGCGGCGGCAACGTCGGCATCGTCACCTCGTTCACCTTCGCCCCCCACCGGGCGACGCCGTTGGTGCTGTTCACCTATCGCTGGGCCTGGGATGGCGCCGCCGACGTGGTGGCCGCGTGGCAGGACTGGATCTCCGCTCCCGGCGGCGCACCGGAGAGCCTGTGGTCGACATGCGTCGCCTTTTCGGCGCCCTCGGCCGGTGTCGGCGGCACCCCGACGCTGCGGGTGAGCGGGGTGCTGTCGGGCGGTGCCGGTGACGACGCGATGGCCGGCCTGCGCGCGCGGCTCGCCGACCTGGTCGATGCGGCCGGCCACCGGCCCACCGGGACCTACGTCACCACCCGGGGTCACCTGGAGGCGATGCTCATCGAGGGCGGCTGCGCGGGCCGCGCGGTCGAGACCTGCCATCTGCGCGGCCGGACGCCGGGCGGCACACTGCCACGGGTCGCCCAGCGGGCCGCGTCGGCGTTCCTGCACAGGCCGATGCCGTCGCGCGGCGTCGAGGTGCTACTGGGCGCGGTCGAGGAGCGCCAGCGGACCGCCGGGGCGGGCTCGGGCGGGGTGATCCTGGATTCCTGGGGCGGAGCGATCAACCGGGTCGCCCCGGGCGACACGGCGTTCGTCCACCGCGGCGCGATCGCCAGCGCCCAGTACGTCGCCGGCTACGCCCCGAACGCCACGCCGGCCGCGCAGGAGGCCAACCGCCGCTGGCTGCGTTCCACCGTCGAGGCGACGGCGCCGTTCGTCTCCCAGTCCGCCTACCAGAACTACATCGACCCCGAGCTCGCCGGCTGGGCGCAGGCGTACTACGGGACGAACCTGGATCGGCTGCGGCAGGTGAAGCGGGCCTACGACCCCGACGACCTGTTCCGCTTCGCCCAGGGCATCACGCCGGCCTGATCGCGGCGGCCGGGTGATCCGGCCGGTCCACGCCCGGCTTCACCCCGCCAGGCGGGAGGCGACGCCTCAAGCCGCCGGCCCGCAGCGATGATCAGTCACCTCTGGTAGCCACCCCGTGCCAGGAGTCGACGTCAGCCGGCCCGGGGTGGCTTGAACTATTAGAGCCTGTCGCTTCCACGTCGCCAAGTGGCTACCAATGGTCAACTCGCTGTCCGTTCGGTGTCCCGGCGAGGGGTACGCCGTGTCCGCGACGGTGTCCGCCGGCGCGTCCGAGGACGGGCGGGGCTGCGGGTCACCCAGGCCGGGTGGAGAGGCGGCCGTCCGTGGGGGTGCCACCCGCCCCTCGGCGATTCCCCTTGCGACGACTACTCAAGGTGAGTACACACATGCTGTCGGTGACTTATCGACGTTGGTGTCCGTCCGGCCTTATCGGCTGGCTGTGCTGCGAGGTCCTGCATGAAGAGACTGATCTGGCCGTGGGGTATCGGGTTGTTCATCCTGTTCTTCGCGGTGACCGCCCCGAGTGACGCCGCTGACGTGGTGCACAACACCGTGGGCGTGCTGGGCGGGGTGGCCAACGGACTGTCGGACTTCGTGTCCGAGGCGACCGCTTGAACCGTCGCCGATCCGGCCGGCCGCCCGCGACACCAGTCGGACCGGCCGGGCGGACCGGCCGGTCTAACGGAGTTCCTTGGCCAACGGCCTGGTCACCGCGACCGTGCCGGTCCAGTCCGAGATGTCGGACTCCACGACACCCCAGCGCGCTCCCTTGGCCGCGATGACCCGGCCGTCACCGATGTACATGCCGACGTGGCCGGGTGCGTCCGCGGTGCCGTCGGTGCCTGGCGTGAACAGCAGGTCCCCGGGTTGCGGGTCGACCCCGGCGACCACCGGGCCGAACCGAAGCTGGTCGGTGGTCACCCGGGGCAGCTCGATGCCGATGTTCCGGTAAGCGGCCTGCACGAGCGAGGAACAGTCCCAGGCGTCCGGCCCGATCGCCCCCCAGACGTAGGGCTTACCGATCTGTGACTCCATGAACGCGACCACGGGGGCGATCGTGCCGGCGGGGATCTCCACGCCGAACTCGAGCGAGTCCCCGTAGACCTGTGTCTGGGCGAGGATCGTGCGCACGTAGTTGCGGGTCTCGGTGTAGGGAGGGATGCCCGCGAAGGCGAGCACCGCCCCGGCGCCGGCGTTGTAGGCGGCCAGCATCTTCTCCTGCCCGTCGCCGGGCACGGAGGCGACCGACGCCGCCACCGCGCAGTCGTAACGGGCTGCGGCCGGGATCGCGTCGGTGGGGTTCCACACGTCGCCCTGGCCGTGGCTGGCCCAGGTCGCGGGCATGAACTGGGCGATCCCCATCGCCCCGACGGGCGAGCGGGCCTGCGGGTTGAACCCGGATTCCTGATGGAGCTGGGCGGCCAGCAGGGCCGGCGTCACCTCTTCGCAGCCGGCACCGTTCNCCGCGTCCGTGATCAGTTGCACGTACTCCGCCGGGATGCCGTCGGCGTTCTCGATCGACTTGTTGCCCCGGCCGTGGTCACCGACGAACGGCCCGGCGAGGGACATGATCAGGATCGAGATCAACAGGATGATCCCACCGATGACGATCGCCGAGCCGGTGCCCAACCACACCAGCCACCCGGTTCGCTTGGGCGGGAAGCGGCGGGCCATCCGACCTCACCGCCCCGGCGCGTCGCCGGCGACGCTCGCGAGATCCGCCCCGGCGACCCGCCACGTCCCGTCGGCCTGACGCAGCAGCGTCAGGGCGGGGGTGGACAACGTCGCTACCGGAGCCTCGTTGCCCGTCGTGCTCTCGCGACGCACGTTGAGCTGGAGCACGACGCGGCCCGTGGCGGTGGTGTCGACGCCGCCCAGGGGTGTGGTCGCCAACACCGACACCTGCGAGCGGGCGCCGTGGGCCCGTAGATCCTCCCAGGCCTGTCCGTCAGCGCCACCATCAGCGGCGCTGGTGGAGCCCGCGCCGAGCGAGGCGGCGAAGTCCTCGGTGAGGCAGTCCCGGGCCCGCCCGACGCCGGCCGATGGTCCCGAATCGGTCCGGGCGTCGAACGACTGCCAGCGGGTGAAGCAGTCGGCCGCGACCGCGGCCGGGTTCGTGCGGTCGACCTCGCCGGTCGCCGGGGCGGTCGCGGTGGCCAGCGGGGGCCCCGGAGCCTGGCTGGCACCCGGCGGCGGGCCGGTGGTCACCGGCGGACTCGGGGTGGGGTCCGCGGCCCGGCCCAACGTCCCACAGCCCGCCAGCACCGCCAGCACCGCCAGCGGGATCAGCAGGGCACGCAGCGGCGCCGACCCGCCCTGGATCACTAGCACGTCCGGGCGCCGCTACGCCGAGCCGCCGTGGCGCCCGATCATCGGCACGCCGCCGCATTCGGGGGCGCCGGCATCGGCGATCCTCGTGGCCGCCCTTGCCACGCCGCCGGTCATTCCCGGCCGTCCAGCCAGTCCCGCACGCGGCCGCGGCGCACCCGCCACTGGTGGCCGACCTTGCGGGCCGGGATCGCCCGTTCGGACAGAAGCTTGAGGACCGTGCTCTCGGACAGGCGGAGCCAGGCGACCAGCTCGTCGACGGTGAGCACGTCGTCGTCGTCGGCGGGCCGGGCCGCCGGTCCACCAGCCGTGGGCGTCGTGCCCGCGCCGCTCGTGGGAGCGCCGACGGCCCCCAGCCTGGTGGCCCCGCCGGTGCCGCCGGACACCGAGGTCCTGGTCCCCGGCGGGGACAGCGGCGGCGCGAGCGGCGCGACCGGAGGCGCCGCAGCGGCGGGCGCGCCGGGCGGCGTGCCCGGGGCGGTCGCGGACGGCATGCCCGCCGGCCCGCCGGAGCTCGCCCGGGGCCGACTCGCCCCGGTGAGCGTGGAGCGCGCAGGAGACGATCCGATCGGCGCGGTCCGGCCGGACAGCGGCGCACCCTGCGGGGCGCCCGAGCGCCCCGGACGGGCGGAGGGCCGGGGCGTCGCCATCGAGAAGCCGTCCTGCGCCACCGACGCTCCTTTCGCTCTGCCGCACGATTCGCGCCGCGTGAACCTGGCCGCCCCCGCCGGCCCCCGGCGCGGATCTTCCACCGGACCCGCCACCGGTTCGCCTCGGTAATGGCGGATCGCACATCTCCGGTTCCGGAAGGTACACCGACCCATCCGTTGTGGGTAGCCTCAACCAGAGCTTGTCATACTCGAATGGCTCGTGTTACATCGATCCGACCGCAGCCAAAGGCAAGTAACCGTAAGTAACCTTAACTGGCACTAGCTAACCTGTAGAGAGCCGGGAGGGCGACGGCGCGTGAGCGATGTGCCACAGGCACCGTACGGTGAGGAAGGCGACGCGCGGCCCGTTTCGCTCATAGGAGCCCGCATCCCCACGTCGGCCTCCCGTTCCAACCGGCTGCCTGACCGAGACGACCAGTACGGGCGCGACGAGTCACCGAGCACCGAGGACGCCGAGTCACCTCCCTACGCGCGCTCCGGGCGCCGGCGGCATCGGCGGCGGAGCGGGTCCGACTCGCCGCAGCCACCCGACGAGGCGTGGCAGAGCGAGGCGTTCCACCTCGATGATGCGACATCGGCGACCGAACCGGGTGCGGACCGTGCAACCGCCGCGGAGGCCACATCCCCGACGGATCCGCCGGGTGCCGGGCGCGGCGTCCAGACGACGCCGGGCGCCGAGCCGGCCGAGGACCTCCGGCAGACGCGCGGCAGCCGGACGCGCCGCGCCGGCCGGCCGGCCGCGATCGCGCCACGCAACCAGGCAGACCCTTCCCGCCGCCCGGCGCCGCCCGGCGGCGCCGACGCCTCGGCCCCGGGATCGTCGCGGGACGCGATGGTCCCGTCCCGAGCGGACGGCTCCGACCATGCCGCCGGCACCGGAGTAGGCACCGGCACAGGCACGACCGCACAGACCGCGGGCTCCGGTCCCGGGGCCGATCACGGCCCCGCAGCCGCCCCCGCCGAAGCAGTCGCCGCAGGTCCCGGGCCTACCGCGATCCCCCCGCACGCCTCCGGGCCGCTGCCCGTCCCTGATCCCCCCGCCGCCGCGACGCCCCCGCGCAGCCGGCCGCCCAGGGCATCGGCTCCACCCCGGGCGGCGGCCACCCGGCCGGTCCCGGCCGGGGGACCCCCGGGGGCCCCCGGTGCGGCTGCCACGGAGCGGGGCGACCGGCCCGTCACCGCCGTTCCGACGCCCGCGACCGGCCCGATCGTGGTGACCGATTCGATCGCTGTGGGCGACTCCATCCCCATGACCGACTCCGTCGCCGTGACCGATTCCATCGCCGTGACCGGCCCGATCGAGGTGACCGGCCCCACCGGAGTGCCCGGTTCCGGCACGGCGGCCCCGCCCGCCCCCGTCACCGGGCCGGCCCCGGCGGAGCGGACCACCGCCGCCACCGGACCCATCGCCCGCTCGGCCCCGCCGACGCCGAGCCGCACGCCCACCCCCAGCCGCACGGCCACCCCCAGCCGCACGCCCACCCCCGGCCGCACGGCCTCACCGACCCCGAGTCACACGGCCTCACCGACCCCGAGCCACGCGCCGACCACGCCCCGCCCGACCTCGCCGCCCACCCCGCCCCGGGCGCGCGCGGCGGCGGGCGGGCCCGCGGCCCCCGCCACGCCGACGGGCCACCGCGGTGCGAAGCCGGACCCGTCCACCTCGCCCGCCCGGACAGCGGCGCTAGCGCCGGCACCCGGCGCGGAGCCGGCGCCGGCGCCGCAGACCGCTCGCCCGTCCCGCCCCTCCCGTAAGGCGACCGTGCCGGTTCCGGACCGGCCGGGCTCTGCGCGCCGGCCGGAATCGGACAGCCAGCTCAGGCCGTGGCAGGAATCGCGCCGGGAAGCGGGCGGTCTGCAGCCATGGGAGGAGATCCCGGTCCGGCTCTCGGTTCGCGACCGGGCCCGCATCCCGCTGCCGGGCTCCTGGCGGGTCACCGTGACGTCGCTGTTCCCGTACTCCGGGACGACGACGCTCGCCGGCGTGATCGGCCTGACCCTGACGGGGGTGCGTGCGCATCCGGTGCTCGCCGTCGACCTGTGGCCCGGGGAGTTTCCGGCCGGGGGCACGGCACCGGCCTCGGGCGGCGACGAGGACGAGCCCCGCGGCGACCCGCTGACCAGTCGGGTCGGCTCCGCCGGCACGACCACGGTCGCGGACGTCGTCCGCTACCAGTCCGCCGACGGGTCAGCCGCGGAGCTGCGCCTGATGATCAGCGGCCACCGTTCCGGGGGCGCCCGGGACCTCGATGTCCTGCCGGTCCGGCCGGACGCCGGCCAGATCACCGCGGACTCGCCGTCCGCCGACGACGGCCCTGAGGGCCAGGACGCGCCCGCGGTCCCGTCCGGCGCCCAGCCGGTCACACCGACCGGGCTGCGCTCGGCGTTGGGCCTGCTCGCGCACTCCTATCCGCTGGTACTGGTCGACGCGCCGACCGGGGCTCCACTCACCGAGGCCGCGGTAGAAGCCGCGGATCTCGTCGTCCTGACGACGCTCGCCACGGCGGCCGATCTCGAAGCGACTCTCATGCGGTTGCGGGCGTTCCGCGAGGCGCCGGGCCGCCGGCCGGCCCGCGACGGGGGGCCGCCGATCGTCGCGGCGATCGTCGCGCCGCGGCGCGGTCGGCCGTCACCCCGTACCCGAGCGGCCGCGGCACGGCTCGGGCGGCAGGTGGACTCCCTCGTGCGTATCCCCTACGACGCCCGACTGGACCCAAGCCGGCATACGCCGGTCCGTATCCCACGGCTGCGCCGACGTACTCGCCGTGCCTACATGCGACTGGCCGCAGCCACCGTGGAAAGCCTGTTCGCATTGGCAAAGGCCGAGGTAGCGGCCCCTCCGGCGGCCAGCGAGCGGCCGACAGGGACCTCACACGACGCCATCGGACCGGTCACCCCACGCAAGGAGGCCGGCGCGACCAGCGGCCCCACGAGCACTACCGGGGATCACCCCACGCCGCCAGGCGTATCATTCGGCGACCTACGGTCACCAACGGCACCCTCAAGGATCGCCGGACCGGATCGTCCGGGCGGACCCCGCCCGTGAGAAAGGAACCCCGATGATCCTGGACGCCGCCNCCAAGGCGACCGTCATCCTGGCCGACGTGAAGGTGAACCCGGACGACACCAAAGCGCCCGGCATCAACGCGCTGAAAGACCTGGTCAACGGCCTGGCCGCCTATGCGGTGATCGCTGCCGTCGCCGCCGTGCTACTCGGCGGGATCGCCTGGGCACTCGGCGAACGGATGGGACTCGAGCGAGCTTCCACGGTCGGAAAGAGCGGCGTCATCGCCGGCTTCGGTCTGGCATTCCTCGTCGGCGCCGCCGCAGCCTTCATCAACTTCTTCCTGGCCACCGGCGCAACGGCCACCGCCCCCGCGCCCAACCCAGGGGGACAGCGCCCACCCGCCGTCGTTGTCACTGTCGCCGTTGACCCCGGCGTGGTCCATGACCCATCGTCAACGCTCTTCTGACCGGTTCCCCGGGTACCGGCGGGCGGACATTGCGATGATGACCGTGCCGTCTTGTGAGGGGAGTGGGCGTTGCCGGGCCTGATGGAGAGTGTGGCCAGACGCCTGATCATCATCATCGTAGCCACCGGCGCGGTGAGTGTGATCGGCGGAGTGGTGATCGGACGCTATGTCATCCCAGACAAGGGCGCGAGTCCAGACACCGCCTCAGTCGCGCCCGCCCCCGCTCCTAGTACAGCTCCGGCCACTAGTCCGGCGGCCATATCACCCACGCCCACTCTGGTCCCGAAACCAGATTCCGCCGAAGGGAAACCACTAGACTCCGCGAGTGGTAGCCAGGTCCCCGGCCTTCCCGCGCGGATCAACGAGTTCGGCATCCCAGTTGGTTACCCTCACAACAAGTCGGGCGCCGTAAGTGCCTGCGCCAACTACGTTGCAGGCTATTTGAATCCCTCGAACCGTGAGCCGGCGCGACTGCGAGAAGTTTTTAGGTCTGTATCAACACAACCTTCCGTCGCCGATCACATCAGTCAGCGGCTTATTGAATCAAACAATGGTACCGCGAAAAACTTTGGCGTATCCTCCGTCAACTCTCCTAACTTTCTGTTTAGATATCGAGTACTTGGCTACGCGGTTGATAACTTCGGTTCCGACGAAGCCAGAATTCGCATATGGCTCAACACAAACGCCGGCAACCTCAACGGATCGCCGAATTTCAAGCCGCGCGACTTCTGGGGCACCGACCTGTGTAGCGTGAATTGGAGCGGATCGGATTGGAAACTTTCCGATTCTAGTGATGGCCCAGATGGCCCAGACCCGGCCGAGCAACGGTCCGAGGAATTCCAGAATTTTCTTCTGATCGGAGCGGGTGCATGACGACTGGTAACTCAGGCGACGGCACGGTAATTCTGGCCTTCAACCCAAATCCCCTAAGCGCAATTAAGGGCGCTATTTCGGGGAGCGTGGATGCCTACTTCAATTCGATGGGGACTGCGTTCTGTGGGATGGCCGCGGACCTGTCGAGTTCCGTGTTCAGTTTCGCGGCGCAGAAGACGACCATCGATCTGAAGGCCGACTACGTCGTCGAGAACTACAACATCGCGTTCGGGATCGCGGTGTTGATCGTCACCGGCCTCTTCCTCTGTGCCTGCATCATGGGGGCGGTGCGGGGTGACCCGCACATCTTCGTTCGGGCGCTCACGGCGACCGGCACCTCGATCCTGGGCTCCTTCATCGCGCTTGCCCTGCTTCAGATGATTCTGACCGCCTCGGACGGAATCGCCGACGCCTTCGGCAACGGGAAACCNCTGGGATCCGATCTCGTGGCTCAGGTACGCGCGCTACCGGAACAGGGCAACTTCGCCCTCGATCTCGTGCTGTCGCTGCTCGTCGCGATGTTCTCGTTCGCGCTGTTCGTGGTGCTCTACATCCGCAAGGTCGCGATCATCGTGATGGCGGTCTTCATCCCGCTCTACCTCGCCGGGCAGCCGACGATGTCGACGAGCGCCTGGCTCAAGCGTGCCACCGAACTCCTCCTGGCCCTGATCTTCGCGAAGCCAGTCATATATGCCATTTTCACGCTCGGCGCCGGGATGGCCAGCGACTCGACCGGGTCTACGGTCGATCAGACCCTGACGATCCTCGGCGGGACCGTGGTCATGATTGCCGCGGTGTTCGCCCCGTTCGTCCTCATGCATCTGATGGGATTCGCCGACGTCCATCTGATGCGGGCCGTCGGCTCGGCGGGCCGGCGCAGCGCCGCATCCTTCGGCCAGGGTGCGGGCGCGCTGCTCGGATCGACGTCCCGGGAGACCTTCCGCGGAATTGGTGCCCGGCTCCAGACGCGTAATCGCGGCGTCCTCGGAGACACCGGCGGCATTGGTATGGAGCCCGGACTCGCTCGGCCGGCCGCGCTACGGACCGGACGCAGTGGAATCGGCGCGCCCGTGGGTGGGTCCTCCCGGGCCGGTGCCGCGACCGCGTCGGTGCGGGGCTCCGGCGGCAGACCCCGGACCGGCGGCTCCGGCGCGGGCGGCGCCGTGCGGCAGCCAGCCCGGTCCGGCGGCCCCAGCCGGACGGCCGTCCCGGTCGGCGCCAGTGCCCGGCCGAACGGTGCGACCCCCCGGACGGCCGCCCGCGTAGCACCGGCCAGGAACGGCGCGTCCCCGCGGACGAGTCAGGCCCGACCGCCGGTCGCTCCGGCGGCCCGACCGGCCACGGTCGCGGCACCAAAACTGCCACCGTCCCGCACCGGCGGTCAGTGAGCACGACATGCGAGCTGGCCGCAGCGTGCGGGCGGCCGGCACCGCGCAGAGGATCAACCGGCGAGTGAGGTAGTAGATGGTCGCGGAACGCAGCTATCGGTTCGGACCGCTCGAACGCGGCGGCGTCATGCTCGGCATGCGCTGGCCACAGCTCGCTCTGATGATCGGCGTGATGCTCTGCGTCCTCGGCGCCCTCCGGTCACCGTTGGTAACCATTCCGATCTGGGTGCTGCTCGCGGTGGCCCTGCTGTTCGTCGCCTTCGTCCGGGTGGAGGATCGTAACCTCGACCAGTGGGTGCCGATCCTTTTCGGCTTCACGATGCAGAAGGTGACGGGCGAGACGGTGTTCCGTGGCGCGTTCTTCCGGCTCGGCGCCGGGGAGGACCAGCTCAGCCGCACGGTCCTTCCCGGGCCGCTGTCCTCCCTGGTGATGTTGTCCGTCCCGGTCGGTGGCGGCCGGTACGTGGCGGTGGTCAAGGACGCCAAGAAGCAGACCTACACCGCCGTCCTGCAGGTGCAGGGCAGCCAGTTCGCTCTGCTGGAGTCCGGTGACCAGCAGGCCCGGGTCGACGCCTGGGGTGAGCTGCTGGCCGGGTTGACGGCCGGCGGCGGCAAGCTGTCCCGCATCCAGTGGCTGGAGCGCACCCTGCCCGATTCCGGGGACCAGCTCCAGCGCCATTGGCGGGTGCGCGGCCACCATGACGACTCCTGGGCCGCGGATGCCTACCAGCAGGTCATCGACGCCGCCGGTCCCGTCGCCCAGCGGCACGAGACGTACCTGTCGTTCCAACTGCGCGCCAAGGACGCCCGTCGGGCGATCCAGCGGGCGGGCGGCGGCGACCAGGCAGCCTGCGCGGTCCTGCTCGGCGAGCTGCGCACGATGGAGGCGGCGCTCGCCCGGGCGTCGATCAACACGGTCGGCTGGCTGCCCCCGCGGGCGCTGGCTGCGGTCATCCGCACGACCTACGATCCGTACTCGATCGAGATGATCGACGCTCGCGGCGGCGCGAGCACCGACCTCGCCGGCGGGTTGAAGGGCCTGGCGTCCGGAATCGACCCCGCGGTGGCCGGACCGGTACGGACCGTCACCGCATGGGATCACTACCGTACGGACTCGGGCTTCCACACCACCTACTGGATCAACGGCTGGCCCCGGGTGCCCTCGCCCGCCGCCTTCCTCGCCCCGCTGCTGATGGAGACGACCTGTCGGCGCACGGTGTCGCTGGTCGTCGAGCCGCTGCCCGGCCGGAAGGCGGAGAAGGCGGTGAACCGGCGGCGGATGGCGCACCTCGGCGAACAGCAGATGCGGGACAAGGTCGGCAAGGTCACGACACAGCGGGACGTGGCCGAGGCCGACGAGGTGGAACGGCGCGAGCAGGAGCTGATCGCCGGTTTCGGGGCGTTCCGCTTCCACGGGTTCGTCACCGTCTCCGCCGACGATCTCGATGGCCTCGCCGACGCCTGCGGCGAGGCCGAAACGCTGGCGTCACGCAGCCGGCTGGAGATGGTGCGCCTCGTCGGGGAACAGGACCAGGGCTTCAGCGTCGGGGCCCTACCGTTGGCGGTGGGAGTGGCGTGATGAACGNCAACGGCAACGGAGCGGTCGACGGCAACGGAGTGAGCCCCGATCCGGCGAGTTCGGCCGGCGGTCGGGGCGGCTTCATACCGATCCCGGCCGCGTACCCGACGGGTGACCTCGCCTCCGCGGTGGCCGGCCCCAACGGGGCCACCCCCGAGGCCGCCTACCAGGCGAACGGGTATGGCGGCGCCGGCGACGAGGTCGGATACGACGGCCAGCCCGGATACGACGACAGGCCCGGGTACGACGGCCAGCCCGGGCACGAGGACGAGGCGGGCTTCGAGGATGCCGGCTTCGACGACCTCGACCCGCCCAGCTACGACGAGGCCGGCTACGACCCGGACGGCTATCAGGCCGCGGCCTACGAGGCGGCCGGGCACGACCCGGGACGTGACGCCGAGGGTTTCGTCGACCTGGGTGGCGGTCCCCGCCGGCGCCGGTCGACTCCCCCGGCGGCCCCGTCGCCCCGCCGCGGCCGCCGGGCGGAACGGGCAGCCGCCGCCGCGGAGAAGGCCGCGATGCGTCGCGCCCAGGCGGCGTTGCGCCGCGGGGCGCAGCCCTCGAAGCTGCTCGGCCCCTTCGCCGGGCGTGCGTACCACAAAATGCGGCTGCCCGCGCATATGGAGACGACCGCGCAGATCGCCGGGATCTACCCGTTCGTGGTCGACTCCGGGCTGGCCGCACCCGGGATGTACATCGGCCGGCACGTCTGGTCGGGGAACTCGTTCGACTTCGACGTCTTCGAGCTGTACCGCCAGCAGGTCATCGAGAACCCGAACTTCGCCGTGTTCGGCGCGGTCGGTTCCCGCAAGTCGGCGCTGCTCAAGACGCTGATCTCCCGCGGCGCGGCGTTCGGCTACCAGGCGGCGGTGCCCTGTGATCCCAAGGGCGAGTACACCCGGCTGGCTCGCCGGCTCGGCTGCGAGCCCACCTACATCGGTCCGGGCATGGCGACCCGGCTCAACCCGCTGGACGCCCCGCCGCGCCCGATGGGCATCGCCGACGCGGACTGGGCCCGGGAGGTCAAGCGGGCCAGGTCGTCGCTGCTGTCGTCGCTGATCGAGACGGCGAAGGGCGTGCCGCTCACCCCGGCCGAGCACACCGCCGTGGACCTCGCTCTCGACGTCGTCACCCGGCAGATCAGCGGGGCGTCGCCGGAACGCTGGGCGACCCCGCTGCTCCCGCACGTCCTGGAGGCGATGACCGATCCCGCCGAGGAGGACTGCGTCAACCTTCCGATGACGGCCACCGAGCTGCGCGACGCCTCCCGGGACGCCACCCTGACGCTGCGCCGGCTCACCCACGGCGCGCTCGGCGGACTGTTCGACGGGCCGACGACCTCCCCGCTGGACTTCGACCGGCCGATCGCGGTACTCAACCTGGAGCGGGTCCAGGGCAGCGACGAGATGATCGCGCTGATCATGACCTGTGCGCAGGCGTGGATGGAAGCGGCCCTGATGCGCCAGGACGGCGTCCAGCGCTATGTCGTCTACGACGAGTGCTGGCGGCTGATGCGCTTCGCCGGGCTCGTCCGCCGGCTCTCGGCGCAGCAGAAGCTCGCCCGCCAGTGGGGCTGTGCCAACGCGATCGTCGCCCATCGCATCTCCGACCTGCTGTCCGCCTCCCCGGACTCGGTGGAGATCGCCAAGGGGCTGCTCGCGGAGACGGCGATCCGCATCCTGTACAAGCAGGCGTCCGACCAGATCGCCGACACCCAGGAGGCGCTCGGGCTCACCGACGTCGCCGCCGACCTGCTGCCGCGGCTCGATCCGGGCTTCGCGCTGTGGCTCATCGGCGCCCGCGCCTTCTACGTCGAGCACGTGGTCGGCGACCTGGAGATCCCGGTGGTCCTGAACGGGTCGAAGATGCACGGCGAGGTCGACGACACCAACCTGACCCCGGACGACCTCGATCCGGCGGAGCTGGACCCGCCGGATCTCGGTCCGGCTCGGCCGCGCCGCAGCGGCGCCGAAGGCGTCGCCGACGACGCAGGGTTCGACGGCGACGCGTTCGGCGAGGAGCCGTTCACCGGAGGCTACGGCTACCCCTCGGTCGAGCCCAGCTCCACCGGCTGACGCAGCTCCACCGGCGGACGCAGGTCCGCCATCGCCCGCTCGGAGGACGGCGGCCAGTCCAACCCGATGGGGTTGGGCCAGGTGAACCCGCCACCCAGCGCCACCCGCTCGGCGAGCCCGTACAGCGTTGCGTACAGGTCACCGAGCTCCGCCGCGCTCAGGGCCAGGTAGGGAGTTGAGGCCAACTGGTCGGTGGCGTCCTCGATCCCGGCCCGGGCCTGGGCGCCGAGCTCGGTCAGCGCGCCGTCGGCGGTGAGCCAGCCCCGCGCGGCAAGGTTGTGGACCGCGTCCGCCCACTCCCGCTCGCTCCAGCCGCGCGAGATCCGTAGCTGCTCACCGGGGCTGCGCCCGGTGGCCGCGGCGAGGACCAGCGCCTCGCAGGGGCCGACCTCGGCGTGCACGAGGGCGGCGATGTGCCCGTCGCCGCGATGCTCCCGCAGCGTCGTCAGCGCCTGCCAGAGCGCCAGGTGCGGCTCGGCGGGCAGGGGCAGGGCGGCGTTGGCGGCGGCGAGCGGCCGCCCCGCGGTGACCGCGGCCGCCGCCGCCCGGGCGGCGAGCGCCGCGGCGCGCCGCACCGCCACGCCCGTCGTGTCCAACCCCCACAGCTCGCGCAGGACGGCGTCGATCGCCGCGAGGCGGGCGTCGAGCAGCCGGGCCGGCGAGGAGTAGGCCCAGACGTCGGGCACCGAGCGCGCGATCCGGCGCGGCGCGAAGTTGTAGAAGGCCGAAGTAATCATCGCCGCGGACGCGGCCCCGAGCGGGGCGGCCCGCATGCCGATGTACCCCATCCAGAAGCCGTGGGAGCCGGCCTCCTCCCCGAAGCGGCGGACCGCGGGGTGGAAGTAGATGATCGCGTGGATCGGCTCCCCCACCTCCCAGATCCGGCGGGCGTCATAGGCGCCGGCCGCGCCGACACCGCTCACATCCGTCTGTCTACCGTCGCCCATGCAGTTCCTCCCGAGCGTGAGTCGGTTCCAGACTCCCCCCGTGCGGGGGCGGTATGCCAGGAAAAGACGTCATGACCGACCGTCGGCCGGGGCCGACACCCCGGCCAACGGTCCGCTTCCAGCGGGAACGCGGTGGAAACGCGACGGAAATGACGGTGCTTCGGTTCCCACCGTGGTGCCGGGGGGGTCGCCCGCCACCGCCTGCCGCCGCCCGCCGCAACGGCGGGGGGNGCGGCCGGCCGGCTGATACTCAGTGCTGGTAGGTCACCCGCAGCACGGCCCGGGCGAGGGTGTGGAAGGCGAGGTTGAAGCCGACGACCGCCGGCGAGACCTCGTCGTTGATCTCCAGCTTGGGCACGTCGACCGCGTGCACGGTGAACACGTAGCGGTGCGGCACGTCGCCCTGCGGGGGCGCGGCGCCGCCGTACTCCTTGGTACCCCAGTCGTTGCGGACGTGATACGCCCCGGGCGGCAGGCCGGCGGACGCACCCCCGCCGGCGCCGCGCGGCAGCTCCGTCGCCGAGCCGGGAAGGTCGACCAGCACCCAGTGCCAGAAACCGCTGCCGGTCGGCGCGTCCGGGTCATAGGCGGTGACGACGAAGCTCTCCGTCCCGGCGGGATGACCGGACCACGACAACTGCGGGGAGAGGTTCGCGCCGCCGGCGTCCTTGTACACCTGGTCAAGCGGCATGACTCCGCCGTCGACGAGATCCGTGCTGGTCACGTCGAATGACGGGCGCACGGGGAGCACGTCATACGGGTCGGGGGGAGTTCCGCGGTCGAGCAGGGACATCTACTATTCCTTTCGTTGCACCATCCGATGACGTTCCCGATCCGATGACGTTCCCGAGACGAAACCGTCACCTGTCGGCTCTACGCTTCCCCGCGATGAAACCTCACCCTGGAAGCGAGGACGAGAAAACGCCGTGAAACTGGTCACCGCGATCCTGCGCCCCCATCGCGTCGACGACGTCCGGGCCGCCCTCGGCACCTACAGCATCCATGGTATGACCCTCAGTCAGGTGACCGGATTCGGCACCGAGCTGTGGCGCACCGAGACATACCGTGGACGGACGTTCCATGACGAGTCGGTGAGCGCCGCGCGGATCGAGTGTGTCGTCGCCGATTCCGACGTCGAGGACGTGGTGAGCGTGATCCTGCGCTCGGCCGGGTCGACGGCGAGCGGGGCCGGGAAGATCTGGGTGCTGCCCGTCGAGACGTTGACGCGGGTGCGCACGGGCGAGCGCGGGCTCGACGCGTTGTGATCAGGACCGCGGCCTGCTTCGGGGCCCGGTCTGAACGGCGCGGCGGGGCGCCACGGGACGCACCGGGACAGGCCTGGTGCCGTGCGCCGCAGACCGATCGGCCACCCGCTTCGAGTGAGATGATCGTCACATTTTTCTGACATTGCTCACGCTACCTGCATTTCCGTACTTCGGCGAGCGATCAGCGGGGCGACAATGCCCCGTTGACCCGATACGGTTGAGAGGTCCCGGCGGGCGTCCCGTCGACTCCCCCCGTATCGGCGCGGAGCCCGTCGGGACCCATCTGGCCAGGCCGTTTCCCCTTGAACTGGCGGCTTCCTCGCAGCCTGGCGGCCTCCTCGCGGACGGACCGGCGTCGCCGCGGCGTCGCACTCCGCGGGGTGCGGCGCCGGCCGCCAGAAACCGCCCGGCGCGACCTTCCCGCCAAGCCGACGGCATCGCCGCCCACGCCGAGTCGCCACACCGGCCACTCCGGAAGCGCCGGTCCGGCGCACTGTGACCCGCGCCGGATCCCTCAGAAGCACCGCGATCTTCCGGTGAAGGCGCCGCGTCGGCCGCTGCCGGGCTCAGTCCCGGGCGGTCTCGCGGCGATGGGCCGCCGAGTGACGACCACCGCCACCACCACCGCCGCCGCCACGGCGCAGGCGCATGGTGACGGACGGGTCTGCGCCCTGGTCCTCGCCCTGGCGCCAGCCGTCCTCGTCGCCGCCGTCGGCCGGCAGACCGTCGTAGCGGTCCTGACCCCCCGCCGGAGCCTCGGTCGTCGGACCGGCCGCGGCGGTCGCCCGCGCACGCTTCCGCCGGTTCCGGAGGTATTCGACCATGATCGGTACCACCGAGACCAGGACGACCAGGACGAGCATGGCCTCGATGTTGTTGCGGATGAAATCTATCTTTCCGAGATAGAAGCCGAGCAGGGTCACTCCACAGCCCCAGAGCAACCCGCCGATGATGTTATAGATGGTGAACATCCGGTAGTTCATCCGACTCGCCCCGGCGATGACCGGGGTGAAGGTCCGCACGATCGGAACGAACCGGGCGAGCACGATGGAGCGCGGACCGTTCTTCGCGAAGAACGCCTCCGCCTGCTCGACGTACTCCTGTTTGAACAACCGGGAATCAGGGCGCCGGAACAGCGCGGGGCCNGCCTTTCGGCCGATCAGATACCCCACCTGGTCACCCGCGACCGCCGCCAACCCGATCAGGATCATCGCGACCGGCAACGGCGTGGAGACCTCGTCCCTGGCGATCAGCATCCCCATGGTGAACAGCAGGGAGTCACCGGGCAGGAAGAACCCGATCAACAGCCCCGATTCCGCGAAGACGATCAGCAGGACGACGGCCAGCCCCGCCTTGATGAGGCTGTCAGCGCTGATCGCGCTGGGGCCTAGGGCGAGCGTGCTCGACGCGAACGTGCTCGACGCGAACGTGGTCACAATCGCGGGCCTCCGACGGCTTCGGGCGACGGGTCGGACGCGTCCGTTGAGATGACGGTGACGTCCNCCCCACCGCACCGGCCCCGCCTGCGGACACCGTAAGGGTATCGAGCGCCCGGGCAGCCACGACCGGCACCTGCGGGTATCTGCCCCGATCCACAGAAGGTCCACAGTTCCGGTCCACATCGGGCGCACGGATCGGCCTCGCGCGGGAACCCGTCGGAAGGAGCCGTCGGAAGGAGTCGTATGGCGCCGGCCGGACCGTCCACGGCTGATCCAGCCGTGCGGCTCCTCCGATCCGGCAGGGCAGGGAACGAGCCCGCATCGACCGTCAAGCCGAGGACGACACGGACCGTTACTTGTACGACGGAACAGAACCATAGTCTTCATTCGTGCTTTTCTCGTGGCTCGGTCCGGACGATGATTCACCGACTTCCACCGGTCCGCGCCCGATCCCATCGGACGTCCGGGAGCATTGCTGCCGTTCCCCGGCCGCANCCGGCGCCGCCGGCCGGCCCGCACGGCGGGGGTCCGAGCGCCGGCCCGGTCCCAGAGTGGTCCGCGTGCCGCTCCTCGTGCTGCTTGTCGTGCTGGGGCTGATCCCGCTGGCCGGCTGCGGCCGGCGGGGCGACATCGACGGCGGGCAGGGCATCGCGAGCAGCGACGACGCACCCGCGGCCGCTCAACCGACCCGGCCGCAGGGTGCCGCCGGGGAGCTGCTCTCCCGGGAGGTCGTCACGCCGGCCCCGGCCGGCATCCGCGCCTGGCGGGTCATCTACTCGTCCCGGCCGACCGGCAAGGGCGCAGGCGCGGTCTCCGGCATCGTTCTTGCTCCGGGCACAGATGTTCCAGTGCCCGCCGGCGGCCGCAAGGTCGTGTCGTTCGGACACGGCACGACCGGCATCCAGGATTCCTGTGCGCCCTCGCGCGCCCGGCCGCCGCTGGCCGCGGCCGCCTGGACGTTCCCGCTGGTCCGGGCCGGATACGTCGTCACGTTGACCGACTACGCCGGGTTGGGTGTCCCCGGCGAGCATGCGATCTACGTCGCCGCCCCCGAGGGGCGGGCGGTGCTCGATGCCGCCCGCGCCGCCCGCTCTCTCACCGAGACGGGGGCCGGCCGCGATGTCGTCCTCTGGGGTTATTCACAGGGCGGGCAGGCGGTCCTGGCCGCCGGCGCGCTGGCCGCCGGCTATGCCCCGGAGCTACGCATCCGCGGCGTGGTCGCGACCGCGCCGCTGGCGGACCTGCCCGCCTCGCTCGCCACGCTGCAGCGCGGCGCCGACGGCGTCGGATACCTGCTGCTGGCGATGATCGGGTTGTCCGTCGACGATCCGCGGATCGACCTGGACCGCTACCTGACCCCGACCGGCCGGCGGCTGCTGGCGGTCGCGCGCACACGGTGCGCCGACGAGGTCACCAGGGCGAGCGTCGGCTCGACGATCCGTACGGCCTTCACCGCGGATCCGCTCACGCACCCGCCGTTCGCCGCCGGATTCGCGCGGCAGCGGGACGAAATCATGCGACGAATGGCTCCCACGCTCATCCTTCAGGGTGACCGCGACAAGATCATTCGCCAGCCGGTCACCGACGACGTGGTCAGCCGGCTGTGCGGCGAGGGCACGACGGTGGACTACCGGCGCTACCCGCTGGCCGACCATGGCTCGATCCTCGGCGCGTCGATGAACGACCTGATGAGCTGGGTCGCGCAACGCTTCGCCGCACGTCCGCCGGTGGTCGCCGACAGCTGCCCACTCGGCGCGGCCGCCCGCAGGTAGGCCCTGTGGAAAACCTCGGGGTGCCCCACTGACGGTCACGGTTGAATCGGTGCACGGTCCCCACGCGGGATCGGCGTCCGCCCGGTGGCCACGGTGCCCACCCTCGCTGACCACGGCCACGCCGAACCCGACGAGTGCCCCGCCGCACGGTGACCACCCCGGCTGCAGGGCAGGACAGACGATGCCCACCACGGAGCTGGGGACAAGCCAGCAGGGGGCTCGGGGGTGCCGAGCCCGGCAGCGCCTGTGGGCACCGTCCAGGCAAGGCGGCGGCGACCCGGCAGGCGGCCGTCGCCGCCGCACCGTTCCAGTCCACGGTGCCCACGGATGGCCTGTGGATTTCCGAGCCGCCGGGTTTCGGGCTCCAACCCGGGTAACCGTTCGACACAACAACCATGACCGGTCGGGGCGACGGCAGGTTCCGTGACCGCACTGCTGTGGACAGGTACCCGACGGATCGCGAACGCGACGTCCGCCCGGGCACGCGACCCCGTCGGGGTCAGCGTCCGGCCCCAGCACGATGCCCGGCGCCGAGCCCCGTAGGAGCAGGACGGGAGCCCGGGAAGGCGACCGTGGCGCGCCCTTCGCCACGAGTTTGCTCGACCCTGTGGATAACGTCCGACCGTTACCCACGCTGCTCATCCGTGGGCATGGTGCCCAGCACAGTGCCCCTCCTCGAGGCTGGTCGGTAGGGGGCGGGAAGTTATCCACAGGACGCGTGGCGTGCGGCGCCGAAGGTGGATCCCGGGGCCCCGGCTGGCGACCGGCGACGGCCGCCGACCTCCCTGTGCATAACCGAGATAGCCCCTGGTCAGCCGGGCTGTGCGTGACTTGATGCGCGGTTCCGGCCGTGGGCATGGCCGGTCCGCACGGGTGCCCTCCCCGCGCACCGATGAGCCGGGCCGCTGCCCATCGCCGGTCATGCGGACGCCCGCGGACCCGCCGCCGCTTGTGCACCGAACGCGCGGGGCTCCCGCCGGGCGCCGGGCCGCCGGTGGAGCGCGGGCCCCGGAGGCAGGCGACGCCGACGGTCACCGTCACCCCTGTGGACAGCTCGGTCCCCCGCGCCGGTTCGGCGTGCTCACGCGATCATCCGTCGCTGCCGGCGGTGAAAACACGATGCCCGCGGACGGGGGCCGGTCGGCAGCAACGCTCTCCTTGCGGGGGGAGCCTGTGGAAGGCGCGATGCCCATGGACGGTGTGCTGGCGCCGGTGCGGGTCGTCCGCGGGCAGGCACCGAGGGCCCGCTGTGGATGGTGTACGTCCGGCCGCGCCCTCCTCGACGTCGTCCCCAGGCGCCGGGGACGACGATGCCCACCGGAGAGCTGGGGACAACCGCCACGCGGCCCACCCCGGGTTCCCGGACGACAGCCGCGCCCCCGCGCACTCGCCAGAGGTTGGGACACTGCGCCCGCGCCCGCGGATTTCCGGCAGGCGCACCCGGGGTGGTCATGGGCGGGCCTCGGTCTGACCCGGCATTGCGCCGCACGGTGCCCGCGGGAGATCCGCGGTCGCCGCGCCCCGGCCGCACCCGTGGACACCGTCGCCGGCCCGGCGGTGACGACGGAGTCGGATCCGCGCGACGGCGCTGATCCGCGCACGGTGCCCACGGATGACATGTGGACTTCCCGGCTGGCGGATATCGGGCATCAACGCGGGTAACCGTCCGAGGAAACGACCATGACCGCCCGGGGTGCCGGCCGGATCGGCGCTCGCCTGCTGTGGACGGGTGCCCTGCGGATGGCGCCCGCGACGCCCGGTCGGCACAACGCAGGTCATGGATGGTCAGCGGCCGCATCTGGCACGGTGCCCGCGCCATGGCCCCGTCGAGCTGGACCGGAACCTCGGGGGACGACCGTCGAGCACCGTTCGCCGCGCGGACCCGTGCCCCTGTGGACAGCGACGAACCGTCGGCCACGGTGACCATAGATGGTCACCGTGTGCGGCACGGTGCTCCTCATCGAGGAGGGTGGCGGACGCGCCGAGCGTTATCCACAGGCGACGCGGAAGGCGGGCGGCGGTGACCGCAGAGGAACGTCCCCAGCGGCCGTGAAGGCCGGCACCTCTCCTGTGGAGAACCCGGAAAACTCCTGGTCAGGGAGCTGATCGTGGCTGCGCTCGCGGACCTGGCCGTGGGCACCGAGCAGTCCGGACGGGCGCCCTCCCCGCGCACCGGTGGTCGAGGACGCTGCTCATGGGCGACCATCCCGGCTCCGGGCATCCACCGCCTCACGGGTGGAATGCACGGGGCCCCTCGTGGACTCCGGCAGCGCCTGTGGACAGCGCATGCTCTGGGCGGCGATCAGCGCCGATGGTCACCGTTCCCTCTGTGGATGGCCCACCGAGCGGCATTGACGTCGGCGTGCTTGCGCGACGCCTGGGCGTGTCGAGCTGTGGACAGCACGATGCCCGCCCGTGGGTGCCAGTCGGTGGCGACGCTGTCCCCCAAGGGAGACGGCTGTGGACAACGCGGCACGGGCCGGCACGGTGACCACCGTCCCCCGCGATCCACCGTGCCTCGGCCGTGGGGGGAGCACCCGACAGACCGACGGGCCTCGCGGACGGACGACGCTCAGTCGACGCCGCGCTCGCGAACGGGGCGCGAACCGTGCCCAGCGGACAGGGGTTCGGCGAACGGTGCTCAGCGGAGAGGGCCTCGGCGAGCGGGGGTTCGGCGGACGGGGGTTCGGCGGACGGGGGTTCGGCGGACGGGGGTTCGGCGGACGGGGCTCAGTCGGAAGGGCCGGAGCGCGTCACGGTGACCGGCTGGACGGCCGCGACGCAGAAGTCGACGAGACGGCCGTGGAAGGCGGGATCGTCGATGGGCTGGCGGGCGCCGCCGAAGGCGTGCCGGGCCAGCAGGGCGCCCAGGAAGGCCCCCGCGGCGAGGTCGGTGTCGAGGTCGGCACGGGCCTCGCCCCGGGAGATGGCGTCGTGCAGGGCGTCCTCGATGGCGGCCGCGCAGCGGTCGACCGACTCGCGCCGGAACGCCGCGTACATCGCGGGGAAGCGGCGCAGTTCGGCCATGCACCGGGCGAGGATCGACAGCCGGGGCTCGGTGAACACCGCGTCGACGTAGGGCGCGAGGTGCAGCAGGTCCGTGCGCAGCGACCCGGTGCGCGGGGGCACGAGCCCGGCCGCCAAGGTCCCGAGCGCGTGCAGGACGAGATCGTCGCGGGCCGGCCAGCGCACGTAGATGCCACGCTTGGCGACGCCGGCGCGGGCCGCGACCCGGTTCACGCTGAACCCGCCGACGCCGTGCTCGGCCAGTTCGTCCACGGCGGCGGAGAGCACGCGGGTGTCGATCGTCGCGTCACGGGGGCGTCCCCGCCGCGGCCGGTCGAGCTGCTCCGTCTCCTCCTGCACCATCCGCTCAGGCTAAGCGGGAAACGTAGGTGTGGACCGCGAATATTTAGGGCACCAGCGTGGTTGCGTAAATCTGACAGGCTCCACGGAGCTCCGACAGCCCGCGTCGCGATCGGAAGGTATCCGTCCGGCGACGCACAGCATCACACGGAGGCGACATGGCGACCACGATCTACTCGGCGACCTCGACCGCATGGGGCGGCCGCGAGGGGCGGGTGGCATCCAGCGACAACCGGGTGGACCTCCAGCTCTCCATCCCGAAGGGAGTGGGCGGGGACGACGGCCCGGGCACGAACCCGGAGCAGCTCTTCGCCACCGGCTACGCGGCGTGCTTCCACAGCGCGCTCAAGGCCGTCGCTCGGNGCAAGAAGGCCGACGTCACCGACTCGGCGGTGTCGGTGACCATCGAGCTGCTCCGGGACGACGATGGCGCCGTCGGCCTGGGCGCGAGGATCGAGGCGCAGATCCCGGGGCTCGAGCGGGCCACCGCCCAGGAACTGCTTGAGGCGGCGCACGCGATGTGCCCGTACTCCCGCGCCACGAAGGGCAACATCCCCTCCGAGGTCGTCCTTGTGGACAACGACTGACCGAACCGTCCGGTAGTCCACAGCCGGCCCGCGGTCCCGCGGTCCGTCGGGTCCGCGCGTCCCTGTGACGTGTGGCCCGGCGGATCCGCAGGTCGACGCGCACGTGTGGCCGGCCGGTCCGCGACCCGGCCGGCCGCTGGCGTCGCACGCGAACACAGTGAAGATCGGACCTCAATGTCCTAATGTGCGAATGAAGCGGCGCCACCCTCGACGTCGAGGGACCAGGACTGGCCCGAAACGGACGGAGGGCGCACAGTTGCGGATTGCGTTGTTGTCGTACCGGAGCCTGCCCACCTGCGGTGGCCAGGGCGTGTACGTCCGACATCTGTCCCGCGAACTGGTCGCCCTGGGGCACCACGTGCAGGTGCTGAGCGGGCCGCCGTATCCCGACCTCGACGACGGGGTCGATCTCACCGAGCTGCCCAGCCTGGACCTCTACCGCGACTCGGACCCGTTCCGCTGGCCGGGCCTGGCGGAGCTGCGCGCGCTGCCCGACGTCGTCGAGTTCGGGATGATGCGGACCGGGCAGTTCTCCGAACCGCTGTCGTTCAGCCTGCGCGCCTACCAGGCGCTGCGGCCCCGGGCGGCCGGTGGGCGGCCGCCGTTCGACATCGTCCATGACAACCAGGGGCTCGGCTACGGGCTGCTGGCGCTGCGGGCGGCGCTGCGTCCCTACCGGATCCCGGTGGTGAGCACCGTGCACCACCCGATCACCGTCGACCGCCGGCTGAGTCTGGCCGCGGCGTCGAGCTTCACCGCCCGGGTGGGGCTGCGGCGGTGGTACTCCTTCCTGCCGATGCAGGCCCGGGTGGCGCAGCGGCTGGACGGCATCGTCATCCCCTCCGAGAGTTCGCGGCGCGAGATCATCGCCGACATGGACCTGCCGTCGGAGGTCATGCACACGGTGCCCCTCGGGGTCGACGCCGACGTCTTCNCCCCCGCGCCCGCCGGCACGATCCCCGTCCCCGGCCGCATCGTGGTCGTGACCAGCGCGGACGTGCCGCTCAAGGGCCTGGGAGTGCTGCTGGAGGCGCTGGCCAAGCTGCGCTCCGAGCGCGCCGCGCACCTGGTCTGCATCGGCAAGGTCCGCGAGGGCGGGCAGGCCCAGCGCCGGGTGACCGAACTGGGCCTGGGCGATGCGGTGACGTTCCGTTCCAACGTGCCGGAGCAGGAGCTGATCGGGCTGCTGCGCTCCGCCGAGGTCGCGGTCGTCCCCTCCCTCTACGAGGGGTTCAGCCTGCCCGCGGTGGAGGAGATGGCCTGCGGCATTCCGCTGATCGCGACGACCGCCGGGGCGCTGCCCGAGGTCGCCGGCGCCGACGGCGAGGCGGCCCTGTTGGTCCCCCCGGGAGATCCGGACGCGCTGGCCGGGGCCATCCGCACGCTGCTCGACGACCCGGCGCGTCGCGCCCGGATGGGGGCGGCCGGGCGGCGCCGGGTGGAGGAGCGGTTCTCCTGGCGGGCGGCGAGCGCCGCGACCGCGGCCTGGTACGCCGAGCGGATCGCGGCGGTGGGCGGGACGCCGACCTCGCCCTACCCGGGCTCGTCCTGGTCATGGGCGCCGCCGACACCCGCCTCCTGGCCGGCCCCGGCCGGCCTGGCCTCCACCGTCCCGCCCGCCCCGGCGTCGGCGTCGGCGCCGGGCGCTGCGAGCGCGTCGGCGTCGCCGACGCTCGCCGGCTGAGCCCGCGCCGCATGCTCACCGTCGACTTCGATCGTTTTCCTGTACCCGCCGGCTGCCGGCTGCTCGACCTGGGCTGCGGAGCCGGGCGCCATTCCTTCGAGGCGTTCCGGCGCGGCGCCGACGTCGTCGCGCTGGACTATTCCCTCGGCGAGGTCAGCGGCGTGAACGCGATGCTCGCCGCGATGGCCCTGGAGGGGCAGGCGCCGGCCACGGCGCGGGCGGCCGGGGTGCGCGGCGACGCGCTCGCCCTGCCGTTCGCGGACGCCACCTTCGACCGGGTCATCATCGCCGAGGTCCTCGAGCACCTGCCCGCCGACACGGCGGCGATGGCGGAGATCGCCCGCGTGCTGCGGCCCGGCGGCTGGGTGGCGGTCACCGTCCCGAACCGCCTGCCCGAGCAGGTGTGCTGGAGCCTGTCGACGGCCTACCACACCGTCGAGGGCGGTCACATCCGCATCTACCGGCAGTCCGAGCTGCNCGAGCGGCTGACCGCCGTCGGGTTGGAGCCGATCGGCACCCACTTCGCCCACGCCCTGCACGCACCGTACTGGTGGCTGCGGTGTCTTGTCGGTGTCCATGACGACGACCATCCGGCGACGCGGCTTTACCACCGGCTGCTGGTGTGGGACATGATGCGCCGTCCCCAGGTGACGCGGCTCGCCGAACGGATCCTCAATCCGGTCATCGGCAAGAGCATCGTCCTGTACCTACGAAAACCGGAGGTAGCGCGTGCGGTCGGTTGAGTCTGCACCGGTGTTGACCCCCGAGGCGCTCACCGCGACCGCGACCGCGATCGCCGCCGCCCAGGAACCGGACGGCGCCATCCCCTGGTATCCCGGCGGCCACACCGACCCCTGGGACCATCTCGAATGCGCCATGGCGCTCGACCTCGGCGGCCTCGTCGACGCGGCCGACGCCGCCTGGGCCTGGCTGCGCCGCAACCAGCGGGCCGACGGCTCCTGGGCAACCAGCCACGTGGCCGGGGCGGTCAGGGAGGACTTCGCCGACAGCAACCAGTGCGCCTACGTGGCGACGGCCGCCTGGCACCGCTGGCTGCTCACCGGGGACCGCGCCTTCGCCGCCGGGATCTGGCCGGTCGTCCGCCGGGCGCTCGACTTCGTCGTGGACATGCAGGCCCCCAGCGGCCAGATCTGGTGGGCGCGGGGGTCGGACGGCGTCGACTATCCCGAGTCGCTGCTCACCGGCTGCTCCAGCACCCTGCACAGCCTGCGGTGCGGGATGGCGCTCGCCGCGCTCGTCGGCGAGGTGCCGCCGGCCTGGGAGCGGGCGACCGGCGCGCTGCATCACGCGCTGGTCGCGCATCCCGAGTACTTCGCGCCGCGGGACCGCTGGTCGATGGACTGGTACTACCCGGTGATCGGCGGGGCGCTGCGCCGCTCCGCCGGCCGGGCCCGGCTCGCCGCTCGCTGGGACGACTTCGTCGTCGACGGCCTGGGGATCCGCTGCGTGGCCGACGAGCCCTGGGTGACCGGCGCGGAGACCTGCGAACTCGCGATCGCCCTGCACCTGGTCGGCGAGACGGACGCCGCGGCCAAGCTGGTCGCGGACATGCAGCATCTGCGGCACGACGACGGCGGCTACTGGACGGGCTGGCAGTTCGCCAACCGCACGTTCTGGCCGGTCGAACAGTCGACGTGGACCGCCGCGGCGGTGATCCTCGCGGCGGACACGCTGGCCGGCGGGGTCACCGAGACGCTGTTCCGCGGGGACGACCTGCCGGTCGGGCTGCACCCACCGCTCGACGGCCGGGCCGACACCGACGCGGGCCGCTCCCGCAGGGAGCCGCGCCCGCCCGACCAGCGTCCGGCGCCCGACGGCGACCCGCTGGCAGCACCGGACTCCGCACCACCGGCGTGCGGCTGCCGGTCATTCGACGCGGCGTAGCACCCGCAGCGACCCGGTCTGCGACTGCTCGCGGAAGCCCTCGTCGAGCGCGCGCAGCAGGACGTGGTACGGCGCCTGGCCGCCATCGGCGGGGTCGGGGAACACGTCATGGATGGCCAACAGGCCGCCGGGGGCCACGTGGCGCCCCCACGCGGAGTAGTCGGCCTGGGCCTGCTCCTCGGTGTGCCCGCCGTCGAGGAAGAGCAGCGCGACCGGGGTCGACCACCACCGCCCCACCTGTTCGGACCGCCCGACGATCGCCGTCACCACGTCCTCGACCTGGGCCTGTTCCAGCGTCCGACGCAGGAACGGCAGCGTGTCGAGGCGGCCCGTGCGCGGATCGACCAGGGTCGTGTCGTGGTACTCCCAGCCGGCCTGGTTCTCCTCCGAACCGCGGTGATGGTCCACGGTGACCACCGTGGCGCCCGCTGCCCGGGCCGCCGCGGCCAGGTAGAGGGTGGACTTGCCGCAGTACGTGCCGACCTCGCAGATCAGTCCACCGGCCGGGATCGTCGTGGCCGCCGTGTACAGCGCCAGCCCCTCCTGCGGGGGCATGAAGCCCGTCGCCCCCTCGGCCACCTGCCGCAATGCCGCGTCCACCGCCGGCTCCCTTCCCTGGGTCGTCGTGCCGCCGTCCCGTTTCCCGCCGGCTGGCGGGTACCGCCCGATCCGGCCGGTACCGAACTTAGTGCCCCGGGTTCGCCGACCGGCCGTCGTCCGGCGCCGGTTCGCCGGCGGCTACCTGCCGAGGGTCTCGGCCACCTCGGTGCGGCGGGCGAAGACCTCCTCGGCCCGCTCCGCCATCTCCTTCAGCGCCTTCTTGCGTCCCCGGCTGGACAGCCGGTCGAGGTAGAGACCGCCGTACAGATGATCGGTCTCGTGCTGCAGGCACCGGGCGAAGTAGCCGGTGCCCTCCAGCCGCACGGGAGCACCGGTGGAGTCCTGGCCGTGGACGGCGGCGCGTTCGAGCCGGGCGACCTCCATGTAGGCGCCCGGCACGGACAGGCAGCCCTCCTCGCCCTTGACCAGCCGGCGCTCGGCGGGATCGGACTCCTCCAGCTCCGGATTGACGAGGTGCCCCACGTGCCGGACACCGTCCTCGTCCGTGCAGTCGTAGACGAACAGGGCGGCGTCGACGTCCATCTGGTTCGCGGCGAGCCCGACCCCCTCTGCGCCGTACATCGTGGCGAACATGTCGTCGATGAGGGCGGCGAGTTCCGGGGTGCCGAACTCGGTGATCTTCCGGCAGGGTCGGTGGAGGATGGGCTCCCCGACGACCGTGATGCGCCGGATGGTGCCCCGCGCCACCTCGGGCGGGACCTCGGGATAGGCGTCGACCGGCTCTCCCAGGACCCGGACCCGCAGATCCCGTTTCTCGTTCGTCTCATCCGATCGCGCGGTACGCGAGGCCATGGCGGGCTTCTCCTTCCATCCGACCGTCGGCGCGCCCGCACGGACGGCGGCGCAGTGCCGGCCGGGCCCCACCCGCCACCCGCCGTCCGCCATGCCGAACCGGGCCGCCGCCGATCCTCGACATGCTGTGCCTACGAGCTTGGCAGAACGCTCCCGCCGTCCGTGCGACGGATCGACGCTCCCCAGCCGAATATTTCACCGTCGGGCCGGTGGAGCGGTTCACGCGACGACGCCCGGCATGTCGGTCGCTGGCCGCGGACCGTCAGCGGGAGGGACGGCGGCCGGCCCGACGGCTGCGGCCGAGTTGCTCCCACCAGGCGGCGAACTCCTCCTCCGCGCGGCGCTGCCGCTCCTCCCGGCACGGACGGCACTGGGTGTCCTCGGCGGGACGCTGCCCACAGGTGACGCACGTTGGCCCGGAGGCGCCGCCCATCTCGTGGTGGGCCTCCTCGACGGTTCGCCGGCAGAAGCAGCTCACCGAGCCGGACGTACAGGTCACCCATGGGGATAAATGTCCAGAGCCGTGGTGATACGACCACTCGTGGCCACATAATGAACACGGCTGCACGGGGGCATTCGAACACACGGACCGCCCCGAGCGCATTGGCCCGTGCGTGCCAATCCCCGGTTATCCACAGGCTGGCGCGGTGACCGGAAGCAGGAAGAAGGCGAGCCTGTCGCGGGGTACCGGCCCACCGCGGGAGCCGGTACCCCGGACGGACTCAGGCGGCGAGAAGCCCGGCGAGGCGGGTCACGGCGGGCCGCGACTGCAGGTGCAGGCGTTCGAGGTCGAGACCCTCGTCGCCCAGGACGACGAGCAGCCTGGTCTCCCCGATCGCGTAGACGATGATGTGCCCGCCCTGACAACGGGTGATCACCTCGCGCAGCGGCCCCATCCCGGCCTCCTGGCTGGTGGAGCGGCCGAGGCCGAGGGCGGCGGCGGCCATGGCCGCGAGCACCTCGGGTCGGANACCGTCGGCGTCGGCGGCGACCAGCAGGCCGTCGGCGGAGGCGACGGCGCTGCTGGTGACGCCCGGAACCTGCTCCCGCAGGGTGTGGAGCTCGGCGAGTACCCCACCGGTGATCGTGCTTGTGCTCATCGATGCCTCATTTCTCTCGCCACGGAAGTCCGCGCGGACCGACAGGGCTCACCACTCGGCGTCTGCCGGGGCCGTCAGAGGTCGAGGTTGCGGGCGATGGCGCGCAGGCTGTGCCGGGCGAGCGCGAGGTTCGCCCGGGGCCGGTCCAGGGCCAGGTAGAAGAACAGCGGGCTGCCACCGCGATGGAGCAGCCGGATCAGGTGGTACTGCTGATCGAGGGTGATGAGGATGTCCTCGATCCCCTCCTTGATCCCCAAGGCGTCGAGGGTGCGGGCCTTGGCGCGCACGACGTCGGTGTTGCCGGCCGAGGCCGCCTCGAGATCGAGTGTCCGGCCGCCACCGGCGGAACCGAGCATCATTCCGCTCTCGTAATCGACGAGCGAAACACCGATCGCACCGTCGATTGTCATTGCTTCCTTGAGCGCGGTCTCGATGTCCATGAGGTACCCTTCAACCCGTTGACAGCATGACGAAGTTACGTCGGCAGGCCTTTTGGTATTCGTGTGCACGTCGGCGGGCATATCGTGTAGACGAGGCGAACGTACCCGTGCGCGAACGGATTGTCACATCGAGGACCCCACGATGCCGGATGAGATAAAGAACACGCGGAGTCCCGTTTCTTCTACCGACGGCCCACCCCACAAGGAGGAGACGGGTACACAGCCGGCGGAAGAAATGCCGGCCGGCGTCGACATCCTGCTGGCTGCACTCCGGCGGCAGGCCCGGGAGGAATTCTCGGGTGCGGTTGTGGTGCTGGGCGAGGCGAGCGGGAAGGTTGTCCTTCGGGAGGGTCTGCTCACGACCGCCACCACCTCGGCGGCGCCCGGGCTCGAATCGCTGCTGCTGCGGTCCGGGCGCATCTCCGACGAGGAGTGGACCGAGGTGTTCGCCGCGGCCGCGCCGAGCGGCCGGCTGCCGACGGCGCTGGTCGAACGCCGGCTGCTGGGCAGCGCGGGCGTGCAGGTGGTGACCCGGATGGCCACGATGGACGCCCTGTTCGCCCTGGCCCTGACCCAGATCGCGAGTGTGGCCACGGAGCCCGCCGGCCCCGGTTTCCTACCCCCGGTGCTGCCCGTGGAGCCGGGAATCGAGGTCGAGCGGGCCATCCGGGAGACGAGCCGACGGCTGACGAGCGCCTCCCGCTGGCGTGCCGACCTGGGTCTGGAGCCCCAGGGCCGCCCTCGGTTGGCGACGGCATCGGCACGACACCGGACGACGGGCGGGACGCAGGCCGACCTGCTGGCCCGGATCGACNGCCGCCGGACCTGCCGGGACATCGCGTTCACCGTGGGCCGCGGCCTGTTCCCGGTGATGACGGACCTGGCGTCGCTCGCGGGGGATGGCCGGATCGTTTTTCCACCCCCGCAGGGGCGATCCCCGGTCAGGTCCGACGCTGAGCGCGGCGGCGCGTCCGGCCTGCCTGACTATGGCGACCGGGTGCACCGGGCGCGCGAGAAAATCCCGCACCTCGCGGGTAAAGACGATTCTGGAGAAGGCCGGGAAATGGTGGAGAACACCCCCCTTCCCCGACGTTCTCCTCCCCACCGCGACGGCGTCCGCCCGCCCGACCACAGTCTTCCTGTCCGCCGCCGGACACGCTGACTGACTACCGCGTCGGCTTCGATCGACGCCGGTCGCACCGGCCCATCAATACATTCCCGAGCATGGTCCCACGGGACGGTCTGGCTGGTGCCGCTGCCCCTGTTTGTACACGCTGCCGAGTTGTCAGCTGGTAAACGTCTGGCCAGAAACGCAGGGTGGAAGCATCGCCTTCGCCGTTCGCCTGCGGAACCGCGGGCTCCCACGGCGCCCGACACGCTCGTAGCCGGTACCGAATCATCGGAAGCGTATCGGCGCCACTCATCCCACTTCAAGCAGGGTGTCAAACATACGACTATAGCCTGTTGTCCGCGCGGGGAGTTCGGCACATCTATACCGTTCACACCGGCAGCCTCGACGAGAGCAGGAGCACTCATGACGACCAACGGTCCCTACGGCGACGAGTACAACCAGGGCGCGGGACCGGCCTACGGCCAGGGGCCGGCCGCCTACGGGCAGGGACCGGCCTATGGCCAGGCGCCCGGCTATCCCCCGTATCCCCAGGCACCCGGCTATGGGGCAGGACAACCCCAGGGTGCGGCACTTCCCGGACTGGGCGTCCGGTTCGGCGCCCGTATTCTGGACAACCTGATCCTCACCGTCGTCAACATCACGACTTTCTTCATCCTCGGTTACGGGCTCGGATGGACAGCCCTCACCGCCGTCGTGACCTATGCCTACTTCGTCGGCTTCGACGTCGCTCTCGGCACGACGCCGGGCAAGAAGGCGCTCGGTCTGCGGGTCGTCGGGCCGAGCGGCGGGCGGCCCGGGCCCAACAACGCCGCGGTCCGTGAGCTGTTTCTACTGTTCAACATCATTCCGATCCTCGGGCCATTCCTGCTCCTGGCGGCCAACGTCGTCATCGCCGTCACGATCAACGCGGACCCGCGGGATCAGGGCATCCACGACCGCCTCGCCGGCGGCACCCAGGTACTGCGCGGATAAGCGAGCATGCCGGTCGGGCAGCGGCGAATCGACTGACGCCTCGCCGAGCCGACCCGGCATCTGCGGCCGAAACGGGTGGGAAGCGCCGCTGTGGTCCCACCCGTTCCAGGCGACGACGCTCCGCGGACCTGCTCGCGCCCGCCCCGCGACCGACGGAGTGGCGGGAAAGGGGGTAATGCCTGCTGGCCAAGGGTGGAGCTCCGAGGGTGGACCTTGAACCCCGATCTTGACCGCTACCTGCGGGAACGCCGCAAGCCCTCCAGCCGGACGGGGATGATGTAGCCGAACGATCGCCGAGCGTATAGAGGGGCTCCCCGGGGAAACCGGGGAGCCCCTCTTCGTGCTCGCGATCTCGAAGCGACCCGAGCCGATGCCGAAAGGGAAGGGCGCTAACTTTTGCAAGCAGTCTGCTAGCACTCGTCTCAGGTGATGAGTTACGATCCTTCGTCGGGTTCGTCGGTGATCTCGGGTCGGCCGGGTCGGCCGATGTGCCGTCGGTGTTCCCGCGCGGCGAGTCGTCGGGGCGCCCATGCCTCGCCGATCGCGATATGCATCCGGTCGATCATGGCCGCGCCACCGAGCCGGTATGCCTCGGCTTCCCCGTCACTGACCGGGCCGGTTCTCGTGCGTTCAAGCTGCGGTGCGAGAGCGAGGACAGCGTAGAGGGCACGCCGGTAGTCCGAGGCGAGTAGCGGCGGGTCGCCTGAGGGGTCGCCGTCGAATTCACTGTCGCGGTCAAGCAGGATCTCGGCGTATTCCCGGAACTCTTCCGCGACGCTCTTGCCGTTGTTTCCGGCGCTCATCACGTGGTCGTTCTCTGTGGTTCGCTGGCGCGCGGCCTACCGGCGTCGAACTCCATGGGGGCGATCGAGAAATGTACGATTTCGTTGTCTCGCGCGTACTGCCGTGCCGCCGCGCGGGACTCGAACCAGACGATCACCTTTCTCGGGCCGACCGGCCCTAGCCTGATCAGCGCGTAAATAGTGACGTCCTCGTCCATCCCGCCTCCGCTCCGCCCTGTGGGCCGATCGACACATGGTCTTTTTCGCGGGCGGCGACCCGAGTCCGGGAGTCAGAAGGGAGCGTAAGGGCCTTCTGCTGCGACCGGACCCGGGTGCCTGCGGAAGAATCTAGGGTTCAGCGAGATCGATCACGAGCGGTGATCCATGGTAGTTTGCGTCCCGCTCTAGCACGACTACCACGTAACGTGTTAGCCGTGCTTTCTACGTGGAAGTGTCCAAGAAGTCGGCTAGGCTGCGAAGCTCCTGACTCAGCGATCGCTTGCGGGTCCGCAGAATAGTGAGCAGGACGTCCCTCCCCTTACGCTGATGCCGCAGCCATTCAGGAGAGTTCTTCCGCAGGTGAACAAGAATGTCGGCGGCGTCGCCGTAGTCGCGTAGCGCGGTGTGGGCTGACGCTACGTCGAGAAGGTGACGACTCAGGTTGTCTGACCGATATCGGCTAGTACGTGGCTGTGGGATTGTCTCCGCGAGCCTCAGCACGCCCCGCGCGTCACCCGCGATCATGACTGCTTCGGCGCGTTTCATCGTCACGACCGGCGGACCGAAGGTTGTCAGGTACTGGTGATAGCGACCGGGCGAGCGGATGACGGACACACGCGACGCGGCAACCTCGGCGAGCGACAGAAATTCGTCGGAGGAGTCACGCCGATTGTTGCGTATCGCGGCGGCCGACCCGCGAAGCAGGAGCCACCCCCATGCCGAGAGTTCCGCATCGCTGGCCGTGGACATCCGCGGTTCGATCGTCGAGGCGGTGTCTCGGGCGAGCGATTCCGCATCGGTGAACCGACCCTGCCTGATGAACAACCACGCCTGCGATATGGCGCCAGATGCTGCGGTAAGAGGGTCGCCCGCGCCTGTCGCGTCCTGTATCGCGTCCCGAATAGCGGCATAGGCGAGATCATATTGTCGCACTTGCGTGAGGAACCATCCGGCAAGTTGATAGATCTCGGCGCGTAGCCGCAACAGTGGGGGCCGTTCCTCGGACGCGGCGTGATCGATCAGCCAATGGCTTTCGCGGACCATGCGAGGGAGCATTGCGGCGACAGCCTCGAAGTCGTCAGCGTGGTAAAGGCGGACGGCTTCCGACAGTGCCGCGCGTAGATCTGCCTCCCGCACCTCGCCGGACGGCTGTTCAGTGAAGGATGCGGCGCCCCCGATGCCGACAACGGGAGTGAGTACCCGACGCAAAGGAAGAAGATTCAGCTTATTGTCTTCCTCGCGGTCGGGGGTGGGTGCGGGGGAAGCCGACCCGAAGAGAGTCGATGTCTCGACGTCGAGTGCACGGGCGAGGATGTGAAGTGTTTCGATTCGGGCGCTTCCGCCCTGTTCGATCTTACGGATCGTGGAAACGCTTAGTCCAGCCGCGTCCGCAAGTGCTTCCTGAGTCAGGCCACGTCGGTGGCGCAGGTTCTGGAGATGGGTTCCCGGTGCCGACTCGTCTACCATCACGCCCTCTTCTCGCCCGCGTGCGCAAGTCATCCTCAGGATACGGCGCCGTGGCTGCCGTGCCGACCACCCGCGATCGTTCGGTCGGACACTTCCGAGGCGAATATTCGTGTGCCTGGCGATCGCTTGTGTCGGGGCGATGGTTCGGCGCGTCCTGGGCGTCGGTGATCGTCGGGTCGGTCGCCGTGCACGCCGGGGGCGGCCGGACGCCCAACGCGCGCAGACGCGCGCACGCGCGTTGGGGCCGTGCATGCACACCCTCGTGCACACCGGTGCACGGCGCGTTGCACGATCCGTGCACACCCTCGTGCACACCGGTCCGGCCGGCCGATCGAGAGCCGTCACGCGCCCGGTCGGAGCACTGCCGCACATCTTGATCGTGGACTCGGCTTTCCGTGTTCAAACCATGCCTTTCGTCCCGGCTCTCGGCTCTGTTATCCGATTCTCCGTAGTGGGATAATTAGGTTCGTATCGGTGTGCCCTGCCGTGCGCCGCTTCGAATGATCGTCAGTCCGGCTCCTGTGAAGTGGGTGGGTATGACATCGTTGTGGATCTTCGTTGGCCGTTCGGTGCGTCGGGCGGGCGCGGCAGGTCGTGGCACGCGCCTCTCCTCGGCGACCGGCGTGCGTCGTCTTCTCGTGGTCGTGTCCGTCCCTGGAGAATCCACGAGGGTCGGGCGGAAACCCGGGTACACATGGCGCGGTGGATCACCTTAGCCGGCGGGCTATTCACTCTGTGTGACGGTAGCGGGATGTCCGCTACGGGGTAGCGGCGTCGCTGACGGGTGCGACGGCCTGTCCGCCGGTCTGAGCTGGGCGGACGGGTCGGGGTAGCCGTAGCGGCCGTGGGGTCGCTGTCGGGCGCGTGCCCGCGTGGAGCGGGGGCGACGTGCCGTGGCGCGGCTACCGCTGCCCGTGCGGACATCGGCATTCCTCGGATGATCCGGATCACGCGAGAGAAACGGGTATCGGCTCGTTGGAAGCGGCACGCCGTGACAAGGTTCAGATCCTCGCCGAATATCAGCCGGAAATCAACTGCGATGACTTTGCCGCCGCGATAGTCGCCTGGGCGGACATCCTTGTCCGCGAAGGGTCGGAGAACGGTGCCGGGGGAATTCCATCGGCCCGTACAGGAGAATCCGAGAGGCTTGGTAACGACTCGGAGAGCCGGTTTTCGTAGGGTCACGTCGTGCTATCATGCCCGCGACGATCACCACGAGAAAGGGTGTGCCCATGCCCCCGAAACTCATCCCGGAATCCAATGTGCCGCTGTCCGCATCGTCTTCCCGACGACTGCGGGCGATCTTTTATCTTCGGGTGTCGACGAAGTCGCAGGTTCGCACCGACTACGATCCGGAAGGCATCTCGATTCCGGCGCAACGCGTCGCCTGCGGGGCGAAAGCCGAGACGTTGAATGCCGACATGGTGGGCGAATATGTCGAGCCGGGCGCCTCGGCGCACAAGAATCTCGAACGACGCGAAGCGTTCCGCGACATGATCGCCCGGATCGAGCGGGACCGAGACGTCGATATCGTGATCGTCTACCAGCTCAGCCGGTTTGCGCGGGACCGGTACGAGGATGCCGCTTTCACGCTGCGGCTGCGGAATCTCGGGGTTGTTCTCGTGTCCGCGACGGAGAACATCGACGAGACACCGGCCGGTGAACTCCTCCACGGCATGCTCGCCGTGATCAACCAGTATCAGTCTGCCGCCAGCGGAAAAGACATCAGCTACAAGATGCGGCAGAAAGCCGCGAACGGGGGCACCCCCGGACTCGCCCCGATCGGCTACCTCAACGTGCGGATCCGCAGCGAGGGACGGAACATCGCCGATGTCATCCTGGACGACGACCGGTGGCGACTCGTGCAATGGGCCTTCGAGCAGTTCGCCACGGGCGCATGGACGGTGGACAGCCTGACCGAGGAACTCAACCATCGTGGTCTGACCAACCGCGCCGCAGGGAAACGCCCGGAACGGCCGCTACATTCCTCCCACGTTCACAAGATCCTGACGAACCGGTACTACGTCGGCGTTGTCACCTTCGACGGGGTCGAATATCCGAACGGCCGGCATCCCACCTTCGTCGCCGAAAGAACGTTCATCAGAGTGCAGGGGCTCCTGAAATCCCGTGCGACTGCTGGCGACAAGCCACAGAAGCACTTTCATCCATTGAAGGGAAGCCTGTTCTGTGGCTACTGCGGGTCGAAGTTCGGGATCACGAACGCGACCGGCCGGCACGGCGGAACCTACCCGTACTTCTACTGCCTCGGCCGGAAACCCGGAAAGTGCCGACAGCCCTACGTGATGATCGATGTGGTGGAACAGCTCGTGGCGGACTGGTGGCGCCGCGTCGAGATCACGTCACGGCAGAAGGCGCGGATTCGTGACATCGTGCTCGACGGTGCGCAATCCCTCGTGACGAACGGCAGCGAACAGGCCGATCGGCAGAAACGCCGCATCGGCGAACTCGAAGACGAACGGCGCTCATGCATGCGCGCCTACTACAACGGCGCCATCGGCGAGGAACTCCTGAAGGAGGAGCAGCAGCGGATCGACCGCGACCTTGGTAAGGCGCGCCATGCTCCGCGCCTGCGAAAGCGAATGGCAGTCGATCGGCGCGGTTCTCGACCGACTGTTGAGTCTGTGCGAGGACAGCCACGCCCTTTACACCACTGCCCCGGCACTCGTGAAACGCCAACTCAACCAAGCGGTTTTCAAACGCTTCTGGATCATCGACAAGGGAATCCACGGGGCGGACCTGTTCCCGCCGCTGGCCCAACTCCTCGGTGATGATCTTGCCGCACTGCTGAGTCAGGAGATCCAAGATCTGATCAAGGCTCAGAACGCCACAGACCAGCCGGAAAGCCCAGACCTACATATCCCCACCAAGGGCGCACCTACGGTTGTCCACGATGACACCAGACCCCGTAGCGGGCATGCGAAAGCGCCGCTCGGCATCTATCCGAACGGCGCAACGCCCTATCAGCTCAAGAGAGGGGAAGATCATGTTTCGAACTTCACCACTCTTGTGGACCTAGGTGGACTTGAACCACCGGCCTCTTCCTTATCAGGGAAGCGCTCTAACCGACTGAGCTATAGGTCCCGGCAACGACTGCAACCNTACAGGACGGCGGGGCCGGGGTGGCGGCCGCCGCCGTCCGTTGGCGCTACTGGTCGCTGAGGGTGAGTTCGATGCCGCCGATCATCTCGGCGCAGAGGTTGTAGAGCAGGGCGCCGAGAGTGGTCAGCGCGGTCATCAGGATGACGTTGATCGCGCCGATGAGCAGGCTGATCTCCATCGCGCGGCCGAACGACAGCCAGCCCTTGACGTTGCTGGCGCTGCTGTCGGTCAGGGTGTCCGCAGCGTCCGTGACGCTGTTGAACACCCCGATCGAGTTGAGCACGAACCACAGCACGGCGACCGCGACGAGCAACACGACGAAGACGCACAGGGAGAACGCGAAGCTGAGCCGGGTCACGGTCAGCGGGTTGACCTTGGACAGCCGCAGCTTGGCGCGCCGGCCGGCGCCGGGCGGGCGGATGGGACCCACGCCCGGACCGGAGCGACCGGGGCCGCGAGGGGCACTGGCCCGGTCGGCCGGTACGGCCTCGAGCTGGTCGTCGAGGGCGCCAGGAGAGGTCGTGGTCGCCGCGTGCGGGGACGCGGCGGCGGCGGTGGCGGTGCCCGCGGACGCCGACGCGGCGATCGGCCGCTCGTAGGCCGCGGTCGCGTTGGCACCGCGGCCCGCGGCGGGCGCGGCCGGCCGCACCGCGTCGGGAGCGGGCACCCGCTCCGGCGCGGCACGGTTGCTGTCGGGCTTCGTGGTACCGCTCCTCGTCATGCTGGGCGGACGGACCAGGGAGATCGTGTCGGTCTCACCGGGCCGCTCGACCGGGTGTTCGGGGCGGGCACTGGGCAGGCCCGTCGTGCTTCGGCGGGCGCCGGGCGGCGTCGTACCGAGGGACTTCGCGGGCGACGATACGGCGGGGGAGCCGAGTTTGCGGGTAGCCGAGCCCGCATCGCCGCCGTGGGTCCCGGCGTTCCCGGGACGAGCCGACCCGGATGGGGGCACCGCCGACCCCGTGATACCGGCCGGGGCCCCGCCCGCTCCGTTGCGGGTCGGCGCCACCCGCGACCGGCCGGACCGTTCGTCCGCCGATGCCGCGGGCCGGGACGCCGCCGCAGAGCCGGCGGGAAGCGAGGACGACGGCGGCACCGAGGACGACGCTGACGGGGCCGATCCCGACTTGGACGGTGGCACGGACTTCGGTGACGCGGACTTCGGTGGCGCGGACCTGGCCGGCGCCGCGGACGACCGCGCCGGCTCCGCGGCCGCCGCCCGGTCGCCGCCCGCGCTGCCGGACGCCTTACCCCCCAGGACGGTCGAGGACGACGAGGCCGACGATCCCGGCTTCGACGAGATGGGCGGGGAGGCGGACGACGAGGCGGACGGGGAGGACCCGGCCGCGCCGGCCCCCGGGGTGCCCTCACGGCCGTCGTCGGCGTGTGGGGACTGCCCCCGGCCGGAACGCTGGAAGAAGGGGTTGCCTGCCGACGGGTCCAGCGAGCCGGCGCCGCCGGAACGGGCCCCGCCCGAGGCCGCCGGGCGGTCGCCGGCGGCCGGGGTGCCAGCGCCGCCGGCGGCCGCCCCGGCGGGGGAAGCTCCGCCGCCGGAAACGCCGGCGGCGGGCATCTTCAGCGTTTCGCCGCCCGGCTCCCCGTCGCCGCCGTCGCCGGGGGGGCGGGAACGGTCGCCGTCACGCGCTCCCCCCGGCCCGGCGGCCGGGGAGGAGCCGCGGTGGACCGCCGACCGGGCGGGCCGGTCTTCCTGACTGTCGCTCACGGTCTACTCCCGGTTCGCTCCTGGCGGCGTACGCGGGCCATGCGCACGCCGGATCCCCGCTTCGGCGTCACCGCGGCACCGGGGGACGGCGCCGACGTCGAGGACCGCCATCGCCCCGGACCTGGACCGTTGCCGGCCCTGGGCTCAGCTCTCCTCGGCCCCGGGGTCGGTGCGGGCGTCGGCGTCCTCCACATCAGCATTGCGCGCCACCCCGACCACCTGCACACCGGTCTCCAGATCGATGAGGCGGACCCCCATCGTCTGCCGCTGGGCCCGGCGGACGTCCTTGGCGATCGTGCGCAGCACGCCCCCGTTGGAGGCGATCGCGTAGAGCTGGTCGTCCGGGTCGACGACGAGCGCGCCGACCAGGCCACCCCGGGTGGAAACGATCTTAGCCGTCAGCACGCCCTTGCCGCCGCGGCCCTGCACCGGGTACTCGGCCAGCGGGGTCCGCTTGGCGTAGCCGCCGGAGGTGGCCACCAGCAGGTCGGCGGTGGTGCCCGGCACGACGACGTCCATGGACAGCAGCTCGTCCTCGGCGTCGAAGCGCATGCCGATCACGCCGGAGGTGGCCCGGCCCATCGGCCGCAGCTGCTCGTCGTCGGCGTGGAAACGGATCGACTGGGCGTTGCGGCTGACCAGCAGCAGGTCGTCGCCGGGCGCGACGAGGCGGGCGGCGATCAGCTCGTCGTCGTCGCGCAGGTTGATCGCGACGAGGCCGCCGGCGCGGTTGGAGTCGAAGTCGCTCAGGGCGGTCTTCTTGCACAACCCACGCTTGGTGGCGAGGACGAGGTACGGCGCGACCTCGTAGTCCTTGAGCGCGATGACCTCGGCGATCCGCTCGTCCTGGGAAAACGCGAGGATGTTCGCGACGTGCTGGCCCTTCGCCGACCGAGCCTGCTCGGGCAGCTCGTGCGCCTTCGCCCGGTACACCCGGCCCTTGTTGGTGAAGAACAGCAGCCAGTGGTGCGTCGTCGTGACGAAGAAGTGCTCGACGATGTCGTCCTCGCGCAGGGCCGCGCCCTGCACACCCTTGCCGCCCCGCCGCTGCGAGCGGTAGAGGTCGGTCTTGGTCCGCTTGGCGTAGCCGCCACGCGTGACGGTGACGACCACGTCCTCCTGGGCGATGAGGTCCTCGATGGACATGTCGCCTTCGAAGGGAACGAGGCGGGTCCGCCGCTCGTCGCCGAACTTCTCGACGACCTCGGCGAGCTCCTCGCCGATGATCTGCCGCTGGCGGACCGGCGAGGCGAGGATGGCCTCCAGCTCGGAGATCCGCGCCCGCAGCTCGGCGGCCTCGTCGATGATCCGCTGACGTTCCAGGGCGGCGAGGCGACGCAGCTGCATGTCGAGGATGGCGGTCGCCTGGATCTCCGACAGCGTGAAGCGTTCCATGAGCTGGCCGCGGGCGGCGTCGGCGGACTCCGCGTTGCGGATGAGGGTGATGACCTCGTCGAGGTGGTCGAGCGCGATGAGCAGACCGTCGAGGACGTGCAGCCGCTCGCGGGCCTTGCGCAACTGGTAGCGGGTGCGCCGGACGATGACGTCGACCTGGTGCTCGACGTAGTAGCGGACCATCTGGTCCAGGCGCAGCGTGCGCGGCACCCCGTCGACGATCGCCAGCATGTTGACGCCGAAGGTGTCCTGGAGCTGGGTGTGCTTGTACAGGTTGTTGAGCACGACCTTGGCGACGGCGTCGCGCTTGAGGTCGATGACGAGCCGCTGGCCGATGCGGGCCGAGGTCTCGTCGCGGACGTCCGCGATCCCGGTGACCTTGTTGTCGCGGACGAGCTCGGCGATCTTCTCGGCGAGGTTGTCCGGGTTGACCTGGTAGGGCAGCTCGGTGACGACGAGCTGGGTGCGCCCCTTGTTCTCCTCGACGTTGACCACGGCGCGCATCCGGATGCTGCCCCGGCCGGTCCGGTAGGCGTCCTCGATGCCGCTGCGCCCGACGATCAGACCCGAGGTCGGGAAGTCCGGCCCCTTGATGATGCCGATCAGCGCCTCGAGCATCTCCTCGTCGGTCGCCTCGGCGTGGTCGAGCGCCCACTGGACGCCGGTGGCGACCTCGCGCAGGTTGTGCGGCGGGATGTTCGTCGCCATGCCGACCGCGATGCCACCGGCGCCGTTGACGAGCAGGTTCGGGAACCGGCTCGGCAGGACCAGCGGCTCCTGCGAACGGCCGTCGTAGTTCGGCGCGAAGTCGACGGTCTCCTGGTCGATGTCGCGCAGCATCTCCATCGCCAGCGACGCCATCCGCGCCTCGGTGTACCGCATGGCGGCGGGCGGGTCGTTGCCGGGCGAACCGAAGTTGCCGTTGCCGTCGACCAGCGGGTAACGCAGGGACCAGGGCTGCGCGAGCCGGACGAGGGTGTCGTAGATGGCCGAGTCGCCGTGGGGGTGGTAGTTACCCATGACATCGCCGACCACGCGCGAGCACTTGAAGTACCCGCGGTCGGGACGGTAACCACCGTCGTACATGGCGTAGAGGACCCGTCGGTGGACGGGCTTGAGCCCGTCCCGGACCTCCGGCAGCGCGCGGCCGACGATGACCGACATGGCGTAGTCGAGATATGACCGCTGCATCTCGACTTCGATGCCGATGGGTTCTATGCGGTCGCCGGGGGGCGGCGGTAGGACGTCGACCACGGGGTCCTTCCAGGGCAGTGGGATCAGTCGTCAGGTGGGACGGGCGTCCCGGCGGGTGGCCGGGCGGTCCGGCGGGGCGCCAGCCACGATTCGCCCCGGGGTCGTCCCGGCCGGGCGGCGCGAGGCGGCGCCGCGCGGGCCGGACCGCCGCGGCACCGCTCACACCGCGTCAGATGTCCAGGAAGCGCACGTCCTTGGCGTTGCGCTGGATGAAGCTGCGGCGCGCGTCGACGTCCTCGCCCATAAGCACGGAGAACAGCTCGTCGGCGACGGCCGCGTCATCGAGGGTGACCTGGAGCAGGATGCGCTTGTCCGGGTCCATGGTGGTGTCCCACAGCTCGGTGGCGTTCATCTCGCCGAGGCCCTTGAANCGCTGGATGGCGTCCTTGGGCAGCTTGCGGCCGGCCTCCACCCCGCGCTGGACGAGCCCGTCGCGCTCGCGGTCGGAATAGGCGTACTCCCAGTCCTCCCGACCCCACTTGATCTTGTACAGCGGCGGCTGGGCGAGGAACACGTGGCCGGCCTCGACCAGGGGCCGCATGAACCGGAACAGCAGGGTCAGCAGCAGGGTCCGGATGTGCTGGCCGTCGACGTCGGCGTCCGCCATCAGCACGATCTTGTGATAGCGCAGCTTGGCGATGTCGAAGTCGTCGTGGATGCCGGTGCCCAGCGCCTGGATGAGCGCCTGGACCTCGGTGTTCTTCAGGACGCGGTCGATCCGGGCCTTCTCGACGTTGAGGATCTTCCCGCGCAGCGGCAGGATCGCCTGGAACTTCGAGTCCCGCCCGCCCTTGGCCGACCCGCCGGCGGAGTCGCCCTCGACGATGTACAGCTCGCAGCGCTCGGGGTCGGTGTACTGGCAGTCGGCGAGCTTGCCGGGCAGGCCGGTGCCGCCGAGCAGGCCCTTGCGCCGGGTCAGGTCCCGGGCCTGGCGGGCCGCGATCCGGGCGCGCTGGGCGTCGAGCGACTTGCTGACGATGGCGCGCGCCTCGGTCCGGTTGACCTCGAACCAGTCCTTCAGCGCCGAGTAGCACATCTCCTGGACGAACTTCTTCGCCTCGGTGTTGCCGAGCTTCGTCTTCGTCTGGCCCTCGAACTGGGGCTGCGCGAGCTTCACCGAGATGATCGCGGTCAGGCCCTCGCGGATGTCGTCGCCCGACAGCCGCTCGTCGCCGCTCTTGGCGCCCGCCTTCACCGGCTTGAGCAGGTTCTGGTCCTTGGCGTAGGCGTTGACGGCGCTGGTCAGCGCGGCGCGGAAGCCCTCCTCGTGGGTGCCGCCCTCGTGCGTGTTGATCGTGTTCGCGAAGGTGTAGACCGACTCGCTGTAGCCGGCGTTCCACTGCATCGCGAGCTCGGCCTCGATGCCGACGCCCTTGGACTCCAGCGAGATCACGCTGCGGTGGATCGCGTCCTTGGTGGCGTTGAGGTGGGCGACGAAGTCGACCAGGCCGTTGCTGTACTTGTAGGTGACCTCGAGGCGTTCCTCGGGGCGCTCGTCGATCAGCGTGATCGACAGGCCCTTGTTGAGGAAGGCCATCTCCTGCAGGCGCCGGGAGAGGGTCTCGAACTTGTACTCGGTCGTCTCGAAGATCGTCGGGTCCGCCCAGAAGGTGACCGACGTGCCGGTCTTCTTCGTTGTGCCGGTCTTCACCAGCGGCGCCGCCGGACGGGTCGCCACGTACGGCTGGAACCAGACGTGCCCATCGACCTGGATCTCCACGTCCAGCTTGGTGGACAGCGCGTTCACGACGCTGACGCCGACGCCGTGCAGACCGCCCGAGACCGCGTAGGATTTGCCGTCGAACTTCCCGCCCGCATGCAGCGTCGTCAGCACGACCTCGACCGCGGGCCGCTTCTCGGTGGGATGCATGCCCACGGGGATGCCGCGACCGTTGTCGACGACGCGGACGGCGCCGTCGGCGAGCAGGCTCACGACGATCGTGTCGCAGTAGCCGGCCAGCGCCTCGTCCACCGCGTTGTCGACCACCTCGTAGACGAGATGGTGCAGGCCGCGCTCCCCGGTGGAGCCGATGTACATGCCCGGACGCTTGCGGACCGCGTCAAGACCTTCGAGAACCTTGATCGAACTTGCATCGTAGGCCACGCGGCGGGTCCCCTCGTTCTGGGCGGAAGTATCCACCAGTCTACCCGCCGACCCGTTATAGCGGACGCAGGGTGACCCCTGACGTCTGCGCAGCGCCCCGTACGGCGGGACGGTGAACCCCCCTACGGGACCGCCGCCTCCCGGGGCCTTGACGCGCCTTCACGACGGTCACCCGACGCGACGATCAACCTTCGCCCACATGATCGCCTCGCGTTGCACGCCCCGGCGACGTCCGGACCACCCCGACCGCCCGAGCGGACCGTCGCGAACAGTGAGCACCGGATCGCTCCTCCGGTCTGTCTGTCTCTTCCGGCGGGACAGCCGGCGCGCCCGCGGCGGCCGAGCAGGGCCGTCCCGAGCGCGCCCCCGTGACCGGCCTGTGTCGTGACCGGCCTGGCGTGACCGGCCGCCGAGCTCAGCCGTAGGTGTCACGCGGGCCGCGGCCGGCGGTGCGGATCGGCCCGTGCCGCCACGACGGGGCCGTCGGGCCGCGCACCGTGATCCGCCGGACGACCTGCGGGCCGAGCTCCCGGTGCAGGATGGCGAGGATCTGGCGGGACAGCATCCGAAGCTGGGTCGCCCAGGCCGTCGACTCGGCGACGAGCTCGAGGTCGCCGTCGCGCAGCGAGACCGGCGTGCAGTGGTCGGCGATGTCCGGGCCGACGATGGCGTCCCACCGGGCGAGCACGCCGGCGTCGTCGGCCTGCGCCTTCCAGCCGCGCGTGGCGAGCAGCCGACTGATCGCGGTGCCGAAGGGGACCGGGTCGCGCCATTCCCGGCCCGGGGCGGCAATGCCCGGCAACCGCGGGCGCTGGGGCACCTGGCCGTCGTCCTCGCCGGACCGGGGCCGCCGACCGGCGCGGTCCGCGGCCGCGGGGTCGCCGCCTCCGCCGGCGGCCCCGTCCGGACCGGGGCCGCCGGCGGAGGAGCCGGGCCAGGAACCGTCGGCACGGGGTGACCCGCCGCGACGTCCCCTGGCCCGCTCGCGGGCGTCCCGCTTTGCCTGGGCGAGGATCTCCCGGGCCAGGTCGGCGCCGCGCCCACCACCCGGCGCCGAGGCCGGGGCGGGCTGATGGTCGTCGGGTTCAGCAGGCACGGAGCACCTCTCCCGCGGCGACGACGTAGCGGGTGCCGGTCAGCTCGGCCGGCACATCGGCCTCGACGGCGGCTGTGACCAGCACCTGCTCCGCGGGGGCGACGAGTTCGGCGAGTCGGGACCGCCGCTGAACGTCCAGCTCGGCGAAGACGTCGTCGAGGAGCAGGACGGGCTCGCGGTCGTCGGCCCGCAACAGCTCGAACGAGGCGAGCCGCAGGGCCAGGGCGAGCGACCAGGACTCGCCGTGGCTGGCGTAGCCGCGCGCCGGCAGCCCGTCGACGGTCAGCAGCAGGTCGTCGCGGTGCGGTCCGACCAGGGTCTGCCCGCGTTCGATCTCCCGCGGGCGGGCGGCCACCAGCTCGGCCCGGATCGCTTCCTCCCACTGCTCGCGGTCGGGGCGGACCGGATCCGGCGCCGGCTGCGGCACGCTGGCCCGGTACTCGAACCCGACCGCGGCCTGCGCGCCGGCCACCGCGGCGTAGGCCCCGGCCACCCCCGGACGCAGCGCCTCGACAAGGGCGAGGCGGGCGGTGAGCAGCTCGGCGCCGTAGCTGGCCAGGTAGCCGTCCCAGACGTCCAGGGTGCGCAGGTCACCCTTGCCGCCGGCCCGTCGGGCCGCCCCGGCCGTGCGCAGCAGGGTCGAGCGCTGCTTGAGCACCCGGTCGTAGTCGGCGAGCACCGCGGCCATCCGCGGGGTGCGGGCGACGAGCAGCTCGTCGAGGAACTGCCGGCGCCCCGCCGGGTCCCCCTTCACCAGGGCGAGGTCCTCCGGAGCGAACAGGACCGTGCACAGCAGCCCGAGGACGTCGCGGGGCCGGGGGACTGGTGCCCGGTTCAGCCGGGCCCGGTTCGCCCGCCCCGGCACGATCTCAAGCTCCACCAGGGCCGCGCGGTCGCCGCGCACGATCCTTGCCCGCACCACGGCGTGCGACGCGCCCTGGCGGACCAGGGGGGCGTCCGCGGAGACCCGGTGGCTGGCCAGCGTCGCGACGTACCCGATCGCCTCGATCAGGTTCGTCTTCCCCTGACCGTTGCGGCCGACCAGCGTGACCACTCCCGGACCAAGAGTGAGATCCAGGGACCGGTAGGACCGAAAGTCGACGAGGGACAGGTGGGTGAGGTGCACGTCACCCGTGCAGCCGGATCGGCATCAGCAGGTACCGATAGTCGGGCACCTCGCCGTCGTCGTCGGCCTTGCCGGTGAGGATCGCCGGCTTGTTCGCGGCGACGGCCGGGTCCTCGGCACTGGCGAAGCCGATCCGCACGATGTCGGACTCCAACGCACCGAGCGCGTCGAGCAGGTAGGACGGGTTGAACGCCACCGAGAGCTCCGGGCCGTCGTAGGTCACCGGCAGCGTCTCCGTCGCCTGCGCCTCGCCGCCGGTACCGGCCTCCAGGACGAGATGGTCCGGAGAGAACGACAACTGCACCGGGGCGGTCTTCGCCGCCACCAGGGCCACGCGCTTGACCGCTTCCTGCAACGGCGCGATCTCGAGCTGGGCGATCAGCGGGGAACTGTCCGGAAGCAGCTTGCGGAAGGGCGGGAACTGGCCCTCGAGCAGCCGGGTGGTCGTCTGCCGGGTGGAACCCGCGAAGCCGGCGAGCGTCTCGCCGGACGGGCCCGTCCCCAACGCGATCGAGACCTCCACTCCCGACCCGGACAGCGACTTGGCCGTGTCCAACAGCGTCCGGGCGGGGACGAGGGCCACGGTGGCGGGGCCCGCCGCGTCCGCCTCGCCGGCGGAGTCGTCCGGACGCCACTTCAACGAGCGCACGGCGAGCCGGTAGCGGTCGGTCGCGGCGAGGGTGAGGGTGTCGCCTTCGATCTCGATACGGACGCCGGTGAGTACCGGGAGGGTGTCGTCGCGCCCGGCTGCGATCGCCACCTGCGCGACCGCAGCCGCGAAGGCCGATCCCTCGATGTGACCGGTGACGGGGGGCATGGCCGGTAGCGCCGGGTAGTCGTCCACCGGCAGCATCGGCAGCGCGAACCGGGCGTTTCCACAGGTGATCACGAGCCGGGTGCCGTCGATGCCGAGGTCGACCGGTGCGGCCGGCAGCGCCCGGGTGATCTCCGCGAGCAACTTGCCGTTGACGAGGGCGCGGCCCTCCTCCGACACCGTCGCGTGCACCGTGCCCTGCGCGGCCACCTCGTAGTCGTAGGCGGCGACCTTGAGCATCGGCCCGGTGGCGTCGAGAAGGAGGCCCGACAGCACCTGCAACTGCGTGGTCGGCCGGCTCGGCAGCGTACGGGCGGTCCAGGCGACCGCTTCGGTGAATTCGTCCCGTTCCACCCGGAACTTCATGGTTAGCCCTCCTTCGTCCCCTCCGGTGTTCGGAGTCAGCCCGTCGGGAACACCGATCAGCATCCCAGAGTGCCAGGCGGCCGCAGCGGGCGGTCGGCCCCACCACGAACGCTCACCCGGAGCCCACGAAGTGACACGGATCGCGCTCTTTCAAGATCGCGAAAAGTTGTCCACACCCCCTAGTACTTCAAGCTTTTGATCTTTCTAGAAAAAATTGAAGTTCGTGGTGGTAGTAGGGGCTGTGGATGCTGGGGATAACCTGCGTTTTCGCAGGTCAGAGGCCTGAAGAGCCGGTGCAAAACCTGTGGGTGGAGCTGTGGGTTTACGCAGTGGATATCCACATGCCGAGCGGTCGTCCCCAGGGACCACTCTGTCCCTCCACAGGCCGTCCCCGAGTTATCCACAGGCTGTCCACGCCTTCTTCCACCGATCCGCCCCCACGATGTCCACAAGGTTTTCCACAAGCTGTGGGCGGAACCACCCAGTGGGCTCGAGGCCGCCGGCCGGGTGTGCTACGGGACGCTTCGCGGTGTCCACCCCCGCGACGGTCACCCACACGCTGCGACAGCCGTCCCCGGGGATCCCCTGACCGGGCAACGCGCATCCCGCCCACCTCGACGCGTGAGTGCCGAGAGCCAATCGGCTCGGCCGCCGCCCAGACCGATGCCCGTTGCGGGTGCGTTCCGGACGGTTCGAGCCCGCAGACCGGGCAGAGCGCCCCGCGGTCCGTCCGGTCTGCGGGGCGCGTCCGGTCTGCGGGCCGTCCGGCGCACCGCAGACCGGACGCGTGGGCCGGCACAGCCCTGCCGGTGGCAGACGGCGGGCGGTCAGAGCGGGCGAGGCCCCTGTCGCCCCGCCCCCAGGGCCCCGGGGGCGGGGCACTCCTGCGCGGTCCCCGGGATCAGGGACCGGTGTCCGCCTGCCTGCTGCAATCGGAGCCGCCCTGCCCGAGTCAGGGTTGGCGGGCCTGGACCCGGATGCGGTTGGTCAGTTCGGTGACCTGGTTGTAGATCGCGCGCCGTTCGGCCATCAGACCGCGGATCTTGCGGTCGGCGTGCATGACCGTCGTGTGGTCGCGGCCGCCGAAGTGCTGGCCGATCTTGGGCAGCGACAGGTCGGTCAGTTCGCGGCACAGGTACATGGCGATCTGCCGGGCCGTCACCAGCACCCGGCTGCGGGAGGTGCCGCACAGGTCGTCCATGGAGACGCCGAAGTACGCCGCAGTCGCGTTCATGATGGCGGCGGCGGTGATGTCCGGGTTGCCGGCGTCCGGGATCAGGTCCCGCAGCACGATCTCGGCGAGCGTGCGGTCGACGTGTGACTTGTTCAGGCTCGCGAACGCCGCGACCCGGATCAGCGCCCCCTCCAGCTCGCGGATGTTGCGCTCGATGTGCGTGGCGATGTACTCGAGCACGTCGGGCGGCACCGGCAGGCGCTCGGTGGCGGCCTTCTTCGACAGGATCGCGATGCGGGTCTCGAGGTCCGGCGGGGTGATGTCGGTCATCAGGCCCCACTCGAACCGGCTGCGTAGCCGGTCCTCCAGCGCCGAGAGCTGCTTGGGCGACCGGTCGGAGCTGATGACGATCTGCTTCTCGCCGTCGTGCAGGACGTTGAACGTGTGGAAGAACTCCTCCTGCGTCCGCTCCTTGTTCTCCAGGAACTGGATGTCGTCCACGAGCAGGACGTCGATGTCCCGGTAGCGGCGCTGGAAGGCCTGCTGGCGGTCGTCCCGGATCGAGTTGATGAAGTCGTTGGTGAACTCCTCCGAGCTCACGTACTTGACCCGGGTGTTCGGGTACAGCTTCAGTGCGTAGTGGCCGATCGCGTGCAGCAGGTGGGTCTTGCCGAGCCCGGAGTCCCCGTAGATGAACAACGGGTTGTACGCCTTCGCCGGCGCCTCGGCGACCGCTACCGCGGCCGCGTGGGGAAACCGGTTGCTGTCCCCGATGACGAAGGTCTCGAAGACGTAGCGCGGGTTCAGGCGGGCCTGCGCCGGCTCGGTCTCCAGCGGCGCGGCGTCGCGGCCGAGCCCCGCGCCCACCCGCACCGGCGGAGTGCCCTCGGCGGAGTCGGGGAAGGGCAGCTCGCCGTTCACCGGCGCGCCGGCATCCCCCGCCCGCCGGGCGGTATCCGAGGCTGCCGTGCCGCCCGGCCCGCGCCCCCGGGAGCCGCCCGCGTCCCGCTGCGCGCCGCCGTCGCCCTCCCCCGGCCGGACGATCCTGATCGGACCGCTCATCGGCTCCGGGTCGGGCAGGTGCTCGACGGTGACCGCGACCCGGATCTCCCGTCCATAAGCTGTGGACAACGCTGTGGACAGGAACGGCCGTAGCCGGGAGTCGAGAAGCTCCTTGGTGAACTCGTTGGGGGCGGCGAGCAGGGCCGTGTCCTGCACAAGGCCGAGCGGGCGGGTCAGCCGCAGCCATGCACGCTGCTGCGCGGACAGCGTGCCGTCGGCGACCCCGGCGACGGCCTGGCTCCAGACCGCGGCCAGGTCCGGGTCGCCCGCGGGTTCCTCCCCGAAAGGTAGACCGGCGACGGAGTCGGCGCGGGGGTTGGACACGGGGGCTCCTCGGGCAGTTCGGTACGGTTTGCGGGCGGTGCTGGCCCCATGAGTGGGGTACGTCGCGGATGCTGATGTGGTCCCGGTCCGGCCGCGACCGGGACTTCTCGTCCCGATGGTTCTCCACATCGTCGTCCACAACCTGTGCATGGACACGGCAGGGCCTCCGGCGTGGCGGAACCGGCTCACTCCCGGTACGACGCCCTACTCCGGGCCGTCATCCGGATCTGCCCCGCCCCCGCCGATCGCCCTCTCCACAGGCGTTTTCCACAGGCCAGAGTGCACCCGGCCGGCGGTGCCCCCCGAACGCGGGTCTGCCCGGCACCGTCCGGCACCCGCATGCGCGGGATGTCGTCCAAGGATCGTAAGGCGCCGCCCGCACGGCCGTGCCGGGGCCGGACGGGAATGTCCGGCTCCGGCACGGCGGGCAGGTCACCGGAGTCGGCGGACCCGGTCGTGTGGCATTTGCTTACAAGCAGTCACGTCGACGGTCGGCCCCGGCCCGCGGTGGGCCGTGGTCGGGCCTGCGATGACTTCGGAGCGACCGGGGTGGGCCACGGTCGCGCCCCGGGTCACGGCTGCGGGGTCCGGGTCGGGCGGGCCGGACTTGAGATGACGGCGGACGGGTGCGGTCGCCGGGTCGTCCGCGGCACCGGCATGTGTACGCTAGGTCGAACCGCGGTGTTAGACCGCTTCGTTTGTCGTGGGATGCGCTTGCGCGGGCCGTGTGGGGCCCACCCCTCGGCGGCGGAGATCACCGCCCGCGTCCATCTTGCAGACGGAGTCTTCACGTGAGTAAGCGCACCTTCCAGCCGAACAACCGCCGGCGGGCCCGCACGCACGGGTTCCGGCTGCGTATGCGGACCCGCGCTGGTCGTTCCATCGTCTCTGCCCGCCGTCGCAAGGGCCGCAGCGAGCTCTCCGCCTGACGGCGGGTTCCTGCTGTACCCCGGCTGACATGCTTCCCGAGGTTTCCCGCGTGCGGACTCGGGGCGAGCATGCCCGCGTGGGGACCGCGGGCCGGCGGACCCGGTCCGGCCCACTGGTTGTCCACAGCTTGTGGACAACCAGTGGGGAGTCGCCGCGCGCGGGTTTCGTCGTCGGCCGCCGGGTCGGCAAGGCCGTGGTGCGTAACCGGGTGCGCCGCCGCCTGCGAGAGCAGGTGCGGGCCCGGTTGGACCGGCTGCCCCCGGGGACGATGCTCGTGGTCCGAGCCCTGCCGGAGGCGGCCTCGGCCAGCTCCGAGGGGCTCGGACAGGCCCTTGACGACGCGCTCGCGCGGGCGCTGCGTGCCCGCGCAGCCTCGGACGGGCGGGGCGATGACGCGCGTGCGCAGCCGGCCCGATCCCCGCGGCTCGTGGCGGGAAGCGGCCGATGACCGTCGGGATGTTCCTGCTCGTGGCGCTGGCGGTGGCCGTCGTCATCGATCTCACCCTGGCCTCCGAACTGGCCCGCAGGCGCCTGCCGACCGTGGCCCGCACGGCCGACGGCGCGGTCCGTGGCCCGCTGTCCTGGGCACTCGCCGGGCTCGTGCGGCTCTACCGGGCCGGCTGGTCAGGCCGTAACGCAGGCATGTGTCGGTTCGAGCCGTCGTGCAGCGCCTACGCGCTGACGGCGGTTCGCCGCCATGGCGGCATGCGCGGTGGGGCGCTGGCCGTCGGCCGGCTGCTGCGCTGCCAGCCGCTGTCGGCCGGCGGGTACGACCCGGTCCCCGGGGAGCCCACCGACCGGCCCCCGCCGTCCGGCGGGCCGCCGGAAACCGGGGCGCGGCCGCGAACGAGCGCGGATCCGGGAACCAGCACGGGGCCGAGAGTCGTTCGCAAGCCCAGAGGGATGTCGACCGCCTCCGGGCGTGGTAGCCGCACGGTCGCGCCCGGACCACCGGTGCCGTCGCGCCGGCCCACAGGCATGGCTTTCCGTCTCCGGTCGAGGGGACGCGGGCCGAGATCGTCGGTTCCGGTCGCGGACCGTGGGCGTGAGGAGTCTGAACGTTGTTGAATCCCCTTTACCATCTCGCGGCGAACGCGATCGTCTTCTTCCATAAGGGGTTCGCGCCGATCTTCGGCGCCGACAGCTTCTTCGCCTGGGCCTTCTCGGTCGTCCTGCTCGTCATCGCCGTGCGTGTTCTGATCTTCCCGCTGTTCGTCAAGCAGGTGAAGTCGCAGCGGACGATGCAGATGATGCAGCCCCGGATCAAGGAGATCCGGGAGAAGTACGGGCACGACAAGCCCCGCATGCAGCAAGAGATCATGGCGCTGCAGAAGGAGCACGGCAACCCGCTTTTCGGCTGCCTGCCGATTCTGCTCCAGATCCCGTTGTTCATCTCGCTGTTCCACGTGTTCACCCACCTGGCCCCGATGAACGAGGGCCCGAACGGCGCTCTCGTCTGGCGGCCCCGGGTGGGGCTGTCCGCGGATCAGGTCGAGCAGATCGCCTCGGCGAAGGTCTTCGGAATCTCGCTCGCCAGCGAGTTCGGTTCCGACAGCGACTTCGTGCACTTCCTCGGGGTGAACAGCACCCACGTCAAGATCCTCGCGGTCGTGCTGATCGTGCTGATGGGTCTGACCACCTTCATGACCCAGCGGCAGATCATGGCCCGCACCGGGCCGGTGGATCCGCAGCAGGCGATCGTCCAGAAGGTTCTGCTCTATGGCTCCCCGCTGATGCTCGCGATCTTCGGTTTCCGGTTCCCGATCGCCGTGCTGCTCTACTGGCTGACGACCAACCTGTGGAGCATGGGCCAGCAGTTCTTCGTGATCAAGCGGATGCCGCCGGTCCGCCCGCTCGCCGCCGGTGGCCGGCTCCCCGGTGCCCGCGCCGGTGCCGGCGTCGACGCAGCGCCCACCCCGGCCCGCCCGGCGCCCGGCGTGCGGGCCGGTGCCAAGTCCAAGAACCGCGCGCGGCCGGCGGCTGCGGGCGGGCCGAGCCTGACCAGGAGCGGCGACTCCGGCGCGGGGACGGTGGCTACGGCGGGCGGCGGTGTGACCGCGGCGAAGGGTGCCGGGGCCAAGGGTGGGGCGGCGAAGGCCGGGCGAGGCTCGTCATCGGCCCCGCCCGGGACCCGGTCCCGCAGCGGCGCGTCGGCGGCCCGCACCGCCGGGACGGCGAAGACCTCGCAGCCGCCGCCGGCTCTGCCGGTCGCGGGTGCGGCCGGGGGAGCCGAAGAAGCCCCCGCAGCGGCGCGTTCCACGGCCGCGGGAGGGAAGACTGCGGGAGGGAAGGCCCCGTCCGGCGGCCGGAAGAGTTCGCCGGGCAAGGGTGCCGCCGAGGCCGCCGGTGGCGGCGCCGAGCCGGCGGCTGTGCCCGCGACGGGCGACGCTGCGGCGACCCGCCCCGCCCCGGTTCCCGCCGGTGTCCGTCGCCAGGTCGGTGGTTCCCGTCCCGCCAAGCGACGAGGCAAGGGCAAGCGGCCCGGCGGGCGGCGTTGACCCGGGGAACCCCTCCCCGACCGGCGGGCGAACTCGCCGGTCCCCCTGATTTCGTCACCATGCGGGGGCATCCCGTAATCTCTGCTCCGCCGCCCCCTGTTCCCCTGGAGAAGCGCTGATGACCGGTTCGGCACCTGACCTGGCTGTGGATGGAGCTGGAGTCTCCGACGAGCAAGGCTCCCCGGAGGAGACCGGGCTCAGCCCGCAGGAGCGGCGACTCGTCGACCTCGAACAGGAGGGGGAGATCGCCGCCGACTACATCGAGGGCCTGCTGGACATCGTCGACATGGACGNCGACCTCGATCTCGATGTCGAGGGCGGCCGGGCCGTCGTCGCGGTGGTCGGCGAGAAGCTCGACAAGCTGATCGGGACCGGTGGCGAGACCCTCGAGGCGTTGCAGGAGCTGACCAGGCTCGCCGTCCTGCAGAAGACCGGGACTCGTAGCCGCCTCATGCTCGACGTCGGCGGTCACCGGGCGCGGCGTCGGGTCGAGCTCCGCAAGATCGCGACGGCGGCGGCGGAGCGCGCGATCGAACGCGGCAAGCCCGAGACGCTCGCCCCGATGACCCCCTTCGAGCGCAAGGTCGTCCACGACGCCATCGCCGAGATCGACGGCGTCCACAGCGAGTCCGAGGGCGAGGAGCCGAGCCGGCGAGTCGTCATCCTGCTCGGCTGACCCGGCCCCCGGCTGACCCGGCCCCCGGCTGACCCGGGCCCCGCGCGACTGACACTCGGGCGTTCTGATTCGGCGCGTTGCGCGCGGACCTCGCCGGGCGGGCACAACGACCTCCCCCGCGCTGGGGGCCGGTGCCGAGCGCTAGATTCAGGCTGGAGGTGCGGCGGTAAGCGTCGCTGGTGATCGGGGGATGCCGTGCCGCCTGCGGGCCGTCGCCGGCCTGGGCGGTCCACGGTGGTGGCAGCCGGCGCGGTCGCGCTCGGCCTGTCCGGCGTTCTGTGCCTGCTGCATGCCTACCTGACCAGACCCTTCTGGTACGACGAAATCTGGCGGGCGCACTTCGTCAGCGAGCCGCTGACGTCGTTCTGGTCGGAGCTGACGGTCGCCAACACCCCGTCCGCGCTCGGCTGGCTCGGGATCACCCGGCTCGCGGGCGAGGCGTTCGGCTGGCACTCATGGTCGCTGCGTCTGCCCGGCTTCGTCGCGGTGCCCCTGCTCGGGGCCGCGATTGTCGTGCTCACCCGCCGGTTCGCCGGGACGGCGTCGGCGGTGTTCGCCGCCTGCTGGCTGTGCCTCAACACGACATTTCTGGATCTGGCCACCCAGCTCAAGCCGTACACGGTCGAGGCGCTCGTCACGGTGTGCATCGTCGTCATCTGGACCGCGGACCCGCTCGGGCCGCCCGACGAGGTCCCGGCCGCGGGGGCCCCGCGAGGGCCTGACCGTGGCCGCCTGGTCCGGCGGACGGTGGCGGGTGTGCTGGCGCTCGTCGCCGTGCCCGGGATCTTCGTGGTGCTCCCGCTGGCGGCGGTCGACGTGTGGCGGGGTCCGGCGCGGCGGTGGCGGCTGGTCGAGTGCCTGCCCGCGCTCGCCTTCAGCGCCGTGCACACCGTCGGTTTCGTCGCCCACCAGTCCAGCCAGCGCAACGGCGACTACTGGGATCGCCAGTTCCTCGCGGGCCGCGGGCCGTGGGCGGCACTGCGGTTCGTCGCCGATCAGGTCCGCGCCACCGTCACCGGCTCGCCGCCGGGGATCGACCGCTTCGACCCGAGCCTCATCCACGGCACGGTGCCCACGGGGCCGTTGGGCTCCGCACCGGCCGCCCTGATCGCGATCGCGGTCGCCGCGGCCGGGGCGACCGGCGTCGCGGCGCTTGCCCGCCACCGGCAGGGCCGGGCTCTGCTTGCCGCGCTCGGCGGCGCGGAGCTGATGATGCTCGGCGCGAGCGCCGCCCGGTACTGGCCGTTCGGACCGACCCGGACCAACCTGTACGTGGTGCCGCTGCTCGTTGTTGTGGTGGTGGTGGGTGTCGAGCGGGCGATTCGCTCCCTCCTGTCGGCGGTGCGCGGCCGCCTGCCCCGCGGTGGGCCCCAGCAGGCTGCTGGGCGCTCCAAGGATGCACTCCCTACCCTCGCCCTGCCGGGATCCGTGATTGCTCGATCACTATCGGATTCTTCGTCGGAATTGGTGACGGAAAGCGACGGTTCCTGCGCCCTTCCCGGGGCGCTGGACTCGGCCGTCGCGGACTCCCCGCCGCCGCCGCCGGCCGGCCCGGCACGGGTGCCCGGGCTCGCAGGCTCGCGGGTCGGCCTGGCCCGCGCCGCGGTGGTGCTTCCCCTCGCGGCGGTCGTCGCGATCACCGGCTGCGGCGTGCTGCTCCTGCAGACGTCCCTGTCGGGCAGTCGGCCGCTGTGGGAGCACCGGGATCGCCTGCGCGGCCTGGACCTGATGGTCGACGCGGCCATCGTCACCCGACGGGTGGCCCGGCCGGGTGACGTCGTCGCGGTCGGCGGCCGCCTCGCCCGGCCGGGCTGGCTCTATGCGATGGAGGCCAGCGACGACGGGCCGCGCGAGCCCACCGATCTCCAGCCCGGCCCCGCCGGGGACGGTCGCCCGCGGCGGGGCGCCGTCGGTGGCACGGTCGCCTCCGCCGCCGCCGAGAGATCCGTCGGCGAGACGTCCGCGAGTGAGGCGTCCACCGTCGGCTCGGTGGGGGCGGTGCCCGCGCCGAGCCGCGTCGCCGCCGGCGGTTCTGCGGTTGACGGGGGGAGCGCCGTCGGCGATCACCGGCCCGCGGGACCGGCGGCGGACGCCCAGGCGCCCGCGACCGGCGGGGTCGGTGCGCCCGCCCGGATCGCCCGACGGGACACCGTCTTCTTCGGTGGCGCCAAGCCCGCTCTGCTGCGCCAGCTTGCGCGCCGCCCCGTCCCGCCCGGGCATCTGCTCGTCTTCGTCTTCGACGTCGAGCGAACGAGCCTGGCCGGTCAGCTCGCGCCGCTGCACCGGGCCGGCTGGTGCGCGACCCAGGACTGGAACTTCCGGCTGACCGGCGTGCTGACCCGCTATGACCGCTGCGCCCCGAGCTCCCCGCCGCCCCGGCGGGTCATCGTCGCCTACCACTGACCCGCCCCTCAGCGGCCTCGACCTCCGGTGGCCTCGACCTCCGGTGGCCCTCGACCTCCGGTGGCCCTCGACCTCCGGTGGCCCTCGACCTCCGGTGGCCTCGGCTCCCAGCGGGCCCCGCCCCGGAGCGGTGGCTGATCCGGGCAGAGGGGACCTGACGGCACGCGGCGCATGCCCCGCCGGGCGCAGCGGGGATGCTTGTCGGGTGCGCGATCCTCTATCCCTCTCGTCCTGTCTCCCCCGGCTCGCGGTGCCCGGCGGCGGCCCACCCGACCCGCTGTTCCGGAGGGGAGCCGGCCGGCCCCGCCCACCCGTCGCCGCCGGCGCTGCCGTCGGAGACGGCAGGGATGGCCGGGCCGCACGGGATGGCACTACTGGACTGGCCCGGGCGGGTGTGCGATGACCGACTCCGATCCCTCGCGTCCGGCGCGTCCGGCGGGTCCCCCGCCGCCGACGCCGGCGGCCGCCGCCGAGCTGTTCGGCTCGCAGCTCGCGGCGGCGGAGCGCTTCACCGCGCTGCTGGCAACCGCGGGAGTGGAACGCGGGCTGATCGGTCCGCGGGAGACCGGCCGGCTGTGGGAGCGGCACGTGCTCAACTGCGGGGTCCTCGCCGAGGTCGTTCCCGAGGGTGCCGACGCCGTTGACGTGGGCAGCGGCGCCGGCCTGCCGGGAATCCCCCTCGCCCTGGCCCGCCCGGACGTGCGGGTCGTGTTGCTCGAACCGATGGAACGACGCTGCCGCTTTCTCCAGGAGGTCGTGGCTGCCGTGGGGCTGGAGGAGCAGGTCTCCGTCCTGCGTGGCCGCGCGCCGGATGCCGGAATCGGCCCGGAGGGTCGTAGATTCGGGGTAGCCGTCGCACGCGCGGTCGCCCCGCTCGAGCGGCTGGGTGCAATCCTCCTTCCGATGCTGCAACCGGGTGGTGTCATGCTGGCGATGCGCGGTTCGCGGATCCTGGAGGAGTTGCAGGACGCGCGCGGCAGTCTCGGAAACCAGGGGTGGCATCCCGTGGATGTCGTGGTGTGCGGAGAGGGACGGGTGGACGAACCCACCCGGGTCCTCCGAGCCGTGCGGTCATCCCAGCTCTCCCGGGCCGAAGGCAGGAAAGGGCGCGGCGACGGTGAGCGGCACGATGGCAGACAGGTCAGACGAACGGCGCGGGACTCACGACGATCACGGGAGGTCGATCGTGACCAGCCGACGCGTGGGCAGTCTCGTTCCACGTGAAACAGCGTCGACGGGCCGAGGTGGATCCGTGGGTGGGGGATACCGGGGTTACGACTCCGTCATTCCCCCGCTGGACCCGCTCGACCGGTCGACCCCGATCGGAGCGGCGGCGGCAGCAGCAGTGGAAGCCTTGGCGACAGAACGACGACAACCATTCCCCCGTCCCACTCGGCGGCGCATCATCTCGGTGGCCAACCAGAAAGGTGGCGTGGGCAAGACGACGACGACGGTCAACCTGGCCGCGGCGCTGGCGTCGCACGGCATCCGCGTCCTGGTGATCGATCTCGATCCGCAGGGAAACGCGTCGACGGCGCTCGGTATCGACCACCACTCCGGTGTCCCCTCCATCTACGAAGTGCTGCTCGGTGACCGCCCGCTCGACGAGGTCATCGTCGCCTCGGCCGAGGCGCCCGCACTGTTCTGCGCCCCGGCGACAATCGACCTGGCCGGCGCCGAGATCGAGCTCGTCTCGCTCGTGGCTCGGGAGAACCGCTTGCATCGGGCCATCCAGAGCATGCAGCGGGAGGTCGACTACGTCCTCATCGACTGCCCCCCGTCGCTTGGCCTGCTGACCGTCAACGCGCTGGTGGCGGCGCGGGAGCTGCTCATCCCGATCCAGTGCGAGTACTACGCGCTGGAGGGACTCGGCATGCTGTTGCGCAACGTCGAGCTCGTCCAGGCCCACCTCAACCAGGACCTGCGCCTGTCGACGATTCTGCTCACCATGTACGACTCGCGCACCAGGCTGGCCGATCAGGTCGTGCACGAGGTCAAGGAGCACTTCGGGGACCGTGTGCTGGGCACGACGATCCCCCGTAACGTCCGGCTCGCGGAGGCCCCGAGCTACGGGCAGTCGGCGTTGACCTACGACCCGACCTCCCGCGGCTCCCTGTCCTACCTGGCCGCGGCCCGTGAGCTCGCCGAGCGGGGCTTCGAGCCGAACGGTGCGGTCAGGTGAGCGCGCGCCGCAGCGGTCTGGGACGCGGGCTCGGGGCGCTCATCCCCGTCGCCCCCCCGCCCGCGGAGGCGTACGGCGCCGATCGCCCCGCAGCCGACGCCGGCGGCCGCCCCGACGGCGGCGGGCATCTCGGCGCCTTCGGCCTACGCAGCGGCGAGAACATCGGTCCGTTGCCCGTCCAGGGCGCCACCTTCCGCGAGCTGGAGATCGGGTCGATCGTCCCGAATCCGCGCCAGCCTCGGACGCACTTCGACGAGGACGCGCTGGAGGAACTGGCGGCGAGCCTGCGTGAGGTCGGCCTGCTCCAGCCGGTCGTGGTCCGATCGGTGGGGCCGGAGCAGTACGAACTCGTGATGGGCGAGCGGCGCTGGCGGGCGTCCCAGCTCGCGGAGCTGACCCGCATCCCCGCGATCGTGCGGGAGACCGCCGACGATGCCATGCTGCGCGACGCCCTGCTGGAGAACCTGCACCGCCAGCAGCTCAACCCGCTGGAGGAGGCGGCGGCGTACGAGCAGCTCCTCAAGGACTTCGGGGCAACCCACGAGGAGCTCGCCGGCCGGCTCGGCCGGTCCCGCTCGCACGTCACCAACACCATTCGCCTGCTCGGGCTGTCGCCGGCGGTGCAGCGGCGGGTGGCGGCCGGCGTGCTCTCGGCGGGGCATGCGCGGGCGCTGCTCTCGCTGCGGGATCCCGAGGCCCAGGACCGGCTCGCCACCCGCATCGTCGCGGAGGGGCTGTCCGTTCGGGCTGTCGAGGAGATCGTGGCCCTGGACGAGGACACGCCGCGCAAGCGCGCCCCGCGTGGCCCTCGCTCGACCCCGCCCACCCTGTCGCGACTCGCCGACCAGCTTTCGGACCGTTTCGAGACGCGGGTGAAGGTCGATATGGGCCGCACCAAGGGAAAGATCACGGTTGAGTTCGGCTCGATGGAGGACCTGGAGCGGATCGTCGCGGTGATGTCCCCCGCGACCGCGCCGGACGCCGCTTTGCCGCGTTAGCCTTCCCGGCCGCATCGCCGTCGTCGCGTCTTCGGCGCGACGACTGGCCAGCGGTGTCCGCGCCGGCTCGCGAGCCGGTCGGTGCCGCCGGGTCCGAGGGGATCGGGCTGTCCGTCGTGGGTGAGGTCAGCCATGGCTGGGCCGGTATGGCTGGGCCGGCGGCGTTGCAGGGTCGGCAGCGGCGGTGGAGCCGCCAGATCGAGAGATGGTTCCCGACGGGAGGAGTGGCTGCCGTAAGGGACGCGGGGGCGCGGCGTCCCGGCGGCGGTCAGGCGGCGGTCAGGCGGGGTTGCCGGCCTGACCGACCTTGCGGAGCACGCCTTCCGGCGTCATCGAGCCGAGCAGTCGTTCCAGCGCGACCTCGACGTCCTCGCGCCAGCTCACCGTGTTCTTCACCTCGAGGCGCAACCGGGGCCACCGGTGATGGGGTCGCACCGTCTTGAAACCGACGGCCAGCAGGTAGTCGGCGGGTACCACGCACCGGGCGCCCGAGTTCTGCAGGTCACCGAACGCCTCCACCGCCTTGAACCCCCGCCGCAGGATCTCCTTGGTGACGGACTGGATGAGGATCCGGCCGAGGCCCTGGCCCGCGAACTCCTCCACGATGAGCGCCGTCATCAGCAGGATCGCGTCCGGCGACACCGGGCTGGTGGGGAAGGCGACCGAGCGGGGCACGTACGCGGGCGGCGCGAACATGACGAAACCGGCCGGGATGTCGTCGACGTAGACGATCTTCCCGCAGCTTCCCCATTCGAGTAGCGCCGCGGAGACCCAGGCCTCCTTCTCCAGATCGGTGGCTCCGGTCTCCTCCGCGCGGCTGCGCGCGACCGGATCGAGCTCCCAGAACACGCAGCGGCGGCAGGGCAGCGGCATGTCGTCGATGTTGTCCAGGGTGATGTTCGCGATGCGACGGCTCATCGAAAGGGCACTCCCGCGGTCGGCCACCGGGCCGCCGTCCACAGCGGTTGCGTGGACGGCGGCGGTTTTGGCATCAGCCTAGGCCGACCGGCGCGGATCGACCCTCGACGCACCGCGCCTGTTTCACGTGAAACCTCTCTCGTGCTCCGAGCTGGACGGCTGCAGGTCGGCGGGCCAGCAGGCCAGCTCCTCCGTCCAGTCGACGGGGACCGGCGGACCTGTCAGGCGCGACCGGCGAGCCGCGGGACGTGAAGCTGTCCCGTCGGGGCGTCCATCTCCGGCGGGAGGAACAGCCGTTGTGTTGCCGCGAGGACCGCCTCGGCGACCGCGGCGCGGAAGTCGGTCGAGCCGAGCGCACGCGCGTCGTGATCATTGGTCAGGTAGCCGAGGTCGAGCCGGACCGTCGGCATCCGGGTGCGGCGGAGCAGGTCCCAGACCTTCGGATGGGTGCGGCAGTCCAGCATGTCGGTGCGGGAGACGATCTCGCGCTGGACAAGCTGGGCGAAACGTTCGCCGACGGCCGAGGAGCCGCGGGCGTTGCCGTAGTAGTAGGCCGATACTCCCTGCGCGTGGCGGGAGGTGCTGCCTTCCGCGTGCAGCGAGATCAGGAGGTCGGCCTCCAGCTCGTTCGCGCGGGCGGCGCGATCCTCCTCGCTCGGTGACTCGTCCGGGCCATGGATGAGGTGGGATTCCAGGCCCGAGTCGAGCAGGCGGGTGGTGAGCCGGGCGGCGAGATCGGCCATGAGGTCCCGCTCGCACAGGCCGCCGCTGACGATGCCGAGGTCGTCGCCGCCGTGCCCGGGATCGAGGGCGACAACCACCCCGAGCAGGGAGGTACCGCGGGCGAGGAGACGGACGGATTCGCGCAGCACGTCGGGACGACCACCGGTCACGGTGCGGCGCAGTCGCTTGAGCTCGCGCAGCGTCCGCGGGCCGCAGCGACCGTCGGGATCCAGGCCGCGGTTGCGCTGGAAGTCGCGCACCGCGCTCTCGGTCCGCGGACCGAAGATGCCATCGGTCCTGCCGATGTCGAAGCCCATGTTGAACAGGCGCTCCTGCAACGCGGCCACGTCATCTCCGACGAAGGGGTGCGCGGCGCTGAAATAGAGCAACCTGTCGCCGAGATTGTGTCGGGCCTCCTCGAGCGCCCGCGCCGTATCCGGACCGAGTATCCCGTCGACGGACAGACCACGACTCTGCTGGAAGGCCCGCAGCGCATTGTCGAGGTCGCGATCGAACCGGTCGGGGGGAGCGGCCGCAGCACCGCCCGCGCCGCCGGCCGGCCCCACAGCCGGGCTGCGGGCGCCCTCCGCGGCGGCCGGCTCGGCGGCCGGCGGAGGCGGCTCGGCGCCTTTCGACTCCCCGGGCGGTGCCGCGGGCGGTGCCGCTTCGCCCCGTTCTCCGCTCTGCCGGGGGGTCGCGGGAAGAAAACCGAGATAGGTCAGGGCCGCCCGAACCTCGGCGACGGCGGAACCTTGGTCTCCCAGCCGCAACAGCTTCACGAACGTGTACCTTTCAGCTTGCCTGCCCCCAACGTGTTCCCCGGCGGAACCCGGTGGTCGGGGCCGCCGCGTCGACGAACTGTTTCCCGACTGCCGATTGCTGAATCTCAAGCCTAGGGCATGCCCACGTGGTCCCGACCGGCCGCGAACGGGATCCTCCGTCATTGACCCAGCGTGACCAACCTGTCCACGCTGTGCTGTGGCATCCGATTCCCGCCGCTGGCCCGGGGGTGCGGGCAGGTCGGTCCCCCGGATACGCCGACGGCCCGCCGGCAGGAACGCGCGGCGGGCCGTCGGCGGCGGCCCGCCGCGCACCCACCCGTCAGGGATAGGCGCGCCGCGTGGCCGTCGAGGAGGTCAGTTGGCAGGAAACGATCAGATGTACGGCGAGAGGTCGCGCAGCAGAGCGGCCTTCGGCTTCGCGCCGACGATGCTCTTGTCCACCTCGCCCTTGACGAAGACCGCCATGGTCGGGATCGACATGATCTGGTAGTTCCGCGCCGTCTCCGGGTTCTCGTCGATGTTCAGCTTGACGATCCGCAGCTTCTCGCCGTGCTCCTTGGCGATCTCCTCGAGGACCGGTCCGACCATCTTGCACGGGCCGCACCACTCGGCCCAGAAGTCCACGAGGACCGGTACGTCGCTCTGGAGGACCTCGGCGGTGAAGGTGCTGTCGGTCACGGGGGTGGTGCCTGCCATAGCTGTTCTCCCTGCTGGATGTGGTGGTGGCTGGAAGGCGGTGGTGGGATGGGTGGTCGATGCGCGGGGGCGGCGTCAGGCCGGCTGCGGCGCCGGGGTGGAGACCCGCGGGGCCTCGGTGGTCGTCTCGCCGGGACCCTCTCCGGCGGCGATGAAGCGCTCCGCGTCGAGGGCGGCGGCGCACCCGGTGCCGGCGGCGGTGATGGCCTGCCGATAGGTGTGGTCGACCACGTCGCCGCAGGCGAACACGCCGTCGAGGTTCGTCTTGGTGGTGGGATGCGCGACCTTGACGTAACCGGCGTCGTCCAGCTCGAGCTGGCCGCGGACCAGCTCGGTCCGCGGATCGTGGCCGATCGCGACGAACAGGCCGGTGACGTCGAGATCCTCCGTCTCACCGGTGATCGTGTCGCGCAACCGGATGCCGCTGAGCTTGTCCTCGCCGAGGAGCTCGGCGACGTCGGCGTTCCACCGGAACCGGATCTTCTCGTTGGAGAAGGCCCGCTCCTGCATGATCGCGCTGGCTCGCAGCTTGTCCCGCCGGTGGATCACCGTGACCGACCGGGCGAACCGGGTCAGGAACGTCGCCTCCTCCATCGCCGAGTCGCCGCCGCCGACGACGGCGATGTCGTGGTCGCGGAAGAAGAAGCCGTCACAGGTCGCGCACGCCGACACCCCGCGCCCGAGCAGTCGATCCTCGTGCTCGACGCCGAGCTTGCGGTAGGCCGAGCCGGTGGCGACGATGACCGTGCGGGCGCGGAACGTCTGGTCCTCGACCCTGACGATCTTCGGGTCGGCGGTGAGGTCAAGCTCGGTCACGTCGTCGGCGACCAGCTCGGCGCCGAACCGCTCCGCCTGCTGGCGCAGCTTCTCCATCAGCTCCGGGCCCTGCACGCCCTCGGGGAAGCCGGGGAAGTTCTCGACCTCGGTGGTGTTCATGAGCGCGCCGCCGGCGGCGACCGCGCCCTCGAAGACGAGGGGCCGCAGGTTGGCCCGGGCGGTGTAGATGGCGGCCGTGTAGCCCGCCGGCCCCGAGCCGACGATGATGACATCGCGCACGTCGTCTGCCGGTCGATCACCGTGGCCGGTGACGTCCTGGACCTGCTGCTGGGCTGTCACACCCGCTCCTTTCACGCTGCGCGATTCCCCGTCAGCCGGGGTGGACCCCGCCGGTGCCCATCGGCCTCGGTGGTGCGTCGGGATCCCTGGTCGTAGGTCTGATCCGTGAAGACGGTGTCCGAGAGCGACAACGGTCCTCGAGGGCGTCTGATTCCATCCTGTACCCGCCGGTGCCGAGCAACCGGTGATCACCAGTGTCGATGCTCACGCTACCTGCGCAGCGTGGTCGCGCTATACCACAATGCCGCGGAGACGCTGACGACGCCGCAGTGCGTGTCAACGACGAGCACCCGCGCCGCCGCGGGTTGCATGGGGATGGACAGCACGATCAGCAGCGCCGACTGGCCGTCGTACCGGATGCGGTCGACCGCGAGGATCTCGCCGCCCGACTGGGCGATGAGGCTCTGGTAGCAGGAGCGCAGATCCGGGGTGTCCAGCAGGGCGCGCAGCCGGGTGCCGGCCGCGGCCGGCGGGGCCGCCACGACGGAGGCGGGATGGCGCGCGGCGGCCGGGGCGACCGCCTGGAACGGCACGGCGCCCGTTGACCGTGCCGTCGCCACGGCTCCCGCATCGGTGGCGTCCCCCGTCGGTCCGGTCAGCGGCAGCGACAGCGCCACCGAACCCGCGATCCGGCCCGTGAGCAGCTCCCTGCCGTGCTGGCCGACCTCGGCCGGGGCGACGGTTGTCCGCGAGTCCGCCATCATGGTCAGCCGGCCCGGTCCGGCTCCGGCGGCCGCGGCGCCGGCCGACTCCCGGCCCTGCGCGACGCTCGACGCCGCGACCGGGTGGTGGGCGTCCACCACCCGAAGACTGTAGAAGGCGAGGACGGCAGCACCGAAGGTGACGAACGCCGCGCAGACCGCCGCGAGCGACACCCAGTCCCGCCGCGGGGCCGCCGCCGCACCCGGCGCCGGTCGCCGCTCGGGGCGGGCCGTCGGCCGCCGGCCGGGGCCGGTCCCGGGGGTGCCGGTCTGGGGAGCGCCGGTCGGTGCCGAGGCCATCGGACCGGCGGGGGAGCGGCCCGCGTCAGGGGCTGGGCGTGGCGCGGGCGCGTCGGTGGTGGTCACGTCGGTGGTGGTCACGTCGGCACCGGGCCGGGCCGGGGGATCGTGCAGCGGGCGGGGGGGCAACTGTGCGGCCAGCGCCGCCTGGATGCGCTCGGCGACGTCGCCCGGCATCGTCATCGCGGCCAGCCGGGACAGGTCGGCGCGGACCTTGCGCAGCGCGGCGATCGACTCCCGGCACTCCAGGCAGACCTCGACGTGGTCCCGGGTCGAGCGGGTGACCGTCTCGCCCCCGGCGACGGCGTCGAGCTGCTCCACGTCGGGATGCTGGTCGTGCCCGCGGGACCGGCGGCCGAGGGGAAATGCGGGGCGCGTCTCCGCTGATCGGTGACGGTCGTCCATCGGGTCATTCGCCATTGCTGATCACCTCCTCCGGCAGGTCCGGGCACCCATGGGGCCGCATGGTGAGGACTGCGGCCGGCGGACCGACTGCGGGCGTCGGGCGGCCGCTGCGCGCAGGCCGCCGCATCATGGTGTCCTTCTTCTGAGACGGTGGGCGGGGCTCCTGGGTTCCCGGGCGGGAGGTATCCGAGGAGCAGGGCGAGGTGCGCCCGCCCCCGCGAACAGTGACTTTTCACCGTGCCGGCAGAGATGTCGAGCAGCCGCGCAGCGTCCGCGAGGGGCAGTCTCTGGACGTCGACCAGCACCACGGCCGTGCGCAGCGCCGGGGGCCGGCCGGGGACGCCGCCGACACCGAGACGCATGTCACGCTCGGTGATGGTGCCCCGCGGATCGGTCGGAGGCGGATCGGTCGGAGGCCGTGGGCGACCGACCGGAGCCGATCCGCGTGTCGGCGGAACAGCTCGCCGAAGACGGCGGGATTCCCACCTCCTCCCCCTTCGGGACCGGCTCTCGGTCAGGACCGGAAGGTGATCTCCGCGATCGAACCGCGATACTGCCCGTCACTGTCCTTCGGCAGGGAGGTCAGCCACAGGACCCAGTACTGCGCCGGGGTGAGGTCGGAGGGCATGGGAAGGTTCACCGGGCCGCTGGGGGCGTCGGTCTTCGGGACGACGACCCGGTAGCTGTCGATCGTGTCCCCGGGGGTGGCGGCGCTACGAAGCTCGAACGACACCGGGCCGCTGCCGACCTGGACTGTGACCGAGGTGGGGCTGATCGCCTGGCCGAAGGTCAGCCGCAGGCCGACGCCGGGCTTGAGGCCGCCGAGATTCGCGGTGACATAGCCCTCGGTGTGCCAGACGGTCGACGGGTTGCCGTCGACCGCGTTGGCGGCCTCCTTCGGCCGCTCGGTGCCGTCGCCGCCCGAGGCGGGAGGATCTATGGTGTCGATGCTCTGCGGCTTCAGCACAGTCCCGAGCGGGGTGGCCTGGCTGGTGGGCGAGGCAGTCGGACTGGCGCCGCCACCATCGCCGCCGCTGCGCAGCGCGAACACGGCCACGACCGCGACGATGATGACGACCACGACGAGGGCGATCCACGGCAGCATCCGGCCGAGCCGGGGGCCGGACCCGCCGCGCCCGCGTCCCGGGGCGTCCCGATAGCGGTCCGCCGGCGGATAACCGCCGGCCCCGGCGGCGTAGCCCCGGTCGTCCCTGGCCCGGTCATCCCTGCCCCGGTCGGGCCGCCCGCGATGGTCGTGGCCGCGGGTGTCGTACCCGCCGCGGGTGTCGTACCCGCCACGGCCGTACCCCGTGTCGCCGCCACGCGGCCCGCTCGGGCCGTCGACACGGGTCTCGTAGCGGCCGTCACGGGCCTGGTCAGGGCCCGGGTAGCCAGCGGTGTCGGTGTAGCGGCCCTGCGCGGGGTAGTCGGACGCGGCGAGGTAGTCGGAGGAGGCGAAACCGTCCACGTCCATCGCCTCGGTGCTGGGGGGTTCCTCGCCGAGGCTCATCAGGCCGGTGTCGAGCACCGCGTCGACCGGGTTGATCGACTCCAGCTCTTCGACGAGCTCGGCGACGGTGGTGATGGGCGCGCCCGCCCGCTCGTCGCCGAGGGTCGCCATGGTGATGGCGTCCAGGTCGCGAGGCACCGACGAGGTGACCTGCCGGGGGCTGCGCAGCCGCCCGCCCGAGGTCGGCGCGGTGGGCAGGCCGCGGTCCCCGCCGAGGGGCCAGTGGCCGGTGAGCCCCGCGTACAGCAGGCCGCCGAGCGCTCGCAGATCGGCGGCGGCGGCGTCGCCCGCGCCCACCACCCTGGTGGCCTCGGCGTCATCGCCGTTCCCGGCGGCGTCGGGGCCGTCAAGCTCCCCGGGCGTCCCCGAGCGCTCCAGCTCCGCGAGCACGCCACCGATCTCCAGATCGATGATCTTCACGGTGCCGTGGCTGGAGACGATGACGTCGCCGGGGCTGAGATCGCCGTGATGGATGCCCCGCTCGTGGGCTGCGGCGATGACCCGGGCCGCGGCGAGCACCACGGCGCCGGCCTGCTCGGGGCGCAGCGCCCCCTGGGCGGTGAGCTGGCGCAGGGTCTTGCCGTCGACCCATTCGGAGACGACGTAGGAGATGCGCCGCGATCCGGTGGTCGTCGTCGTGGCGTCGTAGGTGGAGGCGGCACCCGGATGCACGAGCCGGCCGGAGTTGATGGCCGCGGCGAGCAGACGCCGGGCGGCCTGCTCCCGGTTCGGGTCCGCGGCGGCGGCGCCGTTGTCGCCCGGGTTCACCGGGCCGTGCTCGACGATGCGCACCGCGACCGGCCGGGCGAGCACGTTGTCGTCGCCGCGCCAGAGGGTGACCGGCCCGCGGCTGGTGAGCGCGGAAAGCAGGCGGTAACGGCGGTCGAGGACGGTTTCGGCGAGCACCGCGGTGCCGGCGGGGGTCGACGAGCTCCGGGGGTCGGGGGCGGTCAGTGTTACGTCGTTGTCGACGTCCTCAGCCTGCGGTCGGTTGCTTCCGTCGACCACAGCGCCTCCGTCGTCCACGGCCTGACGGGGACGATCCGCCGTCGGGCTTCCCTACCTCACCCGGGCAGGGGTCCGCCCAGTGTGCCGTGACCGTGGGCGGAGACCCCGGAATCCTTCGTCGCCCGGAACTTGTCGCCACGGTGAACGACGTGACGAGCGGAGGCTGCGCCTGGTTCACCGGCGACGTTGGGCGGGGCCCGCGCACAGCGTGTCCAGTGTACGAGGATGGCCGGAGGATCTCGCGAATGTCTTGGGACAACCCGCCCTTGTGTACCGGCTGTGACGATAGCCGCCTGATCGCCTCCCGTCGGCCTCCGTGGCCGCCGGCCCGGCCGCGCCCGGGTGCGCCGCCGCAGGGCCCGGAAGGACGTTTCCCCCAGCCAAGACGGAGCTGTCCGCCGGGGTCGTTAAGCTCCCGTCCAGCCAACCGGGCTATGGCGAATATCCGCCGTATTCCTACGCATTAGTAGAGTAATCCTCGCGGCGTTTCCCAACTACACCGCGTTATGGTGATGGAAGGATCGGCGGCCGCTGTCGGCCCCGCGTACACCTCCATCACCAGACCATGGTCATGAGGATTTCGCCGGGTCGGGGTGACGTCCGAGCTGGCCCTTTGGTGCCCGCCGCGAGCGTCGCTCGGCAACCTCCGCCGGGCCCGGCCTGGGCCGTCGCGGGCGCCGACCGGTCAGCGCCGCCGCGGCGCTCGCCCCGCCCGACGCGTGCCGGTCGCGGATCCCGACCGGTCGTCCGGGCCTTCCCGCCGCGGTGGTGTCGGGGCGCGTGCCCCGGTCCGCGACGACGGCTCCCGGCGGGCCGTCCGCTCGGTCCTGCCCGTGCGCTCCGCCCGCCCGGTCCGGTCGGCCGCCGCCGGCGATGCGGTCGGCCCGCCGGGCCTGCCCCGCCCGCGCCCGCGGCGCAGACGGCCGTTGACAACCTCGGCCAGCGCGTTGACCTCGTGCACGTTCATCCGTCTGGCGACCGCGATGAACAGCGCGCCGCCCACCACGGCCGCGATCACTACCGCGACCCCGGAGCTGAGCCAGCCCGTCCCGATCACCGACCGGATTCCGCGGGCCAGCAGGGACGCGATGACGGCGCCGAGGCCCGCGGCGACCGCGACCTGAGTGATCACCCGAGCGGTGCGGTTGCCGTCGACGCCACCCAGCCGCCGGCGCAGCAGGATCGTCGTGGCCGCGAGCCCGACCAGGTAGGCGAAGGCGAAGGCGAGCGCCAGCGCCGGCGCGCGATGCTGCTCGGGCACCAGCACGGTGAGCACCACCGCGCCCAGCACGTTCACCGCGACGACGCCCATGTTGACCAGCGCCGGCGTCCGGCTGTCCTGGTAGGCGTAGAACGCCCGCAACTGCACCTGGAACAGCGAGAACGGCACCAGGGCCAGCGCGAAGGCGCTGAGCGTGTCGCCGATGTCCACCGCGGCGTGGTACCGGACCGCGCCGTGGTAGAACACCGCGACGGCGATCGGCCGCCCCAGGGCGAGGATGAACAGGGCCGCCGGCACGATGGCCGTGACCGCGACCCGGGTCGCGGTCGAGATGTCGGCCCGGACGAGATCCCGGCGGCCCTGGGCGGCGTGCCCGCTCATCCTCGGCAGCAGCGCCGTGATCACCGAGACACCGATGATCGCGTAGGGAAGCTGGAAGATCTGGTAGCCGTAGGTGTAGATCGTGTAGGCGGTCGTCGCCGTCGACAGGTTGACGATCACCAGGTAGCCGGCCTGGCTGACGATGACGAACAGCAGCGTCCAGCCGGCCAGCCGGGCCGCCGAGCGCAGTTCCGGATGGCGCAGGTCCAGCCGCGGGCGGTACCGGAAACCAACCTTGCGCAGAGATGGCAGCAGAGCGAGCGTCATGGCCACGACACCCAGCGTCGTCCCGCCGGCGAGCACCGTGATCTGCGCGTTGCTGATGGCCTTCGGCCCGTCCACCCCGGGGGGGTGCGGTCCCGACACGATGTAGACGAAGGCCACGCACGTCGCGATGACGATCAGGTTGTTCAGGATCGGCGCGAACATGGGCGCGGCGAAGGACTGCCTGACGTTGAGGATCGCGCCGATCGTCGCGCCCACCCCGTAGAAGACGATCTGCGGCAGGAACCAGCGCAGCATCTCGGTGCCCAGCGCCCGCTCCGCCGGCCCCGAGTGCAGGTAGGCGTCGGTGATCCAGGGCGCGACCAGCATGCCGACCGCCACCGCCGCGCCCAGCCCGAGGATCATGATGGTCAGCAGGGAGGAGGCGAAACTGTCCCCGCCGTCCGGGTCCTCCTTGGCCGCGCGCACCATCACCGGGACGATGACGCTGGTCAGGATCCCGCCGAGGAGCAGGTCGTAGAGGACGTTCGGCGTGGTGTTGGCAACGTTGTAGGCCTGGCTGACTCCGCTGGTGCCGAGCGCGGCGGCGATCGCGACCGTGCGCAGGAAGCCGGACGCCCGGGAGACGATCGTGCCGATCGCCATGATCCCGCTGGCCTGGCCGAGGCTCGGCCCGGACTTCCTTGCGCCGGACTTCCCCCGGCGGGCGGTCGTCGACTTCGCGGTCGTCGACTGTGNCCTCGTCGACGGCGTCCGCGCGGGTTGGGCGCTCGTGGATGGGGTGCTCGCGGGTTGCGCGGTTGCTGCCTTCGCGGTTGACGGCTTCGCGAGCGCGGTGGTGGCCGCGGCATCGGTGGGGCGCGGGGTCCGTCGACGTGACGGGTCACGCCGGGCGTTCCGCCCGGCCGTCTCGCGGGCGGCCGGGGTCCGGGGGCGGGCGGCGCGAACGTCCCTGAGGTCGCCCTCCCTGAAGCCGCCGCCGTTCCCCCCGTTCCCGCCGTCCCCGACCTCGCCGGCGTGGCGGTCTGCCCGCGGGTCGGCGGCCGGATCGTCGCGCCAACCGCCGGGGGCGCCGTCGCGGTCCGCGCCGTAGCGGGCGTCGCCGCGACGGTCACGGGTGCGGGCGTTTCGGCCGTCCCGGGCCTCGGGGGGCAGGGCGGTGTCCCGGCCGCGGCCATCGTCCCGGCCGCGGCCGTGCTGGTGTGACTCCGGGGGGATGCGCCGGACGTTGCTGCGCGGAAGCGCCACCGTCGGCCGGGACTCGCCAAGAGACGGCCGGCGCCGTTCGCCGGCGAAGCGTCGGGGGCGGTCGGCGGCATCCGGCTGCTGCTCCTGCGACCCGCGCCCGGCGGAACCCGGACCAGTGGGCCGACCGACCTGGCCGGGGGGCGAGCCGGATTCCGTCTGCGGCCGCCGTCCGGGTACCGGGTCCGCCGGCCGCGGCGGGCCGGGCGGGGTGGGCAGTCTGGTGGTCCGTGTCCCGTCGACCGGCGCAGCGGGCTGGACCCGTCCGCGTGCGGCGGAGCCGGGACCTCTCTCGGACGGGGGCGGCACGCCGGGGGGCGGCGGTGGTGTCCGCGGCGCGGCCGGCAGCTTCCGGGTCGCCTCCGGAACCGCGGCCCGCGGCGCGCCGGGGGGTGGGACCGGGCGCGGCGCGGCGCCGTCCCGTGGGTCGGCCCATCGGTCGTGGCCGCTGTGGGACGCGTCGTTCCGCCCGGCCGGGTCGTGATCATCGAACTGGTGTTCGGGGTAGGCCGCTCGCCGTGCCCGCCGTGGATAGTGCCCTTCGGCGTACGGCTCATCCGCGTACGCGCCGTCCCGGCGGCGGTAGCCGTCGTCGCGATCCCCGTACCCGTCGTCCGGGTTCCCGGGCCGGCCGTCGGGGCCGGGGTATTGATCGGCTGGATCGAGATACCGCTGGTCGAGGTCCGGATATCGCTCGTCGAGGTCCGGGCGCCGCCCACTCGGGTTGGAAAAGGATCGGCCGTCTCCCGGGTAGGACCGGTCGCCTCCCGGGTACGGCTGATCACCATTTGGGTAGGAGCGGTGAGGCTCCGGGTAAGGCCGGCCGGAATCCCGGTACTGCGGCGGGTCCTGGGCGGGGTAGGACCAGTCCGCCTGGGGCAGCGGGTCGGGGGCGTGGGGCGGATCGAGAGTCGCCCCCGGCCGGGCGGCGCCGTCGGCCCACTCCTCAGCCCGGTGGTCCGGGCCGCCGGGGGTGTCGCGCCACGGATCGCGACCACGATCGCCGCGGCCAGCGCGGGGGCCGGTGCCGCCCCGGCGGTGCCGGGGACCCGAGCCGCCCTCCCCCTCGACGGGGGTCACGGGCCGCTCCGTCGCCGACGGGCCGGAACCTCACCGGTGGCCACGTCCCACCCGGGGCCGGCGTGTTCCGCCGCGGCGCCGTGGCCGGAATCGGGCTGATGCTCCGGGCCCCGGTCCCAGCCCCGGTCGTGATCCAGGTCTTGGTCCCGGTCCTGGTCTCGGTCCTGGTCGGTCCCGGGCTCCAGGCCGCGGGCGGCGGGCGCGACGCTCGGCTCGCGACGCGTGGCGTAGGAGAGATCGGCGGTGGGGGCGCCCGTCGACCACCCGGAGGCGACCGCGGCGGGCGCCCGCCGGAAGGGTGGCCGGGCGGCATCGGACTCGCTCCCGGGGCGACCCGGCAGCGCCGCCACCCCCGCCGTGGCGGCACCCGGGTCCGTCAGTCCGCCCGGGATCGCCGTGCCGTCCGGGGCCGCCGGGCCGTCCGAGGCCGCCGGGCCGCCGGCGATCGGTTCGGGGGCGCCGCCGGCGGAGTCGGCGGTCCGGCGCGCGCCCGGCCGCAGCCGGCGGGCGAGGCGCACCACGACGGCCAGCAGCAGCACGCTGACCGCGCCGATGGTGATGGCCGTGGCGATCGCGCCGTAGACGGTGGAGCGCACGAGTACCCGGGTCGGGGGATCGGTCGAGAGGGCCTGGCCGTCGAGGTTGAGGCGGCGGATCTCCAGCGGGAACGTCCCCGCGCCCTCGGCGTCCACCTCTATCTCGATCTGGGCCTTCTGCCCCGAGGGGAGGTTGCGGGTCTCACGGGCCGGCGAGCGGAGCCGGGAGTGGGTCGAGGAGAAGGCGAGCACGACGGTGACCTCGAACTTCGTGTTGTTCTCGAGCGTGATCGGTACCAGCCCGTGCTTGCTCGTCAGGTTGACGCTGCGGGAGGCCACCACCTGGATGCCGTTGCGGATCGCGGACACGTTCCCGTCCACCTGCTGGCTCAACGACACACCGTCGACCATGCGCCCCCCGCGCCAGGCGACGGAGGTCGCTGTGACAAGTGCGTTGCTCATCGGGTCGACCCGGTCGATCCGGCAGGTGCGGGTGGCCTTCGGCGGCGGGCAGAGCACCGGGCCCAGCGCCAGCGCCTCGTCGCGGACGCTCGCCACCGCGTCGAGGTAGGTGACGGGCAGCTCCCGGGCCTGCGCGTCGGCCGGGTAGACCAGCACGCCGCGGCGGGCCGGCGACTGGTTCTGGCCGGCGCCGCCGTCGAGCGGGACCGGGACGGAGTAGTCGCTGTCGATCGCCCCCAGCACCTGCTTGGCCCAGTCGTCCGTGGGCGGGTTCCAGCCCCGCGGCAGGGCGAGGACCTGGAACCGGGGCTCGGACTGCTCCGCGGTGATCATGGCGAGGTCGGCTCGGAAGTGTGTCAGGACGACCCCGGCGCTGGGACCGTCGGCTCGGCCGTCGAAGGAGGTGGCGATCTCGGCGAGGCGGTGGTCGGTGGCGAGCGCCCGGATCGGGCCGGCCGACGTCGGGAGTTCGTAGGTGGCCGACGGCGTGTAGGGGACGGCGGACCCGGGACGCAGGATGCGGTCGTCGAGCAACACGGTCCCGACCTTCAACTGGCGCAGCACGTCCACGGTGGCGGTGTCGGCGAGCCCGTCGACGGGGTAGGCGACGGACGCCATCTGCGCGGGTTCTCGTTTCAGCAGAGCGGCGAGCACGACCTGGCCAGTGTTGACGGCGTAGCTCACCGTGTCCAGCTTCTGGGCGTGGACCAGGGCGGCCAGGTCGGCGTCGCCGTAGGGCAGGGCGAAGACACCGCCGCCGGCGTCGGCGAAGTTCTTGATGTCGTTGAGGAACTGGGCGGCGTCGGAGCTCTGCGGTTCCTTCACGCCGTCCGCGCCGCCGCCGGGGCTGGCGTAGTGGTAGCCGTCCGGGTTCGTCATGATCTGCAGCGCCTGCACCAGCGTCGGGTCGACGGCGAGGGTGACCGCGGGCCGGCCCTCGGCGGTGACGGTCGACCGGGCCGCGTCGAGCAGGCGGTACAGCCGCCCGGTCGGCTTCACCTCGTCGGCGAGCTCGTTGTCGGTCAGCAGGCCGTCCGAGCGCAGGCGGGGCTGGTCGGCGAGCGGCAGGACCACCGCCACCGGGGTCCGCTGCTGCTGGCCGGACGAACGCACCAGGAAGGTGTACGCCACGCCGAGCGGCGCCACCGGCTGCCCGCCGACGGAACCCGTGACCTTCACCCGCAGGGGGTAGACGCCGACCCGCACCGGCAGCGCGGATGCACCGAGATCACTTGTGATCATGAACCTGACCGGGTCGGCGCCCTGGACGGGCGGATCGGACAGCGGCTGCGTGCTCTGTCCGCCGGAGAGGGGTAGCTGGCGGTAGCTGGGCTGGGGGCGGGCCTCGCCGTTCTCGGCCAGGGTCTCGAGCCGCCCGCGGGAGGTCACCGCCGGGGAGCCGATCGACAGGCTCATCCGCAGGTCGGTCAGGGGCTGCGGCCCCGAGGTGGACAGCGTGCCCTGCACCGACACCACGGAGGACCCCGCGGCCGGCGCCTGCACCTCGTCGACGGTCACGGTCACCCGGTTCCCCGGACCGGTGGACGACGACGCCGATCCCGGTGAAGAAGGTAGCGAACCGCCCGATTCGTCTGTGGATGAAGCTGTGGAAGACCGTGGTGATCCTGTGGATGAATCGGGTCGGGCGATCCGTTCCACGAGCCCGCCGCGGATCGCCGCGCCCGCCGCGGAGCCGCCGGCCACCGGGATGACGAGGGCGAGCAGCACCACGGCGGCGAGCCGGGCCGGCCAGCGCCGGGCGCCGGACGCCCCGCGGGGCCGCGCCCGTCGCGCGGGCCGGCGCGGCGCCGTCATGCGGTCGCGGCCAGCACGACGGGCACCTCGTCGAGCAGGCGCCGCTCGTCGGCGTAGGCGAGGCGCTCGGCGACCTCGGCCAGTGGAACCCAGGCCACGGCGTCGACCTCGATGTCGGCGTCCGACAGCGAGCCGACGCTGCGCAGCAGCAGGAAGTGGTGCACCGTCTTGTGGATGCGTGCCCCCCCGGCGACGAACCAGAAGTCGATGGTGCCCAACCGGCCGAGGACGGACCCGGTCAGCCCGGTCTCCTCGCGGACCTCCCGGACGGCGGCCTGTTCGGTGGTCTCGCCGGCCTCGACGTGACCCTTGGGTAGCAGCCACAACAGCCGCCCATGGCGATCCCGGCGGGCGATGAGCGCGGCGGAGGCGTCCGTGGAGCACTGGTCGAGAATGAGGCCGCCCGCCGAGGTCTCCTCCACCCGGGGCAGCGGAGTGCGACCGGCGGAGGAGGTCGACGGCGGCATGGATTGATCGTACGAGGCGCGGGTCCCCCGGCCGGCCCGTGTGCCCGCAACGCCCCGGTTGTGCCCGTTGATCCCGGTGGTCGGAACCGCGTCGCCGTGGCCGCGGTGTGATCGTCCCCGGCTCGTCCGGGTGCCGGTTCACCGCGTCCAACCCCGTAACCTGAAGGTGTGTCAGTGATCAGTCTGGACAACCCGCGCGACTCGGCCGAACGGGTGGTGAGTGAGCTGCTCAGGGTGCCGCCGGCCGCGGACGAGCTCGGTCGTGTCTTCGCCGCCCACGGCCACCTGCTCCACCTCGTCGGCGGCTCGGTCCGCGACGCCCTGCTCGGCCGGCCCGCCACCGGCGCCACCGGCGCCCCGGCCGACCTCGACTTCGCCACGGACGCCCGGCCCGAGCGGGTGCTGGAGATCACCCGGGGCTGGGCGGAGGCCACCTGGGAGGCGGGGATCGCCTTCGGCACGGTCGGGCTGGCCCGGCGCGGGCTGCGCTTCGAGATCACCACCTACCGCAGCGAGGCGTACGACCGGCAGTCCCGCAACCCGGCGGTCACCTACGGCGACAGCCTGGAGGCGGACCTGTCCCGCCGGGACTTCACCGTGAACGCGATGGCGGTGTCGGTCCCGGGCCACGACTTCGTCGACCTGTTCGGCGGGATGGCCGACCTCGCTCGCGGCGTGCTGCGCACCCCGGCGAGCCCGGAGGCGTCGTTCGACGACGACCCGCTGCGCATCCTGCGCGCCGCCCGGTTCGAGGCGGCCCTCGGGCTGACCCCGGTGCCCGAGCTGGTCGAGGCGATGCGCGCGCGGACCGAGCGGCTCGCGATCGTCTCCCCCGAACGGATCCGGGACGAACTGCGCAAGCTCATCCTCGCCGCCGATCCGGTGGCGGGCCTGGAGCGGCTCGTCGAGATCGGCGTCGCCGACATCGTGCTGCCCGAGGTCGCGGCGATGCGCATGGAGATCGACGAGCACCACCAGCACAAGGATGTGTACGCGCACACCCTGACCGTGCTGCGCCAGGCGATCGCCCTGGAGGAGCCGGGCGAACCCGACGAGGTGCTGCGCTGGGCGGCGCTGCTGCATGACATCGGCAAGCCGCGCACCCGGCGGCACATCCCGGGCGGCCGGGTGTCGTTCCACCACCACGAGGTCGTCGGCCGGGACATGACGCGGCGCCGGCTGGCCGCGCTGCACTTCCCCAAGGACGTCACGGACGCCATCTGCCGGCTCGTCTACCTGCACCTGCGGTTCCACGGCTACGGCGAGGGCGAGTGGACGGACGCGGCGGTGCGTCGCTACGTCCACGACGCCGGTCCCCAGCTCACCCGGCTGCACAAGCTCGTCCGCTCCGACTGCACCACCCGCAACCGGCGCAAGGCGGCGGCGCTGTCGCGCACCTACGACTCGCTGGAGGAACGGATCGCCGACCTCGCCGCGCGGGAGGAGATCGCGGCGATCCGGCCGGAGCTGTCCGGTGACGACATCATGGCGCTGCTCGGGCTCGCCCCATCCCGCCTGGTGGGCCAGGCCCGCGCGCACATGCTGGAGTTCCGCTTCGAGTGCGGCCTCGTCGGGCGCGAGGCGGCCGAGGCCGAGCTGTTCCGGTGGGCCCGCGAGCACGAGGTGCCGATCCCGGACGCGTGACCGGGCGGCCGGAGCAGCCGGGGCGATCGGGGCGATCGGGGCGGGTCAGCCGCGACTCTCGGCCGGCCCCGCGGAGATGATCGGGTTGATCCGGCCGGCGGGATCGGTCGGATCAACCGGCTCGGCGGGACCGCTGGGCGGGGGAACGGCCGGGTGCGGTGGCGGCCCGTCGCCCACGCCGCGGATCACCCGGTCCTCGGGGTGGCGGCGGGCGGCCCGGTAGTACACCAGCCCGGCCAGCGCGTAGCCCAGCCCGGCGACGATGACCACCGCGCCCGAGCGGCCGTCGTCGGGCAGGACGACGGCCGCGATCGCCGCCGCGGCCACGAAGGCGACGTTGAACAACAGGTCGTAGAGCGAGAAGGCGCGGCCGCGGTAGGCGTCGTCGGTCTCCTCCTGGACGATGGTGTCCACACAGATCTTGCTGGCCTGGGCGGAGAACCCGAGCAGCGCGCCGGCGACGATGAACAGGGGAGCCTGGAAGGGCAGGCCGAGCACCACCTCGACGACGCCCCCGAACACCAGGACCAGCGTGATCCAGCTCGATTTCGGCATCCGCCGGGTGACCCGCGGGGTCACGACGGCGGCGGTGACGGTGCCGATCCCGCTGGCGGTCACGACGGCGGCGAGACCCGTCAGCCCGCCCTCGTTGCCGGTGAAGTAGTTGCGGTACAGCAGCACCGTCATCACGAGGACCAGCCCGTAGGCCGCCCGCGAGCTGGTCAGCGCGGCGAGCGCCCGGCGGGCCGGGCCGTGGCCGGCGAGGTAGCGGGCACCGTCGACCATGTCGGCGACGACCTCGGTGGCCTGCCGCCAGGCTCCCTGCCAGGGCACGGCGACCACGGGACCGAAGTCGCCCCGGCCGGAGCGCGACGCCGTCATCATCGCCAGCAGGTAGGCGAGCGCCGCCAGGCCCGCGACGAGGGCCACCGTCCGGTCGTCGCCGCCGACGAGGCCCCGTACCCCGCTGCCGAGACCGGCGCCGAGCAGGGTCGCGACGGTGCCGGAGGTGACCGACAGGGCGTTGGCGGTGACGAGGCGGTCGACGTCGACGACGACGGGCAGCCCGGCGGACAGCGCCGCGAGGACGAAGCGGTTCACGCTCACCGACGCGAGCGCCACCGCGTAGAAGTCGACGCCGGTGCGCCCGGCGGCGATGAGGACCACCAGGATGGCCATGAGCACCATCCGCACGAGCGAGCTGACCACGAGCACCCGCTGGCGGGACGTCCGGTCCAGCACGATGCCNGCGAACGGGCCGATCACGCTGAAGGGCAGCACGACGATCGCCAGCGACGAGGCCAGCGCCCCCGCGGACGTCGCCCGCTCGGGGGAGAACAGCACGTAGCTGACGAGGGTCGCCTGGAAGACGCCGTCGGCGGCCTGGGAGGTGAGCCGGGCCGCGTACAGCATCCGGAACCGGCGGCCGCCAAGCAGCTCGCGGAGGTTCGCCGACCATGCCACGCCTGTCAGCGTAGGGCCACCCGGCCCGCCTCAGGTCACCGGTGGGCCTGCGCAGGCCCACTCGGGCCGCTTGCGGCGTGGCCGGGGGGTGTCACCGGGTTCGGCCGCCCCCTCCGGACGACCGAACCCGGCGCCCGCCTCCCCGGCCGGGGAAGCGGGCGTGCAGGCCGGGTGGACGGGCCCGCCGGGGCCCCGACGGGCCTCGCTCAGCCCTCGTTGCGGATGAACGCCTCGACCTTGTCGCGGGCCTCGTTGTCGCGGTACTGCTCCGGCGGGGACTTCATGAAGTACGACGAGGCGGACAGGATCGGCCCGCCGACGCCCCGGTCCAGGGCGATCTTGGCGCAGCGCACCGCGTCGATGACCACGCCGGCGCTGTTGGGGGAGTCCCAGACCTCGAGCTTGTACTCCAGGTTCAGCGGGACGTCGCCGAACGCACGACCCTCCAGCCGGACGTAGGCCCACTTGCGGTCGTCGAGCCAGGCCACGTAGTCCGACGGCCCGATGTGCACGTTGTCCTTGCCGAGGTCGTGGGAGACCTGGGAGGTCACGGCCTGGGTCTTGGAGATCTTCTTCGACTCCAGCCGGTCACGCTCGAGCATGTTCTTGAAGTCCATGTTGCCGCCGACGTTGAGCTGCATCGTGCGGTCGAGGACGACGCCGCGGTCCTCGAAGAGCTTCGCCATCACCCGGTGGGTGATGGTGGCGCCCACCTGCGACTTGATGTCGTCGCCGACGATCGGCACGCCGGCGGCGCGGAACTTCTCCGCCCACTCGGGCACCCCGGCGATGAACACCGGCAGGCAGTTGATGAAGGCGACCCCGGCGTCGATCGCGCACTGGGCGTAGAACTTCGCGGCGTCCTCGGAACCCACGGGCAGGTAGCAGACGAGCACGTCGGCCCGGGCCTCCCGCAGGGCGGCCACGACGTCGACCGGCGCCTCGTCCGACTCCTCGATGGTCTCGCGGTAGTAGCGGCCGAGGCCGTCGAGGGTGTGACCCCGGGAGACGGTGATGCCGAGCGGCGGCACGTCAGCGATCTTGATGGTGTTGTTCTCGCTGGCGACGATGGCCTCGGAGAGATCGCGGCCGACCTTCTTGGCGTCCACGTCGAACGCGGCGACGAACGTCAGGTCGGAGACGTGGTAGTCGCCAAGCGTCACGTGCATCAGCCCGGGGACCTGCGCCGACGGGTCGGCGCCGCGGTAGTACTCGACCCCCTGGACCAGAGAGGCGGCGCAGTTGCCCACGCCGACAATGGCGACACGTACCGAACCCATGACGGTCTACTCCTTAGCTGCGATTTCTATGGAAGTGGAAATATCGGGCATCCAGCTCCGCCACGACGCCGCCCGCCAGCCGAAGGCAGGGTGCGGGCGCCGCTACGCGGTGCCACTCACCGGCCGGCCGGAACCTCACCGTCGGGGTCCGGGCCGGCCTCGGCCGGGGCGTGCCTGTTCCGGGTGCGCGCGTCGCCGTCGTTGCCGCCGTGCGTGCCGTCGAGATAGGTGCCGCGTCCGTCCCGCCGCCACGAGCGGGAGGGGGGAGCGTGCCCGGCTCCGGTCCGGTGGATGGCTCCGATCCTGTGGATGGAGCTGTGGACAACCCTGTGGACGCTGTGGACAACTGTGGTTCCGTGAAGCCGGTCGGGGCGCTGGCNCGCTCCGTCTCGATCAGCTCGTTGAGCCACCGGACCTCGCGTTCCACCGACTCGAGCCCATGACGCTGCAGCTCGAGGGTGTAGGTGTCGAACCGCTCGACGGTCCGGGTCAGGGCCGAACGTACCTTCTCCCGGCGCTCCTCGAGCCGGCCGCGGCGCCCCTCCAGGATGCGCAGGCGGACGGCGGCGTCCGTCTTCGCGAAGAAGGCGAACCGCACGCCGAACATCTCGTCCTCCCAGGAGGACGGGCCACCCTCACCGAGCAGCTCGGCGAGCTTCTCCTTGCCCTCGCCGGTCAACGTGTAGACGACCCGACTGCGCCCGCCGAGCCGGGTCGTCGCGCTGACGTCGTCCGCGGTGACGTACCCGGCGTCCGCGAGGCGGCGCAGGCAGGGGTAGAGCGAGCCGTAGCTGAACCGGTGGAACGCGCCGAGGACCGCGGCCAGCCGCTTGCGCAGCTCGTAGCCGTGCATCGGGCTCTCGGAGAGCAGGGCGAGAACCGCCAGTTCCAGCATGACCCGCCCTCCCTCGACCGTGCCCCGGCCGCGGGCCTGATCGCCGCCCGGCCTGCCGCCTCGTTGCGCGGCGCTTCCTGCTGTGCCTCGCTCGTGCTGTTCCCCCGATACTGTCGCTCCGACATATCGAAGCGATACATCGAGGATAGACGTCTCGGGACGAGCGCCGCAACCAGGAATGACCATCCGGCGACCAGGAGATGACAGAACGACACCTCCACCTCTGGGCGCGGTCGCGGCGCGGCCCCTGCCGGCTGCCACCAGGGGCCGGTGCCGCTCGGTCCCCCGGTGATCTCGCCGCAGCCGGTGGTTGACCCGAGAACTGCTTGTTCGCAGGGGTGATCGGCGTCCGATCCAGTCGTGGCCCGCTCACCCGCGTGACCGCGCCGGGGCTGGCGGAGCCCACCGAGCGACCTTGCTGTGGGTGGGGCCGGCGTCACAGTGTCATCCGGCTCACAGTGGCCGTGGGGCCCGCGCTGGGGCGTGCGGGCCTGGCCGTTGCACGGGCGGCGGACGGCAGTCCGTTCGGTGACCATCTGTCCGGACCATCTGCCTGGAACACGTCCGCGGCGTACCGTTGAGACATGCGGTCGCGGTCGGTCATCGACTACGCGCTCGCCCGCCGGGCGACGCTCGCGGATCTGTTCGCGGGTCGGGTGTCCTCGCTCGACGTCTGTGACGCGCACCCCTATCTGCTGCGCGCGGCCAAGTACCACGGCGAGCCGACCAGCAAGCGTTGTCCGGTCTGCCGCGGCGCCGATCCGCTCATCCACGTCACCTACACCTACGGCGACGAGCTCGGTGAGAGCTCCGGCCGCGTGCGGGCGACGAAGGACCTCCCGGCGCTCGCGGCGAGGTACAGCGAGCTGCGGGTCTACGTCGTCGAGGTATGCCGCCCGTGCGGGTGGAACCACCTGATCACGTCCTACGTGATCGGCACCGGCGAGCCGAAGGCGAAGCGTCAGCACCGCCGTGCCGCCGATACCTGACGGTGCACGCCTGCCGCCCTCTCTGCCTTCCCGGCCGCGCCGCACCGCTGCGCCGTCCGGCGCGACCGCGGTCCGGGCGCCCTGCGCGAGCGGGCGGAATCTGGCGTGAGATCCTGGTCTGCCATGTGGGTGTCGCGGCGGGTCCAGGCGTGGTGCCGACCACGAGTGGTCCCGTTCCGTGACCTTGCCGGTGTGAGCCCGGCGAGTGGCCCGGCCCTGCGTGGTCGGCCGAGTCCCGCCCAGGGCCTGTGGCCCCCGGCGTACACCACGGCCGGGTTCCAGCGGGATCGGACCGGTGGGGGCCGGACCTTCGGTAGCGGTCGGGGGTGCCGGCCCGTCCCCTGTGGCGGATCGGCGACCGGGGAGTCCCAGAGCGACGGATGGAGCGGTTGGTGAGCTCTCCCTACGACCGGGGCGCCTACCGGGGCGGCCCGGATTCGGACCCGACGCGGTCCGAACCCGGCCAGCCTCAGGACGCGTCCCCCGATCGGGCTAGGCGCGACCGGATCGCCCGAGCCGGCCAGCCTGGCCGGCCGGACTCGCCTGCCCGGGCCGGCCACGACGGCCCGCCGCCGGTCGACCGCCCCCGCGGCGAGCGCACCGCCCTGGTGCCGGCGGCCGGTCGGTCCGCCGCCGGACGCGCCGCCCTGGTGCCGCCCGCCGGACCCGTCGGGCCAGCGGGAGTTGCCGGACCCTCCGGGCCAGTGGGAGTTGCCGGGCCGCCGGGAGTTGCCGGGTCGGCCGGGTCGGCTGGGTCGGCTGGTCCCGGCGGGCGTGCCGGGGGACCGCCGCCTCGCGCGGTGGCTCCCGCCGAGGCCGCGCAGCCCGACCGGCGCCCGGGTGCCGGCGCCGCGGCGATCCCCACCGCCGGCTGGGTACCCGACCACGGCTCGGCCGCCCGGGCCGCGGGTCGTGGGGTGCCCTCCGGCCCCGATCCGGTCGCCGACGAGCGGGCCGGCCGCGCCGCCGCCGCCCGTAGTGTCTCCCCCGAGCGGGTCGCCTCCCCCGGGCGGGGACCGGAGCGTGCAACGCCCGACCGGGCGGCTGCCGAGCGGTCGCTGCCTGGCGGCGCATCCGAATGGCCCGTGACCCGCGCGGCGGGCCGGCAGACAACGTCCGACGCACCCGGCCGCGTTCCGGCAGCCCCCCGTGATCCGGCGACGTTCCGGGATGCCGGGAGGCCCCGAGATGCGGGTCCCACCCGAGATGCGGGTCCCACCCGCGCGGTCGCGGGCGGACCGTTCATCCCGGTGGTGGACCCGAGGGGTGGCACCGGCCCCGATCAGCCGCCCGTGGGCGGGAACGGAACCGATCCGCGTCGCCGCGCCGACCGGCTGGCCGGCGACGAGCCCGCCGTCCGCGGCGGGCGGGGGCGGGAGCGCACCGGCGGACGAGGCGTGCCGGACCGGCGCTCGGGCGGTATGGCCGGAGTGGGCGATCGGAGCGGGCCCGACCTGGACCGCCCGTCCGGCCCACCGCTGCCGACCGGACGCGATCGGGCCGCTGGCGCCCCGCGGACCTCGGCGGAGGTGAACACGATCTACGACACCGTCGACCAGGCGGCCCTGCGCCGGGTCGACGTCAGCGAACGCACCGCCGACGCGACCGTCTACCGCAAGGTGACGGCGGAGCAGGCCGGGCGAGACGCGGCGGCCGGTGCCGGCATGACGGAGGTGACGCCGGTGCGCCGGGTCGCCGGGCGGCGCCGTGACCGGCCCACCCAGGCGACCGAGCGAATGGCGCTTCGGGTCGGCGAGCTGGAGGCGGCCGAGGGCCGCACCGGCCCGCCCCGGCCCGGCGCCCGCCGTCCCACGCCCGCGCGCACCGGGCCGGGGCGGGGCGCTCCCGCGCGCTCGTCGCGGGCGGCGATGGGAGGCCCGGACGGACCGGGTGGACCCGAGGGGCCGGGCGGTGGGGGTCGTTCCCCCAGGCCGGGCGAGGGCCGTCGTGGCCCGAAGTGGTGGCGACGGCGGCCACGCTGGCTGCGTCGGCTCGTGCTCGCCGGGGTCTTCTCGTCGATCCTGCTGTTCGTCGCCGGCGTCGCCGTCGTCTACGCGGCGACCCGGGTGCCGCTGCCCGGCGAGGTGAAGACCGACCAGACCTCGATCATCTTCTACGGTCCGCCGGCCGGAACGAACCAGGGAACCGGCGACGAGCTTGCGCGCATCGGGACGGTGAACCGCACCGACGTGCCGTTGGCCCAGGTGTCCAAGGAGATGCAGCACGCGGTGCTCGCGGCCGAGGACAAGAACTTCTACAGCGAGCCCGGCATCTCGCCGAAGGGTATCGCGCGGGCGCTCTACGTCAATGTCACCGGCGGCGACCTGCAGGGTGGTTCGACCATCACCCAGCAGTACGCGAAGAACGCCTATCTGAGCCAGGAGCGCACGTTCAGCCGCAAGATGCGGGAGATCGTGCTCGCGGTGAAGCTGGACCGTAAGTACTCCAAGGACCAGATCCTGGAGTTCTACCTGAACACGATCTACTTCGGCCGCGGTGCCTACGGTATCGAGGCCGCGGCAAAGGCGTACTACAACACGAGCGCGGCCAATCTGACCGCGAGCCAGGGCGCGGTGATCGCCGGGTTGATCCGCTCGCCGAACTATCTCGATCCGGCGAAGAACCCGGTCCCCGCCGCCAACCGCTGGCACGACGTCGTGGCGACTATGGTCNCCAAGGGCTGGGCACCGGCAGGCCTCGCGCAGGAGACCCCGCCGCCGCCGCTGGCCAAGGCGGAGGACGCGGCCGCCTCCTCCGACCAGGTTGCCTACATTCGTGAGCAGGTCAAACGCGAGCTGATGGCCCACGGCATCACCGAGGACCAGATCAACCGCGGCGGTCTGCGGATCACCACGACCATCGACAAGGGCCGCCAGATCGCCGCTTTCCAGGCCGTCAGCGGGGTGCTCAGCCAGGCGTACGCCGCCGTGCCGGACCTGCGCACCGGCCTGTCCGCGGTGGAACCCGGCACCGGGCGGATCCTCGCCTGGTACGGCGGGTCGCTGTACGGCAAGGACGCCCAGGGACACGAGCAGTACCAGGACAACGTCTCCCAGGCGGAGGTGCAGTCCGCCTCCACCTTCAAGACGATCACCCTGGTCGCGGCGCTACAGAAGAACATCAACCTGAAGTCGACCTTCGCCGCGCCCGCGAAGATCACTCTTCCGGGCGACTACGTGGTCGGCAACGACGAGGGCGAGGCGGGCGACCTCGGCTACAAGGACCTCATCGAGGCCACCGCCGCCTCGATCAACACGGTCTACGTGCCGCTCGGCCAGAACATCGGCGTGCAGAACGTCGTCAGCACGGCGCACCTGCTCGGCATCCCGGACAACACCGCGCTGCCGATCGAGGCCGGCATCACGCTGGGCAAGGACCCCGTCCACGCCATCGACATGACCTCGGTGTACGCCACCCTCGCCGCGGGCGNCGTCCGGGCCAAGCCGCACATGGTCGACAAGGTGGTGGACGGCACCGGGCAGGTCATCTACTCGGGTAACCCGGAGGCGAAGCAGGTCATCCCGACCACCGTGGCGCGCGACGCCACCTACGCCCTGCAGAGCGTCATCACCGATCCCACCGGCACCGGCACCAAGGCGAGACTGGCCGGCGGGCGCGAGGCGGCCGGCAAGACCGGCACATCGACGGACTTCCGCTCCGCGTGGTTCTGCGGCTACACCAAGGAGGTGTCGTCCTGCGTCGACATGTTCCGCGGCGGCGGCACCGACAAGGAACTACTCAAGGGCATTCCCGGGGCGGAGAAGGGTGTCTACGGCGGCACCTATCCGGCCCGGATCTGGAAGGCCTTCATGGACGCGGCCCTGCAGGGCGTGCCCAAGTCGAAGTTCGACCCGCCGGCGTTCGGTGGACTGGTCCAGGACAACGAGCCGGCACCCACGCCCACGCCGACGGACACCCCGAGCACCGCGCCGACGTCGGGCCTCACTGATCTGCTGGGCGGCCTGTTCAGCGGAAACGGCGGCGGTCAGCAGCAGCCGCAGCAACAGGAGCAACAGCAGCAGCCCGGAGCGAACCGCCCGAACCGTTCGTCCAAACCGCCGGGGCTCTTCACAGACCCTTTGGGGTGACCGGTGGGCCGACCGCGCCGGCGGGTTCGGGACATCGGGGCATCGTCGAGATGCGAACCCGCAATCCCGAGTCCGCCGCGGCGGGCGGCGGTCCGTCCACCGGCCCCACCCCCGGGTGACTGCTCCCCTGCCGGAACTGCGGTCCCCGGCCCGAGCGGGCCGTGTACCACAATGGCCCGCATGGCCACGACACCGGCGTCTCCCGCCCGCGTCAGCCCGGCCCGGGAGGACCCGGTCGTGGCGGGCGCGAGCCAGCTCATCGGCGGGCCGCCGGGCGAACACGCGGTCCTTGCGGACCGGCGGACCTGGCTGACCCCGCTGCGCGTGCTGATGGCCCTGGCCATCGTGGCCAGCGTGCTCGGCTACACGCAGAAGATCGGCTGTCGGGACACCCGAACCTGGACGCACGAGCACCAGTACAGCGCGCTGTGCTACTCCGACGTCGTCGCCCTCTACAGCCAGGAGGGCCTGGTCGACGGGAAGATCCCCTATCTGGACTACCCGACGGAGTACCCGCCGCTGATCGGCGCGGCGATGGCCCTCATCTCCTGGCCCGCGGGCCACGCCTCCGGCCCTAAGGCGGTCTACCGGGACGAGGGCGGCCGTCGGGTGTTCGACCACTACACGATGGACCGGCGCTCGGCTGTCTTCTACGACCTCACGGCGCTGCTGTTCATGGTCGCCGTGTGCGTGGCGGTGGCCTGCACCGCGTTGACGGCCGGATCCCGGCGGGTCTGGGACGCGGCGCTGTTCGCGCTGGCGCCCGCGCTCGTCCTGCATCTGCTGACGAACTGGGACATCCTCGCGGTGGCGTTCGCGGCCGGTGGCCTGCTCGCCTGGTCCAGACGGGCACCGCGGCTGGCCGGCCTGCTCCTCGGCCTGGGCATCCTCACCAAGCTGTACCCGGTGCTGTTTCTGATCGGGCTGGGCTTCCTCTGCCTGCGTGCCGGGAAGCTGCGGGAGCTGGCGAAGACCGTCACCACGGCGATCGTGACGGTGATCGTCGTCATCGTGCCGCTGTGGCTGTCCGCCGGCTACTTCGACGAGCAGAGCAACAAGGTCGGCGACAGCATCTGGACGACCTTCTGGCGCGGCGGGGACTGGCTGCGCCTGCTCGGCGGGGGCCCGGACGGGGCACGCAACGGTCTCGCCCGGTTCATCGACCTGAACTCCGACCGGGGCGCCGACTGGGACTCGGTGGCCTTCGGCGCGACCTGGCTCGCAGACCGTCACGACCCCGCCTGGTTCGGCCCGCTGCACCTGGTGGTCTGCGTGGTGATGGCGGTCGTCGTCCTCGCGGTGGCGGCGGCGCTCATCGTGCACCGCCCGGATACCCGCCGCCTCGTCGCCGCCTCGTCGGTAGCGGCGTGGGGGACCGTCGCGATCGGCGTTCCGCTGGTCCTGCAGGGCATCCGTGAGCACGGCCTGCCCATCGGGACACTGAACATCATCACTGCCGCGACCCTGGTGGTCGCGGTCGTCGCGATCGGGCTGCTCACCTGGTTCGCGCCGCGCCGGCCGCGGCTGCCCCAGGTGCTGTTCCTGCTGGTCGTCGCGTTCCTGTTGAGCAACAAGGTCTTCTCTCCTCAGTACACGATCTGGCTGCTCCCCCTGGTCGCGCTGGCCCGGCCGCGGTGGCGGCTGTTCCTGCTCTGGCAGGCATGCGAGGCGTGGGTCCTGTTCACCCGCTTCATGCATTTCATCTACAACGACACCCAGGGCCGGCACGGGATCGACCGGGGCTGGTTCGTGGGCGCGGTGGCGCTGCGCGACCTGGTGCTGGTCGTCATGGCGGCGTTCGTGGTGCGGGAGATCCTGCATCCGCGGACGGATGTGGTGCGGACCGGGGGGTCGCTGGACCCGGCCGACCGAATCGCCGTGGATCGGCCGGCGGCGGGGCTGGACCCGGACGCGGTGGACGACCCGGCCGGAGGGGTCCTGGATCACGCGCCCGACGTACGCGGTGGCTGGCGCGGCCGGCCGACGAGGCCGGCACGTGGCGCCCCGGAGCCGGAGCCGGCAGCCATCGCCGCGTCACCAGCAGCGGAGCCGCCAGCCGGGTCCGCCCCGCGGCCGGAGCTCGCGCCGATGGAGCCGGGGGCGCTGTTCCGGCCGCGGCAGAACCGGTCGGACACCGTCGGCGGAGCGGAACCCGACGGCAGCGGATCCGCTGGTGGCTGAGGCCGCTCAGGGGAACCCGATCGGTCAGGGGAACCCGATCGGTCAGGGGAACCCGATCGGTCAGGGGGACCCGATCGGTCAGGGGGAGCGGCCCGGTCAGGGGACGCGGGACCATGAGAGGGAGCGGGACGGATCGGGAAGCCGGGGCGGCGTGGACGAACTCGCCGGCCCTCGCGGCCTCATCGGCACCGCCCGTTCGGGCTGGTCCCGTCTGCCGGAGTCCGTTCGGGCCACGCTGCCGCTCTGGCTCGGCAGCCGGATCGCCGTAGCGCTCCTCTCCCTCGCCGCGGCGAGGACGCTGACCTCGCGTCCGGCTCGCGACGCTCCCGGGCTGCGCACCCTCTGGGACCACTGGGACGTCGGCCTGTTCACCAAGGTCGCCCGGTATGGCTATCTCTCCCCCGCCTACTCGGACCGCACCGAGGTCGACTTTCCCGGCCTGCCGCTGGCTATCCGCCTCGTCCATCTCGTCGTGCCGGACTGGATCGCCGCCGGTCTCGTCGTCTCCCTGCTCGCCGGCGCCGTCACCGCGGCCGCGCTCTGGCGACTGGCCGCGGACGAGGTGGGTGCCCCGGCCGCGAGGTTCGCCGTCGTCAGCCTGATCTCCTTCCCGTACGCGGTGTTCCTGTTCGCCGCCTATTCGGAGGGGCTGTTCCTGGCGTTCGCGACGGCGTCCTGGCTGGCCGCCCGCCGACAGCGCTGGTGGCTGGCCGGCCTGCTCGGCGCGGGGGCGGCGGGCACGCGGATCAGCGGCATCGCCTTCGGCGTGGCACTCGCCGTGCAGTACGTCGTCGGCCGGCGTGCCGCGGGACGGCCGGTGTTCGCCTGGCCGGCGCTGTCGTTGGCCCTTCCGCCGATCCCGGTCCTCGCCTACCTGGGCTACCTGCGCGCGCACACCGGCGGCTGGAGTGCCTATACCGACGCCATGCGCGACGGCTGGCATCGCGGCACCGACTGGCCCTGGTCCGGATGGGCGGCCACCTGGGCGTCGGCGACCGACGGCAACGGGGCGTCGACCTTCGTGTGGTTCTGGCGGGGGGAGCTGCTCGCGGTGGTCGTCGGCGTGCTGCTGACGGTCGTCCTGCTGGTCGGCCGGAGGTGGGGGGAGGCAACCTTCGTCGGCGTGATGACCACGATCATGGCCTGCACGAACTACTACGCCTCGGGGATCCGCGGAATTCTGGTCGCCTTCCCGCTCTACCTACTGCTCGCGCGGGCCGCCGCGCGCAGCCCCCGGGTCGCGCCGGTGTATCTGTTTCTGTGCGTCCCCGTGATGGCGGCGCTGGTCATCGCCTTCACCCAGGGTCAGTGGGTCGACTGACCCCGCCCGACGCGTTGGATGTCGGTGTGGCGGTACGACCCTCCGGACGGGGGATGCGCGACGATGTCGTTGACGCGTGTGTCGCCGCGTCGGGGCCAAGCGACGAAAGGGGCGATGCGGTGGATACCGGGGATCCCCGGCCGGGTCGGCCTGACGTCGGATTCGGGGCCGGCGTGGACGCTTCTTCCGGTGAGGGCCGCCCGGACGGCGGCAGCTCGGATGACGGCAGCTCGGATGACGGTCGCTCGGACGGCGCCGCGGGCATGGGTCCGCGCTCCTACGCCCGACTGGCGGCCGGGCTCGCGGGCCTGGCCGCGCTCGCGGTGCTCGGGCTGGCGATCGCGGATCCCGCTCCGTCGCGGCACCTGCGCGGGTTGCTCGTCTCGGTTGATCTCGTCTGCCTGGCCGGGGTGGCGGCCGCCTGGCTGCGTGTAGTCCTGGTCGTCGGGGCGCCCGGGATGCCGAAAAGGATCGAGTAAGCTCGTCGGGACACGCCGTGCGTCGGCGCACGCGTCTGTTCGCTGGTCAGCCGGTGATCTCGTCGGGATCATCAGCCTGCCGTGAGCGGCCGTAGTGCACTGCTGGTCGTCCGGATGTGCCGGTGGGCGATCCTTCCTGGATTCGCGCCGCCGCGCGCGTCCGCGGCGACGCAGATCCGTTCCACGGCTCCTCCTGCCACGGAGAATCCGTGGCCGCTGAGTCCACAGGAGGTGGGTTCAACCTTGGCACGTCACTACGAACTCATGGTGATCCTCGTATCGGATCTCGAGGAACGCACCGTTGCGCCGTCTCTCGACCAGTACCTCGGCGTCGTCCGGCAGGGCGGCGGTGTGGTCGAGAAGGTCGACATCTGGGGTCGGCGCCGGCTCTCCTACGAGATCGCGAAGAGCAACGAAGGTATCTACGCGGTGATCGACCTGCACGCGGAGCCGGACGTGGTCGCCGAGCTCAACCGTCAGCTCGTCCTGAACGAGTCGGTCATCCGCACGAAGGTCATCCGGCTTCCCGAGCCGAAGAAGCCTCGCCAGAGCCGCCGGGTGGCGGCATGACCCGGTCCGCGGCGACGGCGATCTCCTCGCCTTCGCGGACCGCCGACATCCGGGAGGGCGCCCGTGGCCGGTGAGACGATCATCACCGTCGTTGGCAACCTGACCAGCGACCCCGAGCTGCGGTTCACGTCGAACGGCGCCGCGGTGGCGAGCTTCACCATCGCCTCCACGCCGCGCACGCTGGACCGCCAGACCAACGAGTGGAAAGACGGCGAGGCGCTGTTCCTGCGCTGTTCCATCTGGCGTCAGGCCGCCGAGCACGTCGCCGAGTCGCTGCAGAAGGGCGCCCGGGTCATTGTCACGGGCCGGCTCAAGCAGCGCTCGTTCGAGACTCGCGAGGGTGAGAAGCGCACTGTGATTGAACTCGAGGTCGACGAAGTCGGCCCCAGTCTGCGTTACGCGACCGCCAAGGTCGTCCGCGCCGCCCGCGGTGGCGGCAGTGGCGGTGGCGGTGGCGGTGGCTACAGCGGCGGTGGCGGTGGCGGCTACGGCGCGCCCGCCAGCGTCCCCTCCGGCGCGCCGGCCGGCGGAGTCCCCAATGATGATCCCTGGTCGCAGCAGCCGGCCGGTGGCTACTCAGACGAGCCTCCGTTTTGAGCGGGCGCTCGTCGTCCTCGCGGTCGACACAACGAGGTAGGAGCACTTCCGTGGCCAAGGCGGCCGTGCGCAAGCCCAAGAAGAAGGTTTGCGTCTTCTGTAAGGACAAGGTCGAGTACATCGACTTCAAGGACACCTCGCTGCTGCGCAAGTACATCTCGGACCGGGGCAAGATTCGCGCCCGGAGGGTGAGCGGCAACTGCAGCCAGCACCAGCGCGACGTGGCGACGGCGGTGAAGAACAGCCGCGAGATGGCGCTGCTGCCCTACACCGCCTCGGCCCGCTAGGGGGTGGCGGGATGAAGCTCATCCTGACCCAGGAGGTCCCCGGCCTCGGCAGCCCGGGTGACATCGTCGAGGTCGCCAACGGCTACGGGCGCAACTACCTGGTGCCGCGCAAGTACGCGATCCTCGCGACGAAGGGCGCGGAGCGCCAGGTCGAGCAGATCAAGCGGGCCCGCTCGGCTCGGGCGGTCCGTGACCTCGGCCATGCCCAGGAGATCGCCGGCCAGCTCGGCGGACTCAAGGTCGAGCTGATCGGCCGGGCCGGCAAGGAAGGCCGGCTGTTCGGCTCGGTGACGGCGGCCGACGTGGTCGACGCTGTCACCGCGGCGGGCGGTCCCGAGCTGGACCGTCGGCGCGTCGAACTGACCACGCCGATCAAGTCCCTCGGGGCGTACACGGTCGCCGTGCACCTCCACCCCGAGGTGACCGCGTCGGTGAAGCTTCAGGTCAAGAAGGCATAGGACCGGCGGCACCGCCCTCGGGAGGCGGCATTGCCGCCTCGCCGGCGAGGCGCGGATGCCCCGGACTGACGAACTCCCCCGGCCGAACCACCCCAGCGGTGGTCCTCGGTCCGGGGGAGTTCGTCGTTGCGGGACCGGTCCGCGACGAACTTTCTTCCGCCCCGGTTTATCCACAGGATGCGGGTCGGCTGTGCTTGCTGCACCTGCGGACCCTCGGCCTCGTGGTCCTTGTTTTCCACAGGGTGTGAGCCGCTGTCCCGAGCTCCTCCCCAGGTTCCGGCAGGTTACCCACAGCTTTTCCACATGGGCCTGTGGATAACTTTTTGGTGGGGGTGCTCGTCGATCCGTATGGTCGGACCCTCCAGACTGGGTCCGCCGGACTCGCCTGGCCAGCTCGGCGGCCGCTCACCAGGTACACGGGTCGCGTAGCGGTGCGACCGGTCGCCGCGTGGCGCCTCGGTCGGAACGGACTGCCGAACCGGATCGCCGAGGCAGGGACGCCGAGGCAGAAACGCCGGTGGGGCGAGCAGTCGAGGGTGGGTCGGTCNAGGGTCCGGCGGTCGGACGGCCGCCGGACCGGACGCGGCGTGACGGGGGTCGACGGATGGCCGAGATCTGCTGGACGTGGCGGCGTGGCCCGTTGACCGCAGCTCTGATGTGTACGAACATGTGTTCGAATCTGGATCTGCGGGAGAGCGGGGAGGGTGCGTCGTGAGCGTCACCGAGATCTCGCGCGGAGGCGCAGGCGGCGGCGCGGAGTTCGAGCGGACCCCGCCCCACGACCTTCCGGCCGAGCAGAGCGTGCTCGGCGGCATGCTGCTGTCGAAGGACGCCATCGCCGACGTCGTCGAGGTCCTGCGGATGGCGGACTTCTACCGCCCGGCCCACGGACTCGTCTACGAGGTCATCGGCGACCTGTACGGCCGGGGCGAGCCCGCCGACGTCATCAGTGTCGCGGCCGAGCTCAGCCGCCGCGACCTGCTGGAGCGGGTCGGCGGCCCGGGGTACATGCACACCCTGATCTCGAGCGTGCCCACCGCGGCGAACGCCGGCTACTACGCGCGCATCGTCGCCGAGAAGGCGATCCTGCGCCGCCTCGCCGAGGCCGGCACCCGCATCGTCCAGCTCGCCTACGGCGCCGCCCCCGACGTCAGCGACGTCGTGGACCGTGCTCAGGCCGCCGTGTACGAGGTCACCGAGCGGCGGTCGAACGACGACTACCTGCCGCTGGGAGAGCTGCTCAACCCGGCCCTGGAGGAGATCGAGTCGATCCAGGGCCGCGGGGAGGGCGCGCTGACCGGCGTGCCGACCGGCTTCGTCGACCTCGACGAGCTCACCAACGGCCTGCACGGCGGCCAGCTCTGGATCGTCGCGGCCCGCCCGGCCGTCGGTAAGGCGCTGGCCCTCGGCACTGCGCTCCCTACCCCGACCGGCTGGACCACGATGGGCCGCGTCGCCGTCGGCGACATGCTGATCGGTGCCGACGGGCGGCCGACGCGTGTGGTCGCCGCCACCGACGTGATGCACGGCCGGCCGTGCTACGAGGTCGAGTTCTCCGACGGGTCCGTGATCGTGGCGGACGGACAGCATCAGTGGATCACGCAGACCTGGGCGGAGCGTCGCCGTGACGGCACGGTTCGTTCGGGCTCCCGCGCCGCGACGCTCACCAGACCGGTCACCACGGAGGAGATCGCTCGCACTCTGCGTTGTCGGACTGCCGATCGCCGGTGCAACCATGCGGTGCGTATCGCCGGCCCATTCCAGTTGCCGGCGGTCGACCTGCCGGTCGACCCCTATGTGCTGGGAGCCTGGCTCGGTGACGGAACGTCGGCCTGCGCGAGCCTGACCTCGGCTGATCCGGAGATTCCCGAGGAGATCCGGCGCCGGGGATACGAGGTCGTGGGCAGCACCAGTGCGAGGTATCGCTATCGACTGGGGCTGCGGCGGTCCGCGGTGACCGAGAGGGCCTGCATGGTGTGCGGGCGGCCGTTCACCAACGCGATGCCCGGCGTCCGCACCTGTGGCCAGTCCTGCGGGGGCAAGCTGCGTTTCCTCGCGGAGCCGCTCCCGGCTCGATGCTGCGTGGACTGCGGGGGCCGGATAACCAGTTTCGGGCCGCGCTGCCGTTCCTGCCACGCCCGGGCCGGGACGTTGCAGGCCCGGCTGCGCACCCTCGGTGTGCTGGGCGACAAGCACATCCCGGCCGGCTATCTGCGGGCGAGCGAGCAGCAACGCCGTGACCTGCTGGCAGGCCTGCTGGACACCGACGGCACCGTGGCGAGCAACGGGTCGACCGTCCAGTTCGCCTCCACCAACCCGAGGCTGGCCCGAGAGGTGCGTGAGCTCGTTCTCTCGCTGGGCTATCGGGCGACCGTCACGACGAAGCGGGTGCGGGGCAGGTCGGAGGAGACGTCCACCTGTTTCACGGTGAACTTCGCTCCCCAGGATCAGGTCTTCCGGCTTGCGCGCAAGGCCGCCCGACTGCGGCCGACCGGACACCCGACGGTGGCGGTGCGGTACATCACGGACGTCCGACCGATCGCATCTGTGCCGGTCCGCTGCGTCGAGGTCGACAGTCCCGATCACCTCTACCTCGCGGGCGAGACCTGTATCCCGACCCATAATTCGACCCTCGGTTTGGATTTTGCCCGGGCGGCGTCGATCAAGAACGGGCTGACCTCGGTCATCTTCTCGCTGGAGATGAGCCGGATGGAGATCACCATGCGGCTGCTGTCGGCCGAGGCGCGGGTGTCGCTGCAGAACATCCGCACCGGCCGGCTCACCGACGACGACTGGGCGAGGCTGGCCCGCCGGATGGGCGAGGTGGCCGAGGCGCCGCTGTTCATCGACGACAGCCCGCACCTGACGATGATGGAGATCCGGGCCAAGGCCCGCCGGCTCAAGCAGCGCAACGAGCTGCGTCTGGTCATCCTCGACTACCTGCAGCTCATGTCGTCGCCGAAGAAGGTCGAGAGCCGCCAGCAGGAGGTCAGCGAGATCTCCCGGTCGCTGAAGCTGCTGGCCAAGGAGCTCGACGTGCCGGTCGTCGCGATCTCCCAGCTCAACCGCGCCTCCGAGCAGCGGGCCGACAAGCGCCCCCAGGTCTCCGACCTGCGCGAGTCCGGCAGCCTCGAGCAGGACGCCGACGCGGTCATCCTGCTCTACCGGGAGGACACGGTCGAGAAGGAGTCGGCGCGCGCCGGGGAGGCGGACCTCATCATCGCCAAGCACCGCAACGGGCCGACCGGCACCGTCACCGTCGCCTTCCAGGGGCACTACTCGCGCTTCGTCGACATGGCGAACTGACTGCTGCCCGGCCCCGTGCCCAGCCCGGCGCCCACCTGCGCCGGTCGGCGGACCACGATCCCCGGACGGTGACACACTGGGCGCTATGACGACCGGGAACGTGGGGACGACCGGGAACATGCAGCACATTGAGGAGACGTCCGGTGAGTGACGGCGGGAACAGCGGGCCCGAGGCGTCGGGCGTCCTGGAGATCGCCCACTTCGACGTGCAGCCCGGCACCGAGGAGAAGTTCGTGGCCGCCTATCAGGAGGTGCGCACGGAGGTGGTCGGCACGCCCGGCTGCCGGTCCGCGCGGCTGACGCGGGGCATCGAGTCGCCGTCGAGCTTCGTGCTGCTGGTCGAGTGGGACGGACTGGACAGCCACCTGAAGAACTTCCGGGAGTCCGACCGTTTCGTCCGCTGGCGCGCGGCGCTCGGACCGTACTTCGCCGGTCCGCCGTCCGTGGCGCACGGCGTGGACGTCCCGGCCGGTCCCGACCCGGCCTGACCTGCCCCGCGACCGCCTGGACCCCTGACCATGGCAGCGTTCTTCGGGTATCTGTTCGTCGCGCCGTTGACGGCCGGTTTCTTCGGCTTCCTCATCTGGCTGATCCCGGCGATCCTGCTCCGCGAGCAGATCACCAGGTTCCAGATCCGCCCGTTCGCGTTCTTCGTGACCGGCTACGCCTTCACCGGCGTCCTGACCCTCTACCTGCTCATCGCTCGATCCTGGGTAGGGCCGATCGCCGGCACCGCTGCCTCGCTGGGACTCGTCTGGGTGATCCGGGATCAGTGGCGGCGGCGCCGGCCCCTGGCCAGCCGACAGGGGACTCGCCGGGGCGGCCCGCCGCAGCCCGGCCAGCCGGGACCCGGCGGTCAGCAGCCGGTCGGGTACCCCGGCCAGCCGATCGGCCACCCGGGTCAGCCCGGTTTTCCGGCTCAGCCTGGCTATCCGGGTCAGCCCGGCCACCCGGGTCAGGCCGGCTTTCCCGGTCAGTCCGGCTATCCGGGCCAGGTCGGGCAACCAGGCTATCCGGGCCAGGTGGGTCAACCGGGCTATCCGGGTCAGCTCGGGCATCCAGGTTGGCCGGGCCCGCCGGGTCGGCCCGGCGGGCCAGGTCAGCCCGGTTATCAGGGTCCGGCGCCGGCCGCCTACCCGACCGGTCAACCGGGTGGCGGGGTGCCCGCCCCACCGCCAGGCTGGCCTGGCGCGCCGACGGGCGGCCCGGCGGCCGGCGGTCGCGGCGGGACACCTCCGGGGAAGCCGGACGCCCGCCCACCCGGGACCGAGGACGGTCCACCCGGCACGGACTTCCCGGCGATCCCGGACTACCCGCCGATGGCCGAGCAACCATCGGACCTCGACCTCCCCCCCATCCCCGGCTTTCCGCCGATCCCCGACTACCCGCCGATCCCGCCGATCCCGCCGATCCCCGACTACCCGCCGACCTTCGACGCGCTCACGGACCCCAAGGCCGGCCGCGGCGGCGGGGATGATTCCGACCGCCCGGCCGATCCGGCCGATCCGGCCGGTGGGCCGGATGGTGGGCCGGCAACCGGCGCTGGCTCGCCGCCCGGTCCGGCGGGGGGTCGCAATGCCGGTCGCCGGATTGCCGGCTACCCCTGGGCCGCCCCGCCGCCCGGGCAGCGTCCGGGTGGCGCGTCCCCGCGACAGCCGCGGTCGGCACCCGACGAACCCGACTCCGACGGCTGACCGGGCAGTTGCGCAGGGTGGCGTCCGGGATGTGGCGTACCGTCGTGACATCGCCAGTCCGCTGCCGGCGGCCCTCGTCGGGGCGTAGCCGTCGTGACGTCCGAGGTCGAGATGCCCGCTCTCCGCTCCCGTACCACCACGCATGGCCGGAACATGGCCGGGGCCCGCGCCCTGTGGCGCGCGACCGGCATGACCGATGACGACTTCGGCAAGCCGATCATCGCCATTGCGAACAGCTTCACCCAGTTCGTGCCGGGTCACGTGCATCTGCGTGACCTCGGCGCCCTGGTCGCGGAGGCGGTTGCGGAGTCCGGCGGGGTGGGCCGGGAGTTCAACACGATCGCGGTCGACGACGGCATCGCGATGGGGCACGGCGGGATGCTGTACTCGCTGCCGTCGCGGGAGATCATCGCCGACAGCGTCGAGTACATGGTCAACGCGCACTGCGCCGACGCGCTGGTCTGCATCTCCAACTGCGACAAGATCACCCCCGGCATGCTGCTCGCGGCACTGCGGCTCAACATCCCGACCGTGTTCGTCNCCGGCGGGGCGATGGAGTCCGGCAACGCGGTGATCTCCGGGGGCACTGCCCAATCCAAGCTCGACCTCATCACGGCGATGTCCGCGGCGGTGAACCCGGAGGTCTCCGACGGCGACCTGTCGACGATCGAGCGGTCGGCGTGCCCCACCTGTGGCTCCTGCTCCGGCATGTTCACCGCGAACTCGATGAACTGCCTGACCGAGGCGATGGGGCTTTCCCTGCCCGGCAACGGCTCGACGCTGGCCACCGCCGCCGCCCGCCGTGAGCTGTTCGTCGAGGCCGGCCGGCTCGTCGTCGACCTGGCCCGGCGTTACTACGAGAAGGACGACGAGGCCGTCCTGCCCCGCTCGATCGCGACGGCGGCGGCGTTCCGCAACGCGTTCGCCGTGGACGTGGCGATGGGCGGCTCGACGAACACCGTGCTGCACCTGCTCGCTGCCGCCGTCGAGGCCGGCGTCGACGTGACGCTCGCCGACATCGATCAGATCTCCCGCACCGTGCCCTGTCTGTGCAAGGTCGCGCCGAGTTCCACCCGGTACTACATGGAGGACGTGCACCGGGCCGGCGGGATCCCGGCGATCCTCGGCGAGCTGGACCGGGCCGGCCTGCTCGACCAGGACACCCACTCGGTGCACGCGGCCAGCCTGCGGGAGTTCCTCGACCGTTGGGACATCCGCGGCGCGGACCCGGCGCCGGACGCCGTCGAGCTGTTCCACGCGGCGCCGGGCGGGGTGCGCACCATCGAGCCGTTCAGCTCGACCAACCGCTGGGATTCCCTCGACACCGACGCGGCGAACGGCTGCATCCGCTCCGTCGAGCACGCCTACTCCGCCGAGGGCGGCCTCGCCGTTCTGTTCGGCAACCTCGCCACCGACGGCGCGGTCGTCAAGACCGCCGGGGTGGACGAGAGTCAGTGGTCCTTCCGTGGCCCGGCGCTCGTCGTCGAAAGCCAGGAGGATGCGGTCGACGCCATCCTGAACAAGCGGGTCCAGGCCGGCGATGTGATCATCGTCCGGTATGAGGGCCCCCGCGGCGGTCCCGGCATGCAGGAGATGCTCTACCCGACCGCCTTTCTCAAGGGGCGGGGGCTCGGGCCCAAGTGTGCGCTGATCACCGACGGCCGGTTCTCCGGCGGGAGCTCGGGCCTGTCGATCGGCCACGTCTCGCCGGAGGCGGCGCACGGCGGCACGATCGCCCTCGTCCGTGACGGCGACATCATCGACATCGACATTCCGACGCGCAGGCTGGAGCTGCTCGTCTCGGACGAGGAGCTGACGCGGCGCCGTGCCGAGCTGGAAGCGGCCGGCGGCTATCGGCCGGCGGACCGGGAGCGCACCGTCTCGGCGGCCCTGCGCGCCTACGCCGCGATGGCGACCTCGGCGTCGACCGGTGCCGCCCGCGACGTCAGCCTCCTCGGCGGCTGACGGCGGGGCGGCTGACGGCGGGGGCGGCTGGCGGCCTGCCCTCGGGCGGGCTGCCGGGGCTCAGACCGGGGCTGCCGAGGGCGCGGTCGAAGGCGTCGCGAGGGTCACGGCGAAGTCGCCCTCGGGGTCGGTCCACTGTTGGGCCACCGCCCAGCCGGCATCCGCCAGCTCCGCGGTGATGCCGTCCCGGGTGAACTTCGCGCTGATCTCGGTCAGCAGGTCCTCCCCGCGCTGGAAGTCGATGGCCAGCGCGAGGGAGTCGATGGTCACCCGCTGGTCGCGGACCGCGCGCAGCCGCATCTCGATCCAGGAGTCCGCCGCGTTCCAGCGGGCGACGTGCGCGAAGCCGCGGATGTCGAAGTCCGCACCCAGCTCCCGGTTGATCACGGTGAGCACGTTGCGGTTGAACGCGGCGGTCACCCCGGCCCCGTCGTCGTAGGCGGCGACGAGCCGGTCCGGATCCTTGACCAGGTCCGTGCCGAGCAGCAGGGCGTCGGTGGAGCCGCACTGCTCGCGCAACGCGCGCAGGAAGGCACCGCGCTGGACGGGCCGCATGTTGCCGATCGTGCCGCCGAGGAAGGCGATGAGGCGCCGACCACCGCCGGGCAGGTGCGACAGATGCCGCTCGAAGTCGCCGACGACGGCGTGCACGGCAAGGTCCGGGTAGGCGGCGATGAGGCTGCGACCGGCCTGCGTCAACGTGGACTCGTCGACGTCGAACGCGACGAACCGGCGCAGGTCGCCGCCAGCCCGCAGGGCGTCGAGCAGCAGCCGCGTCTTCTCGGACGTACCCGAGCCCAGTTCGACGAGCGTGTCCGCGGCGCAGGCGGCCGCGATGGCGCCCGCGTGGCCGTCGAGGACCGCCCGCTCACGCCGGGTGGGGTAGTACTCCGGCAGCCTGGTGATCTCGTCGAACAGCATGCCGCCGGCGGCGTCGTAGAACCACTTGGGTGGCAGTTCCCGCGGGTTCGCGGTGAGCCCGGTGAGCACGTCGCGGGCCAGGTTGACGGCGCGATCCGCCGCATTCACGTGCCTGTCCAGGGTCAGCCCCGCAGGCGGTGCCGTCCCGGCGACCGTGCCGTCCCTGCCGGCGGCGCCGTCCATGCCGGTAGTNCCGGCGCCACCCGCGGGGGTGGTCGTCGGAGTCCTCGCTGTCATCGTGGCGCCCTCCATCGACGTGGTGCAACCCACAGTAACCGATCTAAGGGATCAAACTACGAAGAGTGACTTTGCGTGTGTCGNCCATGAGGAGATGATGGTCCGGAACGTCGACCCAGCCGGGTTCGTCGTCATCCGGCTCGCTTGTGATCAGGACGCCGTCGGGTTCCACCCGGTAGGACAGGCTGTCCAGCCAGGCGGTCGCCACGAGCTGGGTGCCGTCCGTCACCAGCAGGTTCAGCCGGGCCACGTCGTCGCCGGCCACCGCCGCCGGCTGCGGTGCGGGTTCCGGTCCCGTCCCGGACGCCCAGTCGCCGGCCCACGGCACGATGCCACCCGCCCGCCGGTCCGCGAGCCCGGCGCCGCTCAGGGACAGCACGACGTCGGCCACGGCGTCGGCCAGGGGGCGCTTCGCGGCCCGCTCCCAGACCAGCGCGGCCAGCAGCGCCGAGTCGCACGCGGAGTCGGGCGTCGGCGCATCGGGCCGCTCGCGCAGCAGCGCCCGCACGGCCGCGGGGTCGACGCGCCCGTTGTGGCTGAGCAGCCGGGTCCCATCGGTGAACGGAGCCGTCGAGGACTCCTCCACCGGCATGCCCACGCTGGCGCTGCGCACCGCGGCCAGCACACAGCCGGACGCGATCGCACCCGCCATCGACGCGTAGGAGGCGTCGGTCCACATCGGCACCGCGCGGCGCACCCGGGCCGGCTGCGCGCGCAGCCCCGGGGCGTACCAGCCGACCCCGAAGCCGTCGGCGTTGATCGTGCCGTGCCGCATCCGGCGCGGCGCCCAGGACTGGCGCAGCAGGCTGTGGGGTGCGTCCATGGTCAGCCGCGCCAGGGTGCGCGGCGCTCCGAGCCAGGCGAGGTGACGGCACATCGGTTCAGCCGGCGTCGCGGGCCAGGCGGAAGCCCGCGAAGATCTGGCGACGAATCGGGTAGTCCCAGTTGCGGAAGGTGGTGCGCACGGCCGCGGGATCCGTCGCCCAGCTTCCCCCGCGCAGGACCCGGAACGCCGAATCCGCCCCCGGCTTCGGGAAGAAGACCTCGCTGTACTCGCGGTAAGGATGGGACCGGAAACCCGGGTACGGGGTGAAACCGCTCGCGGTCCATTCCCACACGTCCCCGATCATCTGCTCGGCTCCGCAGGGACTCGCGCCCGCGGGAAAGGCCCCCAGCGGGGCCGGGCCACTCGTGCGATGCCCCAGGTTGGCATGCTCTGGCGTCGGATCGGTGTCCCCCCACGGATAGCGCCGTGAACGTCCGGTGGCCGGGTCGTGGGCGGCGGCCTTCTCCCACTCCGCCTCCGTGGGCAGCCGGCGGCCGGCCCAGCGGGCGTGCGCCTCGGCCTCGTACCAGCAGACGTGCTGGACCGGCTCGTCGAGCGGCACCGGCTCGACCCGGCCGAAGCGCCGGCGCAGCCACACCTCACCGTCGCGCCACCAGAACGCCGGCGCCGTCAGGTTCTCCTGCCGGCGCCACTGCCAGCCCGCGGGCGACCACAGCCGCTCGTCGTCGTAGCCGCCGGCGTCGATGAAGGCGATGTGCGCCCGGTTGGACACCGGCAGGGTGTCGATCCAGAACGCCGGCAGGTCCACCCGGTGCGCGGGCCGCTCGTTGTCGTAGGCCCAGGGCTCGGTGCTCGTGCCGAGCGTGCACGGCCCGGCCGGCACCAGCACCTCGGCGCGCGGGACGGTTCGTCCGGGCGGCGGCGCCTGTCCGGGGGCGAGCAGGGGCGGTCCGGCGCGGAGCTGATGGGTGGCGAGCATCGTCTCGTCGTGCTGGTGCTCGTGCTGGATGACCATGCCGTAGACGAAGCCACCGGCGAGCAGCCGGCGCCGGTCCGCGGCCGGGTCGCCGGGTCTGGCCGGCTCGCCGGGTCCGCCGGTGCCGGGAAGCGGCGGCGCGTCGGCCTCCCCGGGGCCGGTGGGCAGCGGCGCGAGCCGGTCGAGGGCGTCGAGGGTTCGGCCGCGGACCTCGTGCAGATAGGCGCGGGCCTCGGCCGGGTCGAGCAGGGCGAGGCGGATCCGGCTGGCCCGGCTGTGCCGGAAGGCATCGTAGACGTCGTCCAGGCCCGGCCGGGTCGCGGCGGCGTCGCCGAGCGCGCGCACCAGCCACAGGTCCTCGTAGTTGCCGATGTGGGCGAGGTCCCAGACCAGCGGCGACATCAGCGGCGAGTGCTGGCGGACGAGCTCCTCGGCGTCGATGTCGGTGTAGGTCAGCGAGCGCGCCCGCGCGAGGTCGAGCGCGCCGGCCACGGACTGGGCGGTGACCGGCGCCGCCGAGGGTGCCGGGTCCTGAGTCAGGCGACCGATACGCACAGTTGTGCCTCCTCGCGCAGCAGACCGGTCGGGCCGATCAGAATGAACCGCTCGGACAGCTCGTCGGCCGGACATCGGCCCCGCTGTGGATAACGCTCGGCGAACATCTCGACCGCGTCCGCGAGATCGGCGCAGCCGGCGCGGCGCAGCGCGGCGGCGGCCAGCTCCAGGCAGCGCACCGCCGCCAGCCTCAGGGGCTCGTCGGCCATGCCGAGCATCGCCGCCGCCGGCCAGCGCCGCGCCACCGGCGCGCAGGCCTGTGCCGCCCCCTCGGCGGCGACCGGATCGTCGAGCAGGGCGGTGGCCACCGCCACCGCCACCCGCCAGCCCTCCCCCGGCTGAGCGTCGAGGTAGCGCAGCTCCCACCAGCCCCGCGGGCGGACGGGCGGGAACAGCGTCGTCGCGTGGTATGCCAGATCGTCGAGTGTGGGCGCCCGCTCGACCGGGCCCCGCCCGGCGATCCAGTCCCCCAACGTGTGCCCGCCGGTGGCCGCGACGAAGCGGCGGTCCTCGCCGGGCCCGCTGTCGCCCGTGGGGTCGCCGATCATCATCAGTTTCGCCTCCAGCAGGTACCGCGCCCAGCGGCCGGCGAGATCGCCGGGGCGTGCCGCCGCCGCGCCGGGCCCCGCGTCGCCGCCCGCCGCCGGCAGCGCGGGCAGGTCCAGCACGGAGCCGGTGCGGCTCGCGTCGATACCCGACCAGACCGCCTGGCGGGTCGAGCGCCAGCCGGTACGCCGGCCGGTCAACGCCGGCGAGGCGGCGAACATCGCGGTCAGCACCGGCCCGACCGCATGAGCCAGCCGAAACCGGTCGGCCGCCTGCGCGGGCGTGGCACCGAGATCCAGATTCACCTGGACGGACGCGGTCGAGAACATCATCACCTTGCCGGAGGTCCCCCCACCGGTACGGAAGTGCTCCTCCATGGCGGCGTACCGGGACGCGGTGGTCTGGCGTACCCCGGCGCGCAGCGGGTCGACCCCCATCCCGACGATCGCGAGGCCGTCCTCGGCCAGCGCCGCCCGCACCAGGTGCAGATCCGCGGCGGTGGACTGGACGGCGGCGGCGAGCCCGGCCGGCGGACCCGACAGCTCCAACTGGCCGCCGGGCTCGAAGGTGAGCCGGCTGCCCCCCGGCAGGACCGGCCCGGCGGCGCCGGTGGTCAGGCCGGCGATCCGGTCGAGCGCCCGGCGGGTTCGCACGGGCGGGACCGGCCGGTGGACCGCCCGGCTGTCCACGACGAACCACTCCGTCTCGATCCCCACCGACGTTCCGAGGCGCGCGACATCGCCGGCGGGTACCGAGAGCGACCCACCCGCGGGGATCTCGGTCGGGGTGACGCAGCCGGCGGCGAAGGCCCATACCGCGTCGAGGTCGACCGGCCGCTCCGGGTGAGCCGACTCCGGGCGAGCCGGGGCGGATGGCTGTCCGGTAGGCGACTGTCGGCTTGGCGACGGCGCTGCGGGCGACCGGTGGGACGACAGAGGCTCATCGTCCCCGGATCCCCGGAGTGTCACGTGACGTGGCATTCTGCGGCTCCTTCTCGGTGCTACCACCGGCCGGCACGGCGCCCGGTGGCGGCCTTCCCGGGGGATTCTCCCCTGCACGGCCCGCCCCCTACCCGGCGGTCGCGTGTGGTGTCGCCTCGGCCGGTTCGCCGACGGGTGGTATAGATGTGGGTTCAACGTGGTTCTCGCTCGCATATTCCACGCCCCTGACCCTGTCGCTGTTGTGTATTCGATGGAATGGTGACCGGGATGGACCAGAAAGCCGGTAGCGCGCCGTGACGAACTGGCGCCCGACCCGGTCCCGGACCCGGAGACAACGCCGAGCGCGACGGCGTCATGACGGCGCCGGGAGGTGGTGACCGCGGCCGTGTCCGATCGACAGTCAGCGGGACGTTCGGCCATGGCCGAGTACCTGCGGCGCAAGCAGTTGTATTCCGCCGAACGCGGAGATCACAAAGGTCGGGCGCTGGCCACCGGCGGGGCCCTCGCGGTGGGTGCGGCCCTGGTCATCGCCGTGCTGTGCGCCCTCGCCGGGTTGCCCGGCGTCGGAACCGCCCAGCTTGCGGTGCTTGCCGCGCTCGCGGTCGGTGTCGTCGGCGCCGTGCGCTTCCTGCGTACCCCGCCGGAGATCGAGGCCTGGCGCGAGGACGCGGAGGCCGAACGCAGCACCGCCCGCGCGCTCGACCGACTGGTCCGCGCCGGCTACACCGTCCTGCACGATCGTTGCCTGGCGGACTCGGCCGGCAACATCGACCACCTCGTCATCGGGCCGTCCGGGGCCTGGGTGATCGAGACCGACGCCCACCAGGGGCCCGTCCGGCAGAACGCGGCCGGTGTCTGGGCCGGCAAGGTGCCGCTGCGGGCGATGCTCGGCCTGGTGGCGTGGATGGGCGAGGAGGCCACCGCCCAACTGCTCGGCGAGCTGCCGGACGGCTGGCAGCTCGAGGTCCAACCGGTCGTCGCCTTCGCCCGCGCCGAAGTTCCGGCCGGCCTCGCCCTCGTCGAGGGCGTGCTCCTGCTGCCCGCCACCGGGGTGGCCGAGTACGTCCTGTCCGCCGGGGTGGTGCTGCGGCCCATCGACGTGGCGATGCTGGTCGACGTGGCCGAGCGGGCGTTCCCCGCCTACGAGGTGTCGGGGCCGCCGCCGTCCTGGCCCGCCCGCTCTCGGCTGCGCGGACTGCTGCGTCGCTGACCCGTCGCGGACAGGCCGGCGATGGTCGGGATACCGTGGAACGACTGAGCCACCCCCGGCCGAGGACGCCGACGAAGGAGTCGACATGGCGCGCAAGATGACCGTGCTGGCGCTGCTGGCTGGTGCGGGGGCCGCCTTCTCCGCCGCCCGGCGGCGATCCCGGGGCAAGGAGGAGATCGACCTCTGGCGGGAGGCGACGTCCACCACCGGGTCTCCGGCCGGCGGCCGCTGACCGGCAGCGCGGCGGCGGCGCGCCCGCAGCGGCTCGGCGGCGCGGAACTCGCCTGACGTCGCGTCCGTCGTCGGGCACCATGGGAGCCATGCTGCCCCGTGAGATCCCGGTTCGCCCGGGTCTCGTACTGCCCTCGGCCGAGCTGCGCTGGCGGTATTCGCGCTCGTCGGGGCCGGGTGGCCAGTCGGTGAACACCTCCGACTCGCGGGTGGAGCTCTCCTTCGACGTCGCCGGCTCGCCGGCGCTGTCACCGACGCTGCGGCAGCGCGCACTCGCGCGCCTGGGCGACCGGCTCACCGACGGCGTGTTCACCGTCGTCGCCAGCGAGCAGCGCTCGCAACTGCGCAACCGGGAGGCCGCGCTCGACCGGCTGGTCGACGCCCTGCGGATGGCGACCGCTCCACCACCGCGGCCGCGGCGGCCGACGCGGCCCTCGCGCGGGGCCGTCGAGCGGCGCCTGCAGGCGAAGAAGCAGCGGTCCGCGACGAAACGGGACCGCCGCAGCCGGCCCCCCGACGACTGAGCCCGACGCTGCCGCGTGGTCAGAGTTCGACGATGCCGACGTCGGCGACGAGCATGCCGAGCAGGCCCGTAGGCGCGGCGAGGTGCAGCTCGATGCGGGTCGCGGGGGCCAGATCCTCGACCACGCGCAGCGGGACGTGGACCGAGCCGCGGGCGCCGATCGGGAAGAAGCGCATCGGCGCACCGTCACGCTGCAGGATCAGACAGATCAGCTCGTCGGTCGAGTTGCCGCCGCGAAAGTACAGCGGCTGGGCGGTGACGCCGGCCGGGACCACGTAGCTGAACGCCGGCCCAAGCGGGAACGGCGCGTCCAGCCCCCTGCCCTCGAACGGGACGATCCCCTGCAGGAAGCGGGGCGTGGTGAACATCCCCACCTCCTCCCCTCGAGGCCTGCGCGCTTCCCTCGGGGCCTGCGCACGCAGGCCGTCGGTACGCCGCTGTCCCGGGGATTTTCGCGCGAGCGTGTTTCCGTCATGTTACGGCTGGCTCAGGGTCAGATCCGACGGCGGCGCAGCAGGAGCGCATTGCCGAGCGCGAGCAGCACGCCGACCACGAAGATGATCGTGGCCATCACGTTGACCTGGGGCGGCACACCGACCCGGGTGGCGCCGAAGACCCACAGCGGGAACGTCAGGGTGCTGCCGGCGTTGAACGTCGTGATGACGTACTCGTCGATCGACATCGCGAAGGCGAGCAACGCCCCCGAGGCCACTCCCGGCAGGATGAGCGGCAGCGTGACCAGGCGGAACGTGGTGAACGGGCCGGCGCCGAGGTCGCGTGCGGCCTCCTCGACGGAGCTGTCGAAACCGGCGAGCCGGGCCCGCACGACCACCGCCACGTAGGAGATGTTGAACATGATGTGNGCGATGAGGATGGTCAGGTAGCCCCGCGGCACGCCCATCGTGATGAACAGCGACAGCAGCGACGCGCCGAGCACCACCTCGGGCGCGGCGATGTTGGCGAACATCAGCAGCTCCACGCCGCCACGACCGCGGAAGCCGTGCCGGCCGAGCGCGAGGCCCATCAGGGTGCCGAGCACGGTGGCCACGGCGGTGGACAGCAACGCGATCGTCAGCGAGTTGACCAGCGCGGTGGTGAGGTCGGGGATGGCGAACAGCTCGCCCCACCAGCGCAGGGTGAAGCCGTTCCAGGTGTTGTTGCGCTTGCCCACCCGGTCGTTGAAACCGAACACGATCATCACGATGATCGGTAGCACCAGCCAGAGCAGGATCAGCCAGGTGTAGGCGTGCAGGAGCCGCTCACCCAGCCGCCCGCCGCGCCGGCCGGACCGAGAGCGGCCGTCGCCCGCCGGGTCGAGGCGGGCCGGTGTGGCCTCCAGGATGGTCACCGTGCGCTCAGCTCCAGGACGTCCCTGGTGCCGAGCAGGCGGGCGTAGACGAAGATCCCGACAAGCAGCACGGCCATCAGGATGAACGACACCGCCGAGGCGAGGGGGTAGTCCGCGTTCGTCAGGTAGGTCGTCTGGATGATATTCCCGATCATGGTGGTGTTCGTGCCGCCGAGGACGTAGGCGTTGACGAAGTCCGACGTCGCCGGGACGAACGTGAGCAGGAATCCGGCGAACACCCCGGGCATCGACAGCGGCAGGACGACCCGGCCGAACACCCCCCGGCGGTTCGCGTACAGATCGTCGGCGGCCTCCAGCAGCCGCGGGTCGACCCGCTCCAGCGCCACGTAGATCGGCAGCAGCATGAACGGGAAGAAGTTGTACGTCAGGCCCGCGACGACCGCGAACGAGGTGGCCAGGACGTGGAAGTCGGCCGGCAGCAGCCCGGCATCCTTCAGGTTGCCGAGCACGATGCCGTCGTCGGCGAGCAGGAACTTCCAGGAGACCGTGCGGATGACGAAGGAGACGAAGAACGGCAGGAGCACGAGAAACAAGTAGTTCGACTTGTTCCGGCCCGCGTGGAAGGCGATCCAGTAGGCCATCGGATAGGCCAGAAGAATCGTCGCCACCGTGGCGATCAGGCCAAAGATCAGTGAGCGGATGAACTGGGTGTCGTAGGTGGTGATCGCGTCGGCGTAGACGCCGACGTCGAAGGTCTGGGTGAAGCCGTCGACGACGTTTCCGGTCTGCAGGGAGNCCGACAGCATGACCGCCATCGGCACGACGAAGAAGATGGCCAGCCACAGCCCACCGGGCAGGACGAGGAAGTAGGGGGCGAGGGCCCCGGCCCGCCGCCTCACCGCGCGCCCGTGCCGACGGTGGCCGTCACGACTGGTAGACCGGCTGGAAGATGCGGTTCCACACGGTCTCCTCGGCGGTGGTCAGCACCCGGAACCGGCTGACCCGGGAGAGCTCGTCCGCGGTCGGGAACAGCAGGGTGGATTTCGCCAGATCCGCCGGGACGTGCTCGGCGGCCTTCGGCACCGGCGTGATGTAGTTGATGTACTCGGTGAGCATTCCGGCGATCTCGGGCCGGTAGACGAAGTCCATGTAGGAGATGGCATCCACCGGGTGCGGCGCGGTCTTCGGGATGCACATGTTGTCCGTCCACAGCAGACCACCCTCGGCCGGCACCACGAACTTCAGGTTCGTGCCGGTGGCGATCTGCTGGTAGACGTCGCCGGACCAGGCCATCGAGATCCACAGGTCCCCGCCGGCCAGGGCGTCGATGTAGGACTGGTCGTAGTACTTGCGGACAATTCCGTCCCGGCGCTGCGCGGTGAGCTTCGCGGCGGCCTTCTTCCNGTCGTCCGGGGTGGATTTCGCCGGATCGACGCCGATGCCGAGCAGAGCGAGGTTCGGCAGATCCTGGTTGTCACCGAACATGCCGACCTTGCCGGCGAACTTCGGGTCGAACAGGTCGTTGTAGCTGGTGATCTCGCGGCCGGTCTTCGCCGGGTTGTAGGCGATTCCGGTGAGCCCGGACTGCCAGGGGATCGTGAAGGCGTTGCCCGGGTCGTACGTCGGGTTCTTCACGCTCGGCGAGGCGTTCGCGGCGAACGTCGGCAGCCTGGCGTGATCGAGCGGCGCGAGGTAGCCGAGCTGCATCACCCGGCTCAGCGTGATGCCGTTGGTGAGCACCATCAGGTCGTAGCCGATCGACCTGCCGGCGGCCAGCGTCGGTCGGATCTGCGCGAAGAACGACTCGTTGTCCTGGATCACCTCCCGGTAGGTGACCTTGATGCCGGTCTCCTTCGTGAAGATGTCCAGCGACGGATGGTCGGCGTCGGTGGAGCCGACGTCCATGTACAGCGGCCAGTTCGCGAAGTCGAGGGTGCCGGCCTTCGTCCGGTCCTTCCAGAACGACGCGGCATCCGCGCCTGCGGAGTCCTTCTTCTCGCCGCTGACGCCGCAGGCGGCGAGAAACGCCGCCCCACCGGCCAGCCCTGCGAACCGCAGCAGACCGCGGCGGCCGAACCGGGCCTGCGTCAGGCCGCGCAGCATCGCGGGGTCCGCAAGCGCCGCGGCGTGCAGATCACCGCCGCTTCGGTGGTTGCCGGAGCGGCCGGTGTCGCCGGGGGTGTCGGGCTGCGTCACGGTGCGCGTTCCTCCGCATCGGGGCAGGCCCGGCCGGTATGCCTGCCGGGCCCGCGTGCTGGTCTGCGCTGTCAGTGGGAGACCCGGTAGGCCACCGGGTCCGTCGAGGTCCCTGCCGCCGGGTCGACCGCCTCGGCCGGGTCGACCGAGGCGGGCAGGGCAACCGCCTCGGGCAGGGCAACCGCCGCAGGCAGGGCAATCGCCTCGGGCTGGTCATCGGCCTCGGGCAGGTCAACCGACTCAGGCAGGACGTAGGAGTGTTCCGGCAGCCAGGACAGCCAGATCTCGTCCCCGCGTTCGGCGATGTTGCTGGCGCCGGTCGAGTTCTGCCAGAACACGGTGATCTCGTTGCCGCCGTGGGTGGCGACCGTGTACGTCGTGTAGGTGCCGAGGTAGACGACCTCGACGATCCGGCCGCGCAGCGCGCAGCCTGGCCCGTCCGGACGGGTCGCCGACATCTCGATCTTCTCCGGGCGGACGGTCAGCTCGACCTGGTCCCCGGCGCGCAGCGGGCCCGTCTGCGGGTNCAGCGGGGCGCTGAGCCGCTCCTCGACGCCGGCGTCGAGGACGACCGTGGGGCGCCCGTCCGGGCCAGCCGCGTCGACCGCGCGCACGGTGCGGCGCAGCAGGTTCGACGTGCCGATGAACCCGGCGACGAAGCGGGTCCGGGGCCGCTCGTAGATGTCGCGCGGCGAGGCGAGCTGCTCGACCCGGCCGCCGTTCATCACCGCGATCCGGTCGGACATCGTCAACGCCTCGCCCTGGTCGTGCGTGACGTAGACGAAGGTGATGCCCACCTCGCGCTGGATGGCCTTGAGCTGGATCTGCATGGTCTGGCGCAGTTTGAGGTCGAGGGCGCCCAGCGGCTCGTCGAGCAGCAGCGCCGCCGGCCGGTTGACCAGCGCGCGGGCCAGTGCCACCCGCTGCTGCTGGCCGCCGGAGAGCTCCCGCGGCCGCCGGTCGGCCAACTCCGACAGCTCGACGAGGTCGAGCATCGACCCGACCCGCTCGCGCAGCTCACGGCCCTTCACCCCGCGCCGGCGCAGGCCGAACGCCACATTGCCGGCCACGTCCAGGTGCGGGAACAGGGCGTAGCTCTGGAAGACGAGGTTGACGTCCCGGCGGTTCGGTGGCACCGCGGTGACGTCGCGGCCCTGCAGCAGGATGCGACCGCGGGTCGGTTCCTCGAAGCCGGCGATCATCCGCAGGGTCGTCGATTTGCCGCACCCCGACGGCCCGAGCAGCGAGAAGAACTCNCCCGACCTGATCTCAAGATCGACGCGGCTGACCGCCGGCACCGCCCGGCCGCGGGACTGGTAGTCCTTGGCCACCCCGACCAGCTCGATCGCCGCCGGCACCCCGGTCGCGGCGTCGCGGATGTCGGCGTCGCCGGTCACGGTGTCGCCGGTCGCCGTCACGTCGTCACCACGGGCATCGCTCAGCTCGCATCCGCCCTCGGCCTCCGTCTGTCGCCCATCCCGACACCGCAATGACCTGACGGCGCTGTCCAGTCGGGTTCGACCCTCCCAGCAGCCTCGCGGGACAGCAAGGGATCGGGCGGTAAAGAGTCTGTGTCGCGACTGATTCAATTGTGATCTTGATGTGAAGCCGGGCTTTCCTGCGATGTTCGGACCATCGTCACGGGAATGGCGTTTCGCCTGGCGTATCGCCGCCCGCAGGGGGCACGGTGGGAGCATGGCTGCCCCGTCATCTCCCCGACCATCCGTCCTCGGTGTGCCCGAGGCCGACGCCGACGCGGCTGCCGACCGTGAGTTCGGCCCGGTTCTCGGCGGCGTGGGCCCCGACCCGGGGCCGGCGCAGGAGTCCGGCATCGAGTCGTCGGCGTCGTCCGCGGCCTGGTCCGCCGGCCCCGACTACCTGCCCTCCGTGGTGCCGCACGACCGCCTGGCCGGCTGCGCCGCCGCCCACCGTCGGCTGCTGGACCTGGTGGAGCGGGTGGACGACGACGCGCTGCGCCGCCCGTCGGGGCTGCCCGGGTGGACTGTCGCCCACCTGCTCACCCACCTGGCTCGTAACGCCGAGGGCCACAGCGGGATGGTCGAGGCCGCGACCGGGGGCGACGTTCGCGACCAGTACCCGGGCGGTCAGGAGCAGCGCGACGGTGACATCGCCGCCGGCCGCGACCTGCCCGCCGCCACCGTGCGGGCCGAGGTCGCCGCCGCCGTCGTGCGGTTGGAGCGGGCCTGGGACGCCGTCCACGTCGACGTCTGGCGCACCGGCTTCGGCCGGGTCAGCACGTACGGCGTGACGACCCTCGCCGATCTGGTCTTCCTGCGGTGGCGGGAGACCGAGATCCACCTCGTCGATCTTGCTCTCACCGACCTCGGTGGCCCCCGCTGGGCGGATCTGAGCCCCGCCTATGTCGAGGTCGAATGGGCCTGGGCCGTGCGGGGCCTGCCGGCGCGGCTGCCGGCGGAGGTGACCGTCCTGCTCGCACCGGGCGACCGGCCGTCGACCGCGGTCGGGCGGGGGGATGAGCTGGTCGTCGTCGACGTCCCGACCATCCCCGCGCTGGCCTGGCTGACCGGCCGCGACCCGGGCCGTCCCGAGTGGCCCGCGCTCGGCCCCTGGTGGTGACCGGCGGGAGCCCGCCGCCGAGAGGCGACCGCCCGGGGTAGGAGTCTCCCGCTCACGCCCGTGAATCGGGCAGGCGAGAGAATGCCCGGCGTGTCGGACAACAGGGACAACCGGGGTGAGGCCACACAGGGCGGGCGGCGGGACCACGGGCGCGATCGGATCCGCGCATGATCACGATGGCGCTGTTCAACAACAAGGGTGGCGTCGGTAAGACGACCCTGGCCTACCACCTGGCGCACATGCTTCAGCGGATGGGCCACCGCGTGCTCGCCGTCGACCTCGACCCGCAGGCGAACCTGACCGCGCAGTTTCTCGACGAGGACGAGCTGACCCGGCTCTGGGCGGAACCGGAGGACACCGCGTCGTCGGCGCCGAAGCCCGTCGAGTTCGACGTGCGTCCCGCGCGGGTCTTCCCCGGCACGGGGACGATGGCCACCGCCATCGCGCCGATCATGGAGGGCATCGGGGACATCGAGCTGCCCGACCCGGTGATGATCGAGGACGGACTGTGGCTGCTGCCCGGGGACGTCGAGCTGAGTGTCTTCGAGGACCGGCTGTCCGCCGCCTGGCCGAACAGCTTCCTCGGCAAGGACATCGCCGCGCTGCGGACGACGACGGCGCTGCACCGGGTCATCGACAACGGCGCCCGGAGCGTCGGCGCGGAGATCGTGCTCATCGACGTCGGTCCGAACCTCGGCGCCATCAACCGCGCGTCGCTGCTGTCCGCCGATACGGTGCTCATGCCGCTGGCCGCCGACCTGTTCTCGCTGCGCGGACTGCGCAACCTCGGTCCCACGCTGCGGGAATGGCGTTCGACCTGGCAGGGCACCGTGCTGCCGAAGGTGCCGGAGCGGATCCCGGCGCCCCGCGGCCTGATGATGCCGATCGGGTACATCGTCATGCAGCCGCCCGCCCGCGCCGACCGCCCGGCCAAGGCCCATGACCGCTGGCTCGACCGCATCCCCGAGGTCTTCGCGACCTCGGTGCTCACCAGCGGCAACCCCGGCCCGCACGACCGTTCCTTCGAGATCGCGACCCTGCGCCACTACGCCAACCTGATCCCGCTGGCCCACGACGCCCGCAAGCCCATGTTCGAGCTGNGCGCCGGCGACGGCGCCCTCGGCGGCACCCAGACCGCCGTCCGCCGCTGCTACTCCGACTTCCGCGACCTCGCCGTCAAGGTCCGCGAACGCCTCGCCTTCATCGACCCCNCCCTCCGCCGCTCCTGACCCGCCGGCCACCGCGACCCGGCCCGCACTGCGGTGACCCGGCTGGGTTACCGCGACGTGGAGTCGCTCCGACCACAGCCCCCCGAGGGTCAGCGAGGAGTTATCCACAGGTCTCCTCGGTGACCTCCAGCGGTTAGCGCGGGAGTTGTCCGCAGGACAGGCGTCACAGCCCCGCGAAGGGCAGCGTGAAAGTTATCCACAGGACCCGTGCCGCGACTCTCGGAGGGCAGCGTCGGAGTTATCCACAGCGGCGGGAGCCGCGCCACCCTGCTCCCGGGCAGGCACCGAATCGGTCGGACAACGCCCCGGGAGCAGGTGCTGACGCGCCGGCCTCCCACCCTGGTGAAGGTCCGAGATGGTCTCGATGCCGTAAGCTAGGGGGCGCTTCACCGAGCGGCGCCCGCCTCCGGGCGGCGCGGCCCGGCCGAGGCAGGTCCAGGGGGCGTAGCTCAATTGGCAGAGCACTGCCTTTGCAAGGCAGGGGTTCGGGGTTCAAGTCCCCGCGTCTCCACGCGCTGATTCCTCGTGTTCGCTGCCCTTCGGGCAGCTTCCCACCAGCCGTGATGCTGGCCGGGGGGACGACCCCCCGAACCCCCCGGATGTGGCGTGGCAGCTACCTAAGATCGTTATGTAGCCAGTTCTGTAGCCAAACGGCGAAGGCCCCGTACGAGTACGGGGCCTCCATTGCTACCGCACGGCTGGGCGGGACAGGACGAACACCAGGATCACGATCCAGACGATGACCCGGATGATTCGTTCCTGCCGCAGGCGGCAGCAGGATCTCCTCCATCAGGTCCGAGTAGCCGTCGTCCCACGGCGCGCAGATCGCGTGGACAGCCCGGCAGCGTGCCTACCGCCGGCGCGCGTTGATCCAGTCGATGGCATCCTGCACGGTGTTGATCTCCTCGGCGTCCTCGTCGGAGATACCGATGGAGAACTCCTCTTCCAGGGCCACGCCCAACTCGACAAGGTCCAGGGAGTCCGCTCCCAGGTCCTCGACGAATGACGCGTTGTTCGTCACCTCTTCCGGTTTGACGTTCAGCTGCTCCACGACCACGTTCTTGACGCGCTCCTCGACGGTGGACACTCCGCGGCCTCCTGCTCCGACGTGCATGGGAACGGACACGACCCGCATGTTCTCTGATCGGTCCACGCAGCGAGCTCCGTCGCCCACCCCTGATGAGTGATGCTCGCCACGTGGGCTCTGTCCCGTCTGGCGCCATGCCCGCCCGGCCGCGGGTAGCAGCGCCTGTAACAACGGGCGCGTCGTCGGCGGACGACCATGTATGCCGACGTACACCGCGACCTGCGAACAAGCCGACGCAGCAAGGAGCGGAGCTCGCCTTCCAGGCACCGGGCCGAACCCGGGGCAGGACGCGGACTCGTGTAGCCAACTGTGTAGCCAAGCCGGCGGACGTCTACGGACGGCGGTGGTCGATGGCGGTGGAGACGGCCAAGGAGAAGCGGGTGCAGTGAACCGCCATGGACGCCAGCGAACGGAGCGGACCGACTTTGCAAGGCAGGGGTTCGGGGTTCAAGTCCCCGCGTCTCCACGCGCCGGATTCGGCTGTTCGCTGCCCTTCGGGCAGCTTCCGGTTGACCGTGCTGTCTGCCCGGGGGACGACCCCCTCAGACCCCCGATGTGGCGTGACGGCTTCTTAAGATCGTGATGTGGCCGAGTGCGTGGCCAGACAGGTCAGCTTGAGCTTCGATCTCGGTGCGAACCGCGTCTACTTCGTCCTTCGAGGCGAGGAAGGCCCCCTGAACCAATCTCACCGGACCCTTCTGCGACTCTGCCGGGTTCCGGCTGCAAAGGAGTGCCGGGCAGTCTGTCGGCGGATCCGGAGCAGGCCGTTATGCGCCACGGACACGGCTCCAATAAGATCGTTTAGGTCGTGATTTGTGACGAGATCTTCGGCGGCCGCGATCGCGGCACGTGCGGACTGATCGTCAAGCCGGAAGACCGCGATTCCGCTGTGCGACCCAGGCGGATAAGCACGGATGTTCCCGAAGCCACGGTCGAGGGTGAACACCATGCGGTTCTCGTCGACCGCAGCCGCGAGTACCTCAGGATCGGAGCGGCCTGCCAGGCCCTCGGCGCACACGGTGTCGGCGTCGATCCCGTGCTTGGCAAGCCTTTCAGCGAGTGAGACAGGTAGGCCCTTGTCGAGCTTGACACTCACGGGACAGTATGAAGCGGCACGAGATCCTCCCGGGCCAGGCGCGCGCCGTACGCAGCGGCGGCCCGGATCCCTGCCACGGTCAGTGACGGGTACTCCGTGACAATCTCCTCACCCGACATGCCGTCGGCGAGGCAGTCGAGCACGACGCTCACGGGCACCCGGGTCCCCCGGATGTAAGCCTGCCCATGGCCGACCGAGGGGTCGACCACGACGAGCGCCAGGAGTTCGTCCGCCATGCCTCCCAGTATGGGCCCTGATTCCAGCGCTGGCCGCCCGTCACGTGATCCAGAACGTGGCATGGTTGACGGCTCGAGGCGCACGCCAACCGCCAGCGGCCTTCACCAAGATCACTGCATGGCTGTCCCGGGCCGTCCCGAGCGCCGAGTCTGCCGAGACCCGTGACTGTGCCCGATCCGTCGGCCAAGGCGGCGATGGTGTGGGAAGTTCGGCGGGTGGACGCGAAGGCGGAGCCGTGCATTTTCTGCGCAATCGTGCGGGGGGCGGCGCCGGCGTGGATTGTCGACGAGGACCGCTGGACAATGTCGTTCCTCGACATCACGCCGGCGGGCAGGAGGTCTTTCACCTGCATGTCCACCTTGTACCCCGCTACACAGGTGACCAGCTTGTCCAACGGTGGCCTGCGGACCGGGCGAGCCCGGCGGACCTGGCCAGGACCTGGGAGTCACTGCGTCCGTCAGGCCACGGCCAGCACGACCAACACGGCCAGCACGACCAGGACGACCGGCAACCGGATCATGGCTGACCGCCACGCTCGCCACGACGATCTGCCAGCGGCGCACCCCCTCGGGACGGGACCGGTTCAGGCGTCCTCGAGCAGGGCTTGGGCGAGGTAGCCGCCCGGGCTGGGTATGGGTGGGACCGCGAACAGGGCGCTGGATGTGTGGCGGGTGAAGGCGTTCAGCGCGTCGGACGCGGCCATCGTCCGCTGGATCGGGACGAAGGCCGTCCGCGGATCGGCCTGGTAGGCCGCGAAGAACAGGCCCGCGTCCCGGGCGCCCGTCGGATCCAACCCGTCGTCGTAGGAGTAGCTGCGCCGGTACAGGACGGCACCTCCGTTCACCGGCGGGCTCGACACCCGGACGTGGGCGTCGGCGGCGATGGCGAATTGGCCGTCGGCACGGCGGACATTGATGTCCGGCACGGTGAACGCCGTGCCGCCGGGGCCGGCCGACAGCGGGACGCCGTCGGACTCCCGCCGGCCGATCACCTCGTCCCGGTCCGACTCGTCGAGTCGTTCCCAGGCGTCGAACAGCATCCGGATGCGCCGGCAGACCAGGTAGCTGCCGCCGCGCATCCACGCGGGCTCCCCCGAGGCCCAGACGGCCTGATCGAACTGGGGTGTGCCCGGCTGTGGGTTGCCCATCCCGTCGAGCTGCCCCATCAGGTTGCGGTGTGTGCCCGGGGGGTCCGCCGAGTCGGGATCGGTGGGCAGGAATCCCCACTGCTCCCAGCGGGCGGTCGCGAACGGCGCGGCGAGCGCACCCATCCGGGCTGCGGCCGCCACGGCCGCCGCCGGATCGGTGGCGCACACCTGCACCCCGAGGTCCCCGCCGCTGCGGGCCGGGTCGAGCTGATCGCCGGGCATCGCCGGAATGTCGGTGAGCTCCCCGGGAACCCGCCCGTCGAGGCCTGCGCGGCGCAGCGCCGACGCGCCGAGCCCGACGGTGACGGTCAGCCCCGCCCTGCCGTCGCCCCTCGCGTCCGGGTCGCCGCCGTCCGGCGCCGGCACGGTCGTCAACGCCGCCGCGCCGGATGTCCACGCGCGCAGCACCGCCGCGAGCGACGAGCGCGCCGTGTCGGGATCGGCAGCGGTCAGGTCGTAGGCGGTGAAGACCAGCCAATCCGGGGGAGGGTCGGCGATCCCGGGCTGGTGGCGGGCGTCGTCGGCGGCCAGGGCGGTGCCGACCCCGCGGCCGGGCAGTCCCCTCGGGGCGAGAGCGCCGCCGATGATGCCGGCGCCGCCGAGCAGTCCCGCGTTGCCGATCAGCCGCGCGGTGCTGAACAGCCGCGCAGCGCCGAGCAACCCGGCGGTGCCGAGCACGCCGCGCCGGTGCGGATCCCGCGACTCGGGGGACTGCCCGGCGACCCGCTCGGGGGGCCGATCCGCCGGCCGCCGGAAGGCGGCCGGAGCCCGGCCCTCCACCAGCACGTCATCGGATAGTCGAACTGCGTCATCGTGGCCTTGCGCCGCGTCCGCCGGATGCATGGGCATCATGTGACCAGTAACAGAAAGCGATGACACGTAACCGACGGTCTGCATCGCTCGTGTCGCCGGACATCCGGCTCAGGGACGGACCTCATGGACGCGCCGCGCCGCGCCACGGTCGAGGACGGGCATCGCGCGCCAGTGAGCACGAGTCAGCCTTCGCGCCGTGGAACGCGCGATCTTCTCCTACGCCGCCGGCACGCCCAAGGTCGGCGTACCAGTCCCACGGCAACCGCCCCCACCGGCCATTCTCGGGAGTAACAAGGGATCGGCGGCCCAGGCCACGTCGAAGGACCTCGGGCAGGCATTGCCCCGCCAGGTGCCGGCCGGCCCTCAGGAGGAGGCGGCTCCGACCGGAATCGGTTCGATGAAGAGATCCCGATGACGAGTCGTACTACGCCGACCCGGGCGCGATCCCGCGCGGAGGAGCGGACGAGCCGGGAATGCGTGACGGAAGAGGTGCCTGGTGGGTAGCTTTCTCCTCCCGCCGGGTGCCAGCCTCTTCGGACTGGCGTTTGTTCTGTTCGGTGACTCCCGCACCCTGGTGACGGCGGTCAGCAGTCGACCGAAGAAGGCTCGCCACTGGGCCGCGAAGAAAGCGGCGGACCGGGTCGCGGCGGTGGTCGATCACCTCGACGGGCCTGGTCACCCGCTTCCCGTCGCGGAACTGGTCTCGCGTGACGCTCGACGCCGGCAGGTCACCTTACGCGCGATAGTCCTGGTTGCTCCGCCCTACCTGATCGGAACTCTCGGCTTCCTTGGTACTCGATCACGATGCCTCGGGACGTCGCGGAGGCCGCCCGTGCCCGCAGCGGCCCCTCGGGGCTGTCCGCCTACGTCGCCGCGGCTGTCGCCCGCCAGATCGAACGGGACAACCTCAACGAGCTCATCTCGGTCGCCGAGGCCGACCATGGGCCGATCGGTGAGGAGGAGATCCAGGCCAGGCGGGACATCCTGCTGCAGGCCCGCCGCCAGCAGCAGCGTCCGTCCGATCCGCACGCGGCGTGACCCGTCCGGCCGCGGTGCCGGGCGGCACCCTGGTCCTGGACAGCGAGGGGCTCGCCAAGGCCGTCCAGCGGGACCGCGACGTCACCNGATGGCTGGCGCTCGCCCGCGCCGACGACATGCGGGTGGTCACCAGCGCGGCGACCCTCGTCGAGGTGGTCCATCCGCGGATCAGGCGTCCCGCGCTGGAGTGGACGCTGTCTCGGCTCGTCGTCGAGCCCGTCACCGAACCGTTGGCCCGGCACGCGTCCGCCCTGCTGGGCGAGGCCGGTCTGCACGGCCACCGGCACGCGATCGAGGCGATGGTCTGCGCGACCGCGCTGGCCGCCCCCGGCCCGGTCGCGGTGCTCACGTCGGATCCCGACGATCTCATGGTGTTGTGCGGCGGGCGGGTCACCGTCATCAAGATCTGATGGTCGACGACTACCTGTCTCCTCGGAGCTGAAAAATCTGTACCCGCGGCAGTAGACATCGGGCGCTGCCCCGGGTAGAGTTCTTCTCGTAGCCAAGAGAGTCCATGGTCGCGCCAGACAGGAACTGGCGCGAGCGGGACGGCAGCCAAGGTGGGCTGTCGAGCACGATCACGCACGATCAGAAACACCCGGCCATAGAACGAANGAGGAGAGAGAGGAGCAGACGCCATCAGGATCGCCGGAGCGGCGCTCTAGGTCGCTCGGCTACCGCAGGCCCCAGATTGGAAGGTGGTCCCCGGTCACGCATATGCGATCCCCGCGTCCCCGCCCGTCCCGGGCGGCCTCGCGGATACAGAGATCCGGCGTACCTCGCCGGTAGATGGTGTTGACCCTCGGGACCCTGGTGCCATGCGGCACCGGGGTCCCTCGATGTGTGCTCAAGAGGCGCGATGACCCCTGGAACCACCCGCAAACCGACTGACAGCCTCGACGACGACGACTACCCCGCCTACACCATGGGCCGCGCGGCCGACATGCTCGGCACCACCCCCGCGTTCCTGCGGGCCCTCGGCGAAGCCGGCCTGATCACTCCCCTGCGTTCGGACGGCGGCCACCGCCGCTACTCCCGCCACCAACTCCGCCTCGCCGGGCGCGTCCGCGAACTCGTCGACGGGGGCACCGCGATCGATGCCGCCTGTCGCATCGTCCTGCTCGAAGACCAACTCGCCGAAGCCCGGCAGCTCAACGAGCAGCTACGCCACCAGGCCACCGGACCGCCAGCCATCGAACCCTCGGCCTCATCACCTGCGGTCTCGTCACCCCCGGCCTCGTCGGTGTCGGGCGGTGGTGAGTAGGCCAGCGAGGGCGAGCAGCATCCAGTCCGTGAGATAGCCGAAGGCGGCGGTGGGGGAGACCACGGTCCACAGGACGCCGGCGACGGTGCTGGCGGCGAGGTTGCCCAGCGACTGGACGGTGGCGAGCAGGCCGAACGCCGAGCCACGCAGATCGGTGGGGGCGAGGGCGGCGACGGCGGCGTGCTGGGCGGTCTCGACGGCCCCGATCCCGAGGCCGGCGAGCAGGAACGGCGCCGCCAGCAGCGCGACCCCGGTGATGTCGGTGGCGAGCAGGCCGTAGGCGCCGGCGAACGCGGCGACGCCGACGGCGAACACGCGGACCGGGCCGCGCTCGCCGAGCCGGTCGGCGAGATGCCCGGCGGGAACCGAGGCCAGCGTCGCGGCGACGTTGTAGCCGACGTACAGCCCGAGGGCCAGGGTGGTCGCGGTGTCGTGGCCGTGGGCGGGGGTCAGCTCCTCGGTGGCCCGCAGGATCAGCAGGGTCGCGGCGACATTGCCGATCTCGAAGGCGGCCACGGCGCCCAGCAGCCGGCCGAGGTCACCGTGTACCAGCGGGCGCACGACGACACGCAGTGGCGCCCGGTCCCGCGCGGCCGGGCGGGCGGTGCGGCGGATGGCGTAGACGATCGCGGCCGCGGCCAGCAGGCCGGGGATCACCGACAGGCCGATCGCCCACGTGGTGCCGAGCCAGGCGACGAGACCGAGGGCGAGCAGCGGGCCGACGATCGCGCCGAGGTTGTCCATCATCCGTTCGAACCCGTAGGCCCGTCCGTAGGCCGTCGCCGGGACGAGGTCGGCGAGCAGGGCGTTGCGGGCCGGCACCCGCAGGCCGCGGGCGGTCCAGGCGGCGGCGCGCAGGATCCCCACCTGCCACACGGCCGTCGCTCCCGCGGTGGCCGCGCCGAGCAACGGCGGTGGTGGTGTAACCACCCACGGCCACCCGGCGCCGCCGGGCCGGATCGTCCGCGAGCGCGCCGCCGGTGAATCGTCCCGCCCCCGCCAGCGCATCGGCGACCCCTTCGATCGCCCCGAGTGCCGCCGCGGGTGCGCCGAGGGTCCCGGTGAGCAGCGAGGGCAGCAGCGCGGTCGGGATCTCGTGGCCGACATCGGCGAGGAAGCTGGCCGCGCCGATGCCCCGCACCCCGGGCGAGAGCCATCCCGCCCGAGCGACGTCGCCATCCTCGGCCGGCTCCACGGTCGGACTGGTCGGCGGTGTGATGGTCACCAGGGCCATGGTCCGGGTACGGATCGATCATTGTCTCGGAATTCCGACGAAGAGTGACGAGCGGCACCTCCCCGATAGCCGCCGTCAAAGTCCGTCGAAACGTTCCGGTCGGGGCGGCCTGAGTAGCCTGCGGGTATGGGCGGCAATGGTTTTTCCGTCGGCCGGGATGCCGAGATCGCGGCGGCCCGGGTCATGGTTGTACACACCCTTGCCGAGTGGATTGTCGCCCGGTGCCGGGAGTGGGTCGTGCGGGTCGCCGTCGACGGTCCGGACGCGGCCGGCAAGACGACTCTGGCCGACGAGCTGGCCGAGCGGATCGGCGGCCGAGGGCGGCCCGTCATCCGCGCCGGCGTGGATGCGTTTCACCGGCCGCGGGCGGAACGTCGTCGGCGCGGTGAACTTTCACCCCACGGGTATTTTCTGGATGCCTTCGACTACGGCGCGCTGCGGCGCCTGCTACTCGATCCGCTCGGCCCGGGCGGCGACCGGTGGTATCGGACCGCAGCGTTTGACCTGCGGGCGGAGTCGGCGGTCGACACGCCCGCCGACCTGGCACCGGCCGATGCGGTGCTGCTCGTCGACGGGGTCTTCCTGCTGCGCCGGGAGCTGCGCGAGCACTGGGACGTGAGCATCTTCCTCGGCATCAGCCCCGGCGAATCGCTGCGCCGGGCGCTGCTGCGCGACGTCGACCTCTTCGGCTCCCCGGCCGCGGTCCGGGAGCGTTACGAGGCCCGCTATCTGCCGGCTCAGGAGATGTACCGCCGGAATGCCGCCCCGCACGAGCGCGCGCACTTTCTGCTCGACAACACCGACCCCGCCAACCCGCGCATCCTGCGCTCGCCGGCCTGAATCCCGAACAGCTCACCGCGACCGGGCGCGACACCTGTCTACCGGACGCTCCTGCCATCAGGACGCGCCTCGCCCGCGACCGAAGGGGATTGCTGCTCAGCGAGCGGGGCGATCGGCGGTAATGACCACCAGGTCGCGGTGCTGCCAGGCGACCGCGGTGTCGAAACCGGCCTGGTGAAGCCAGTCGAGCTGGTCGGGCAACGGGCTCGGTTTGTCGTGGACGCCGTCGATGGGAGTGACGACGTCCCCGGGGTCGTCCGGTACGACCACATCCGCGAGCACGAAGCGGCCGCTCGGCGGCAGGATCGCGGCGATCCGGCGGAACAAGTCGGCCTTTCCGGGCCCGTCGAGATGATGGACGGCCAGCGCCGAGATCACCAGGTCGAACGGGCCGGCGGGGAGCGGCTCCTCGAGCCGGCCGACGCGTAGGTCCGCGGGTGGCAGACGGGGGCGGGCGGCGTCGAGCATCGCCGGGCTCTCGTCGAGCGCGACGAGAGCGGCGTCCGGATGGACGCCGAGCACGCGCCCGCTGGTCTCGCCCGTGCCCACCCCGAGATCGAGCAGGCGCGTCACCCGCCGGCCCGCCGTCGCCGCCGCCACCTCGTCCTGGAGCCGTTCGTAGTGCGGCACCTCGGCGACCACCATGGCTCGGTAGGTCCCGGGGTCGAAGTGATACTGCGACATCCCTCCCTTGTACGCCGTCGGGCGCGACGAGACAGCCGGATTGCCCACCCCGCGACGAGACGATGGCGACGGCGAGGCCGAGGCCGAGAACGAGGCCGAGAACCAGGCCGAAGCCGGCGGCGGACGGCCGCGGGCGCCTCAGCCCGCGGCGGGAGGCTGAAGGATGCGCAGGGCGGTGTGGAGGATCTCGGCGCGGTCCGCGGGATCGAGGACGCCGTCGTTGAGGGCGAGCGCGGCCATGGTGGCGTGCTTGACCGCGGCGAAGGCGGCGTGCGCGCGCAGGACGGCGCCGCGGTCGGCGTCGGGGCCGGCCAGCGCGGCGATCACCTGCTTGGTCATCCGCTCGATGGTGCGGGGCAGCCGCTTGTCGACGACCGCCAGCACGCTCGGATCCCGGTCGATGAGCGCGGCCAGCTCGCGGGAGTCCGCGGCGAGGTCGATGAACGCGCAGAGCAGCTCCGCCGGGGCGGGCGGCCCGGTGTCGAGGTACTCGATGATCCGCTGGTAGGCCGCCAGCGGTTCGGTGAGCAGGCCGTAGAGGATCGCCGCCTTGGACGGGAAGTGGTAGTACAGCGCGGCTGTCGTGGTGCCCAGCTCGCGGGCGATGTCGGCGTTGGTCGTGCCGGTGTAGCCATGACGGGCGAACAGCTCGCGGGCGATCGCGAGAATCCGGTCCCTGGTCTGGCTCACGGCCCCCAGGCTACTTGCCTATTGATCAGTAAGCGGGTGGAACGAAGGGAAACCGCTGATCAGTGGGGCCCGGACGGGCCAAGGACCGTGTCGGCGTAGGAAAGCAGCCGGGCGGTGACGTCGGCCGGGTTGGCCAGCGCGACGATGTGGCCGCCAGTGATCTCGTCGGCCTCGAGGCCCAGGCGTTCGCGGGCGACGCGGCGCTGGAAGGCCGCCGGGAAGAAGCGGTCGTCCCGGCCGACGAGAACCCGGGTCGGCACCGCGGGCCAGGCGTCGATCGGCAGGCGCGACCCGAAGACCGCCTCCGACTGGGCGGGCTCGCCCGCCATCGCCTCCGCGGCCAGCGGGGCCGGCAGGTCGTGGAAGAAGTACGTCCTGGCGTCGAAGTCCGCGTCCGGCGGCCGGCCGGCACGGGTGTCCGACGCGCGCCGGGCCGCCGGCTGGCCGGTCGCCTCCCACCATTCGCCTGGTGTCTCGCCGGGCAGCGGGATCATGCCGTTGACCAGGGCGATCAGCGACACCGGCAGCCGCTCGCACACCAGCGGCGCGACGAAGGCGCCCAGGGAGGCCGCGACCACCACCACCTCGCCGCTGCCGGACGGGGCGTGGCCGGCCCCGTCGACGCCCGGCCGGACCGCGGCCGCGGTCACCGCGGCGACCGTCGCGTCAGCGTACTCGGGCAGGCCGGCACTCTCGTCCGCGGCGGGGAGGTCGACGGCGACGACGGTCCCGCCCGTCTCGCACAGCCCGCGCGCCACGAGGTGCCAGTACCAGGACGCGCCCCCCGCACCGGGGATGAGCACCCAGGTCACACGCGCCGCGGCCACGGCGCCTGCTCGGCCGGTACCCGTCATCATTGCCTCCCGCCAGGAGCCTGAGGAAGGGTCTACTCCTACGACCGAGCGGATCGCAAGCCACGCACCGCCGGGCACGGCGGCGCAGGGCAGGGCGGGACGGGACAGCAGCGGGCAGGGCTGCACCGGGCAGGCCGGGGACCGGGTCGGGAGGGNGGCGCGCAGGAATGACGCCTGTGGCGGCGGCCGACGCAGGGCAGGGGTCAACCGACCGTCGGATCCGTGCCGGGCGAGGCGTCGGATCGACACGATCGGTGATCTATGGGCGGTGTTCGGCCCGGATCCCGCGGGCGGGTAGGGCTCGTGGTCGGACGGTGACCCAGGCTTTCTCTCGCAGCGGCGCACGAGGTCGCCACTCCGAGAGAAAGCCCGTGGTAGCCGCCGTCCCCAGGCCCGCGCCGGTGGCTGCGATCTCCGGGCCGAGTCGACGGGCAGGCGGTGCCTCGGCGATCGGCGAGAATCGCTGAGGGTGCCGCCTACCGGTCGTTTACGGCAGTGGACGCATGCAGTCCCGGCATCGGTCGTTCAGGATCGACAGGAGCTCGACCGCCTTCAGCGAGGCGTCACGCACCTTGGCGATGTCCTGCGACGAGTTCAGCCGGATCAGGGCGGTCTCGGCCCCGTCCGAGGCGCCTTCGCGGACGGCTTCCACGATCTCGGCCGCGGGGGTGCCGTACTGGAAGAGCAGGATCTCCTTGTCCTGGTATGCCGGCAGCTCCATGGGTAGGTGACCGAGGCCGATGCCCGCGAGGTTGCGGCTGAGGATCTGCCGCACGTTCGTCCCGAGCCGGCCGTAGCCACCGATCTCCCGCAGCATGCCCATGGTGGTCCTGAAGACTCCGTTGTTCCCCACCACGGCTGACCGCAGGTCCTCCCAGCTCCCGGGGGCGTCGGTCGGCACACCGATCATCTGCGCCTCCGACATCTCTACCATCCCGGCTGGCAACCGAAGTACCCCGCGTATACGTGTACCGACACGCCCAGCTCCTTCCGCTTCCCCGGGGGAAAGCACTGCGTGCTGCCGGGCCGGCCTCGCCCGGCTTCGCCCGGCGTCTTTTTGTTATCCATAAGATATCCGACCCGCTCGGCGAGGTCCAACCCGGGAAGAAGTTCAAGGGTTTCGATAACGTTAACCCTTGCTGCACAGGCCGATGGTGATGCCATCGGGACGTGCCGATTAGTGCGTACTCCGCACCGCCGCCGTGCCTCCCTCGCGACCCCCTCGCGACCGCCCTGGATTCCCGTCCGTGACATTTGCGCTACGGAAAGGAATCGACCGGGCGGTCCGGTCGGATAACCTGGCGTATGCACGGTCGGACGCATCGGCCGGTGCTCCTTTTCGTCCAGGACGGGCCCGCGCCCTCGGTGAGGTGCGTGACCAGGAGGGCCCCCGGCCGCCCTGGGCGGCCCACCCTCGCCGGGTGAGCTGGGCCACCTCCGGCCCGCACGAAGTCCCCCAAAGAAAAATCCAAGGATAAGTTTTTCCTGGCAGATATCCTTCGAGATATCCCGGCGGAAAAGCTTGCACTCATCCGCCGAGAATACCTGTTAACCCGGAAGTTACCGGCGCTTGCAGCCTCGAAATAATCGCCTCCTAGTCTGATTCATGTCGCCGCCGGACAAACACAGAACCACAGTTCGCGGCGCAGCCCATGGTCTTCAGTCCCGGAGCAACGGCTGGTGATGACAGTGCGAGACCCCCGTTTTCCCAGCTCATCTACCACGGCGATACAGTCGGACGCGGCGATCAAATTCTGCGACACCACGCTCCGCGACGGCGAGCAGGCGCCTGGCGTCGCATTCACCGCGGCCGAGAAACTCGCCATCGCCGCTGCCCTGGACGCCATCGGGGTACACCAGATCGAGGCCGGAATCCCGGCGATGGGTGTCACCGAGCGGGACGTGCTGCGGGAGATCCTCGCAACCGATCCGCACGCGGAGATCGTGGGCTGGTGCCGGGCCGACCACCGCGACGTCGAGGCCGCGGCAAGCTGCGGCCTCGTCACCGCGCACCTGACCATCCCGGTCTCCGACTTGCACCTGAAGAGCAAGTTGGGGCGGGATCGGGCCTGGGCGCGGCTGCGGGTCCGCGACTGTGTCGCGGATGCGACGGACCGCGGGATGCGGGTGAGCGTCGGTTTCGAGGACGCCTCCCGCGCCGACGACGCGTTCGTCACGGACCTGGCGGGCGAACTGCGGGAACTGGGCGTCACCAGGCTGCGCTGGGCCGACACCGTCGGCCTGCTCGACCCGGTGAGCGCGCACGATCGGCTGGGGCGACTGGTCAGGGCGGTCCCGGGGCCGTGGGAGATCCACGCCCACGACGACTTCGGCCTGGCGACGGCCAACACCATCGCCGCCGTCCAGGCGGGGTTCACCTGGGTCAGCACCACCGTGCTCGGCCTGGGCGAACGCGCCGGGAACGCCCCGATCGAAGAGGTCGCGATGGCGCTTCGGCACCTGCTGAAGCTGCCCGTCGACCTGGACACGACGTCGTTTCGCAGCCTCGCCCGGCTGGTGTCGCGGGCCGCACGCCGGCCCCTGCCGGCGGGCAAGGCGGTGGTCGGCGAGTCGGTGTTCGCGCATGAGTCGGGCATCCATGTGCACGGCATCCTGCGCCACCCGGCGACGTACGAGCCGTTCGACCCCGCCGAGGTCGGCGGGCGCCGGCGGCTGGCGATCGGCAAGCACAGCGGGCGGGCCTCGGTGCGCTACGCGCTCGAGCAGTACGGGCTGACCGCCGAGGACGACGAGATCGAACCCCTGCTGGAGCGGGTCCGTGCCGCCGCCACCCAGCACAAGCGCGGCCTTCACGGCCGCGACTTCCAAGAGCTTCTCGGGCGGGTAGAGATGCCGACCCCCCGAGCGGAGGCCCCCCGGCGCGAAGAGCAGGTCTGACCGACCTGCCCGCGCCAGCGGGCTCGTACGACCAGCACCACGGTAGTGCCGACGTCCCGGTCCAATCCGACCGGCGGCACGTCCGGCAGCTCGCGGGCCGACCGGCCCGGCCAGCCCGATCGGCATGGCCGAGCCCCGGTGACCGCGCGCCGGGCAACCGTCCCAAGGAGGAGCACCGCATGCGCCAGATCGCCTTCTACGGCAAGGGTGGTATTGGCAAGTCCACCACCCAGCAGAACACCATGGCGGCCATGGCCGAGATGGGCCAGCGGGTCATGATCGTCGGGTGTGACCCGAAGGCTGACTCGACCCGCCTGATCCTGCACTCGAAGGCGCAGACCTCCGTCATCCAGCTCGCGGCCGAGAAGGGTTCGGTCGAGGACCTGGAGCTCGACGAGGTGCTCGTCGAGGGCCAGTGGGGCATCAAGNGCGTCGAGTCCGGTGGCCCGGAGCCGGGCGTCGGCTGCGCCGGCCGTGGCGTCATCACCTCCATCACCTACCTGGAGGAGGCCGGCGCGTACGAGAACCTCGACTTCGTGACCTACGACGTCCTCGGTGACGTTGTGTGTGGTGGCTTCGCGATGCCGATCCGCCAGGGCAAGGCGCAGGAGATCTACATCGTCACCTCCGGCGAGATGATGGCGATGTACGCGGCGAACAACATCGCCCGAGGCATCCTGAAGTACGCGCACTCCGGCGGCGTCCGGCTCGGCGGGCTCATCTGCAACAGCCGCAAGACCGACCGCGAGGACGAGCTGATCATGGAGCTCGCCCGCCGCCTCAACACCCAGATGATCCACTTCATCCCGCGTAACAACGTCGTGCAGCACGCCGAGCTGCGCCGGATGACGGTCATCGAGTACGACCCGAAGAACAGCCAGGCCGACGAGTACCGCCAGCTCGCCAACAAGATCGTCAACAACGACATGAAGACGATCCCGACCCCGATCACGATGGACGAGCTCGAGGAGCTCCTCATCGACTTCGGGATCATGGCGCAGGAGGACGAGAGCGTGATCGGCAAGGCCGCCGCGGTCGCCTGACGATCCCACGCCCACCTGCACCGACACCGTCGAGGATGAGGTCCCGACCATGACGACGACACCGGCACCCGAGCGGGCCGAGACCGAGGCGATGATCGCCGAGGTTCTGTCTCAGTACCCCAAGAAGGCAGCCAAGTTCCGGGCCAAGCACCTCAAGGCCAACGACCCCGAGGGGTCGAAGGAGTGCGAGGTCAAGTCCAACATCAAGTCCCGGCCCGGGGTCATGACGATCCGCGGCTGCGCCTACGCCGGTTCCAAGGGCGTGGTGTGGGGCCCGGTGAAGGACATGGTCACCATCAGCCACGGCCCGGTCGGCTGCGGTCAGTACTCCTGGGCGACCCGGCGCAACTACGCCCACGGTCACCTTGGCGTCGACAACTTCACGGCAATGCAGATCACGACGGACTTCCAGGAGAAGGACATCGTCTTCGGCGGTGACCCCAAGCTGGAGCAGGTCTGCGACGAGATCGTCGAGCTGTTCCCGCTGGCCAAGGGCATCTCCGTGCAGTCCGAGTGCCCGATCGGTCTGATCGGTGACGACATCGAGGCCGTGGCCAAGAAGTCCTCCAAGAAGCTCGACATCCCGGTCATCCCGGTCCNCTGCGAGGGCTTCCGTGGCGTCAGTCAGTCGCTGGGTCACCACATCGCGAACGACGCTGTTCGCGACCACGTGCTTGGCACCGGTGGCGACTCCTTCGAGCAGACCGACTACGACGTCGCGCTGATCGGTGACTACAACATCGGCGGTGACGCCTGGGCCTCCCGGCGCATCCTCGAGGAGATGGGCCTGCGGGTCATCGCCCAGTGGTCCGGCGACGGCACGATCAACGAGATGGCCTCGACGCACCTGTCGAAGCTCAACCTGATCCACTGCTACCGCTCGATGAACTACATCTGCACCACCATGGAGGAGCGCTTCGGCACCCCGTGGACCGAGTTCAACTTCTTCGGCCCCACGAAGATCATCTCCTCCATGCGCAAGATCGCCGAGTTCTTCGACGATGAGATCAAGGCGAAGACCGAGGCGGCGATCGCCCGGTACCAGGTGCGCTTCGACGAGATCACCAAGGCGTTCCGGCCGCGGCTCGAGGGCAAGCGCGTCATGCTCGCCGTCGGTGGCCTGCGCCCCCGGCACACCATCGGCGCGTACGAGGACCTCGGCATGGAGGTCGTCGGCACCGGCTACGAGTTCGCCCACAAGGACGACTACACCCGGACCTACAGCATGCTCAAGGAAGGCACCGTCCTCTACGACGACCCGACCGCGTTCGAGCTCGAGGAGTTCGCCAAGTTCCTCAAGCCGGACCTGATGGGTGCGGGCGTCAAGGAGAAGTACGTCTTCCACAAGATGGGCATCCCCTTCCGGCAGATGCACTCCTGGGACTACTCCGGGCCCTACCACGGCGTCGACGGCTTCGCGGTCTTCGCCCGGGACATGGACATCGCCATCAACAGCCCGGCCTGGGACCTCCTCGAGGCCCCCTGGTCGAAGGCCGGCGAGGTCGCCTGATCCACCGCCCTCCGGGCACCCGGGCGCGAGGCGCCCAGCAGTAGACGGCCACTTGCCGTAGACGGCCACTCGCAGTAGACGGCCACTCGCAGTAGACGGCCACTCGCAGTAGACGGCCACTTGCAGTAGCTGACCAGTAGTTCATCCAGGCCTGGCCGAACGCAGCCGCCAGCGACCCCGTGACCGGAGAAACGGTCGCTGGCGGCTGCCGCGGCAGGCCTCAAGCCCCACCTGGGGACAAGCCCCACAGGGGAGAGGAGGGACGTCCGGTGACGACGACCCCCGAGCACACCAGCGCGGTCCCGCTGCGGGTCCTTGACCACAACGACATCTTCCGCGACGAGGTCTACCAGAAGCAGTTCGAGGGCAAGCGCGAGTTCGAGAACGCGGCCCCGAAGGAAGAGGTCCAGCGGGTCCTCGACTGGACCCGCGGGTGGGAGTACCGGGAGAAGAACTTCGCCCGGGAGGCCCTGACCGTCAACCCGGCCAAGGCCTGCCAGCCGCTCGGCGCGGTGCTCGCCGCGCTCGGGTTCGAGGGCACCATGCCGCTGGTGCACGGGTCGCAGGGCTGCGTGGCGTACTTCCGCAGCCACTTCGCCCGGCACTTCAAGGAGCCGGTGCCCGCCGCCTCCACCTCGATGACCGAGGACGCCGCCGTGTTCGGCGGGATCAACAACCTCGTCGAGGCGATGGAGAACATCACCGCCCTCTACAAGCCGAAGCACATCGCGGTCAGCACCACGTGCATGGCCGAGGTCATCGGTGAGGACCTGTTCGCCTACATCGGCGCGGCGCGCGAGCAGGAAGCGATCACCCAGGACTTCCCGGTGTCGTACGCCCACACCCCGTCCTTCGTGGGCTCGCACATCACCGGCTACGACGTGATGCTCAAGGGCATCCTCGAGATGCTGGCGAAGTCGCCCGACGCGGACGCGTCGAAGGTGGCGAAGTCCGACAAGGTCCGGCTGAACGTCATCCCCGGGTTCGACACGTACATCGGCAACCACCGTGAGTACAAGCGCATCCTCGAGCTGATGGGCGTCGACCCGCTGATCCTGGGCGACCACTCCAGCTCGCTGGACTCCCCGGCGGACGGCGAGTACGACCTCTACCCGGGCGGCACCCCGCTCGCGGAGGGGGCGCTGGCGAAGTTCAGCCGCGCGAGCCTGGTGCTGCAGGAATCCACGCTGCGCAGGACGGCCGAGTACATCGAGAAGGACTGGAAGCAGGAGACGGTCCTGCTCGAGACCCCGCTCGGGGTCAAGGGCACGGACGCCTTCCTGACCGCGGTCGCCAAGGTCGCGGAGGTCGAGGTCCCGGCGGAGCTGACCGCCGAGCGTGGCCGCCTGGTCGACGCGATCACCGACTCGCACGCCTACGTGCACGGCAAGCGGGTGGCCATCGCCGGCGACCCCGACCTCGTCATCGCGCTGACCCGCTTCGTGCTCGAGCTCGGGATGATCCCGGTGCACATCGTGAGCACGAACGCCGACACCACCTTCAAGGCCCGCATGGAGAAGGTGCTCTCCGCCAGCAAGTTCGGTGAAGAGGCGACCGTGTGGCCGGAGAAGGACCTCTGGCACCTGCGGTCGCTGGTCTTCACCGAGCCGGTCGACCTGCTCATCGGCAGCATGCAGCTCAAGTACATCTCCCGCGAGGCGAACGTGCCGCTGGTCCGGGTCGGATTCCCGATCTTCGACCGGCACCACCTGCACCGGTTCCCGATCATCGGGTACACGGGTGGTCTGCACCTGCTCACCCAGCTCGTCAACACGATCCTCGACGAGATGGACCGCAACGCCCCCGACCACAGCTTCGACGCCGTTCGCTGATCGGCGCCGCGCTGTAGCCGGTCCGGCCCCCAGCCGGGTCCGAACGTGGTCGGCCGGCCGCGCCCACCGCGCTCCCTGCGGCCGGTCGACCACCTCTCGCGGGTCGACCGATGGCGACATCTTCCCCGCGCCGGGTCGATCGGCTCCCTCCCGGGCCGATCGACCCCCTGTCCAGCCTCTCCCGAGGACCGCCCCCTCCCGAGGATGGCCCATGGCTGCTACTGAACGTGCCGCATTGTTCACCGAGACGGCCTGCGACCACAACAACGCCAAGAGCGCCAAGGCTCGCAAGGCGGGCTGCCCCAAGCCCAAGCCGGGTGGTACCTCCGGCGGCTGCACCTTCGACGGGGCGATGATCACCCTCGTCCCGATCACCGACAGCGCCCACCTCGTGCACGGCCCGATCTCCTGCGCCGGCAACTCCTGGGACGGCCGGGGCAGCCTGTCGTCCGGGCCGACGCTGTTCCGCCACGGTTTCACCACCGACATGTCCGAGAACGACGTGGTGCTCGGGGGCGAGCAGCGCCTGTTCGACTCGATCTGTGAGGTCGTCGAGCGGTACGCGCCGCCCGCGGTCTTCGTCTACTCGACCTGCGTCACCGCGATGATCGGCGACGATCTCGGCGCGGTCTGCGCGGCCGCCGCGGAGCAGACCGGGGTGCCGGTGATCCCGGTCGAGGCCCCGGGCTTCGTCGGGAACAAGAACCTCGGCAACAAGATCGCCGGTCAGACCCTGCTGGACCACGTGATCGGCACCGTCGAGCCGGGTGACGTCACCGACCTCGACGTCAACCTCATCGGCGAGTACAACATCGCCGGCGAGCTGTGGGACGTCGTGCCGCTGCTGACCCGGCTGGGGATCCGGGTCCGGTCCTGCATCAGCGGGGACGCCCGCTACCGCGACATCGCCGCCGCCCACCGGGCGAAGGCGACCATGGTCGTCTGCTCCCGGGCGCTGCTGGGCCTCGCCCGCGGCCTGGAGGAGCGCTACGGCATCCCGTGGTTCGAGGGCAGCTTCTACGGCGTCAGCGCGATGGGCGACACCTTGCGGGGCTTCGCCCGTCTGCTCGATGACGACGAGCTCTCCCGCCGCACGGAGGAACTCATCGCCGTCGAGGAGGCGGCCGTCGAGGCCGCGATCGCGCCGTACCGCGCCCGACTGACCGGCCGCAAGGCCGTGCTCTACACCGGCGGCGTCAAGAGCTGGTCGATCGTCTCCGCGTTGCAGGACCTCGGCATCGAGGTCGTCGGCAGCGGCATCACCAAAAGCTCCGACGGCGACGTCGACAAGATCCGCGAGCTGCTCGGCGACGCCAAGATGATCTCCGAGGGGAGCCCGCGGGAACTGCTGCGGGTGGCCGAGGAGACCGGCGCCGACATCCTCGTCGCCGGCGGCCGCAACCAGTACACCGCGCTCAAGGGCCGGTTGCCGTTCCTCGACATCAACCAGGAGCGGCACATCCCCTACGCGGGCTACACCGGCATGGTCGAGTTCGCCCGCCGCCTGGACATGGCGATCGCGAGCCCGGTCTGGGAGCAGGTCCGCCGGCCCGCCCCCTGGGACCTGGTCGGGGCCCACTGATGGCCGAGATCATCACCGGGGAGCGGCGCGCCGCGATCGACCCGCTCAAGTTCAGCCAGCCGCTCGGTGCCGCACTCGTCTTCCTCGGCCTCGCCGACTCGCTGCCGATCATGCATGGGTCGCAGGGCTGCGCGTCGTTCGCCAAGGCCCTGTTGACGCGGCACTTCAACGAGCCGATCCCGCTGCAGACCACGGCGATCAGCGAGGTGACCGCGGTCATGGGCAGCGGGGAGGCCATGGTGGCCACCCTCGACGCCATCCGCAAGAAGCAGCGTCCGGCGATCATCGGCCTGCTCACCACGGGCGTCACCGAGGTCTCCGGGGAGGACATCGGCGGCCAGTTGCGCACCTACCTGGCCACCTGGGCCGACGCCGACGCCGACACCGCGCCGCTGATCATCGGGGTGTCCACCCCGGACTTCCTCGGCGGGCTGTCCGACGGCTGGTCGGCCGCGCTGGAGGCGCTGATCCGGGCGGTGGTGCCCGCGCCGATGACGGCCGAGGCCGGCTCGGACGCGCCGACCGCGCTCATCGCGGCCTCCGCCCCGCCGGCCGCCACCCTCCCCGCCGCCCCGCCGGCCGCCGCCTCGTCGGCCGCTGCCTCGTCGGCCGCCACCATGCTGGCCGGCGCCGCCCGCGCGATCCCCGCCGCGGCGCCGGTCACCACCACCGTCCCGGCCTCGCCCCTGTCCCGGCGGGCCGGTACGACCGACGAGGACGTCGCCGACCGGAATCTGGTCGCCGTCCTCGCCGGTCCCGCCCTCACCGCGGCCGACCTCGACGAGGTCGCCGGGCTGGTCCGGGCGTTCGGGCTCGACCCCGTGCTGGTGCCGGACCTGTCGGCCTCGGTCGACGGCCACCTCGCCCCGGCCTGGCAGCCGACGACGACCGGCGGCGCGGGCCTCGCCGAGCTGCGCTCGCTGCGCCGCGCCGGTGCCGTGCTTGTCGCGGGCGCCACCGCCGCCCCCGCGGGCGAGCTGCTCGCCGCCCGCACCGGCGCCCGACTGCTGCACCACCGGCACCTGTCCGGCCTGACCGAGACGGACGCCCTGGTCGCGGAGCTGATGGCGCACACCGGCCGGACGGCCCCGGAGCAGGTCCGCCGGGCCCGCGCGCGCCTTGCCGACGGCCTGCTCGACGCGCACTTCGTTCTCGGCGGCGTCCGGGTGGCGATCGCCGGCGAGCCCGAGACCCTGCTGGCCGCCGGTTCGCTGCTGCGCGACGTTGGCGCCGAGATCGTGACCGCGGTGTCGCCGACTCCGGCGCCGGCCCTGGCCGACGCGCCGTGGGCCGAGGTCGTCATCGGCGACCTGACCGAATTCGCCGAACGGGCGCAGGCGGCCGGTGCCGAGCTCGTCCTCGGTTCCAGCCACGCCCGGGGAATCGCGGAGCGGATCGGCGCCGCTTTCCTGCCGATCGGATTTCCGATCTTCGACCGGCTTGGGACGGCGTTGGCCGGCACCGCCGGCTACGCCGGCAGCCTGCGGCTGCTGCTCGACGCGGCGAACCGGGTCCTCGACCACGGGCACGCACACGCCCGGCCGGGTCGGCCGCCGCTGCCCGCCTCGCCGGGATCCGCCGCGGCCGGCCACCGGGCCGCCACCGAGATTCCCCAGCAGGGGCGCGCGACGGCAGAACCCGACGAACTCGACAACCTGTTCCAGGAGTCCCCGTGTTGAAGATCGCCTTCGCGACCGGCGACGGCACCGCCGTGGACCAGCACTTCGGCTGGTGCCGACGGTTCGACGTGTACGAGGTCGGCCCCGAGGGGTCACACCTGTTCGAGACCCGGCTGCTCGAGGCGGCGTCGGACGACGAGCAGGACAAGATCGAATCCAGGCTCGCCGCGGTCACGGACTGCGTGATCCTCAACATCGCCGACATCGGCGGGACCGCCGCGGCGAAGGTTGTCAAGGCCAAGATCCACCCGGTGAAGGTGGCCAAGGGCACCAGCGTGGAGGACCTGCTCACCCGCTACGTCGCGACGCTGGCCGGGACCCCGCCGCCCTGGCTGCGCAAGGTCCTCAAGGCCCGCGAGCCGCAGCCGGCCGCGCAGAGCTGGACCCGCAGCGTCGCCGCGGTGCTGAAGGGAGACGCGGCATGAGCGAGGCGAAGGACTTCCTGCGTGACCTGCTCGATCAGGTCCGGGCCGGCGACTCCTACGGCCAGCTCGATCGGTTCTCCGACTCCCAGCTGCTCGCCCCGTTCGTGGTGACCAAGGAGCAGCGCCGCACGATCGCGACCAACTGCGACCTCGATATCGCCACCGCGGCCCGGCTGCGGTCGTTCTACCAGGCCGTCGCCGCCGCCACCGAGAAGGCGACCGGCGCGTTCACCACGACGATTCTCGACCTCAACAGCGAGGGCTTCGGCCGGGTGATCATTTTTGCGGGTCGACTCGTCGTGCTCGACAACGCGCTGCGCGACGTGCAGCGGTTCGGCTTCAACTCGTCCGAGGAGCTCGCCGCCCGTGGCGAGGCCCTGGTGCTCGGCGCGAGCAAGCTGATCGAGCGCTGGAGCGAGGTCGCCCGCGATGACTCCTGAGCCGCCAGCCCCGGACACCGCGAGCCGCGACGCCGAGAACCTCGACGCCGCCGCCGCCCAGCAGCGGCTGCGCAAGCTCCACAGCAAGGCCACCCGACTCAAGCTTGATCTTCACGACCTCGCCGAGGACCTCCCGATCGGCTGGGAGGGCCTGCTCGACGTCGCCCGCCGGACCTATGACGCCTATGCCGAGATCGCCCTGTTGGAGGGCCTGGCCGAGAAGGAGACGTCGCGATGAGCGCGACCACCGACGCCGGCCAACTGGCCGAGTTCAACCGCTGCTCCACCGCGGAGCAGTACTTCGACCTGCTGGAGGTCGACTACGACCCGCGGGTCGTGGCGGTCAACCGGCTGCACATCCTCAAGCACTTCGCCGGCGAACTGGCCAAGCTGCAGGACGCCGGCGCCGACACGGAGAACCCGCGGCATCTCCTGCGTGACTACCGCGACGCGCTCGTCCGCTCCTACGAGGCGTTCACCAACGCCGGCGCGCTGGACCACCGCCTGTTCAAGGTGCTGAAGGATCGCGCGCCGCAGGCGGCGGACTTCGTGCCGACATCCGAGATCACTGTGCAGCGGCCGGGCTCGACCCAGCCATCGGAAACGTCCGAGCGGACGGAGGAGGCCCGATGACCACCAACACCTACGACGTCGGCGACGTCGTCATGGCCGCCAAGGCGCTGCGCAACGACGGCACCTACCCGGACCCGGCGATCTCCATCGGCGAGATCCTGGTCGAGGCCGGCACCCGCGGTCAGGTCATCAACGTCGGCCTGTACCTGCAGGAGCACATCGTCTACGCGATCGCGTTCGAAAACGGCCGCATCGTCGGCGCGCTGGAGCGCGAGCTTGAGGCCGCCGAGGACGCCGAGGACGCGACGCAGGCGGAGCCCGCGGCCACGCCCACCGCCGCCGCGGCGGCGGAGGGCTCGGCCCCGGCCGCCGTCCTGGTGGCCGAGAAGGTGCCGGCCGAGCCCGCGGCGCACGGTGCCGGCGGGCACGCGGCGAAGACCTGCAAGCACGGGTCCGCGAACTGCAAGTCCGCCGCAGCGGACGCCGAGCCCGCGGTACCGAGCACGCCCGCCGAGCCCGCCAAGGCCGCCACCCCGGCCAAGCCCGCCACCCCGGCCAAGCCCGCGCCGCCGGCCAAGCCCGCGGGCAAGACCGTCGGCGCCGGCACGCCCGGCGCGAAGGACGGTCGACGGTGACGGGGGAGCCGGCGTTCGCCGCCGCCCCCGCCGGCGGGCTCCCCCGGCGCAGTGCGCAGGCGCCCGCCTCCGCCGGCGGCTGCAAGACCACGACGAGCTGCGGCACCAGCGCTCCCGTGCAGGACCCGGAGATCGCCGAGAAGATCGCCAACCACCCGTGCTACAGCGCCGAGGCGCACCAGTACTACGCCCGCATGCACGTCGCGGTCGCGCCCGGCTGCAACATCCAGTGCAACTTCTGCAACCGGAAGTTCGACTGCGCCAACGAGAGCCGGCCGGGCGTCACGAGCACCCTGCTGACTCCCGAGGACGCGCTCGCCAAGGTCAAGCTGGTCGCCAGCGAGATCAAGCAGATGAGCGTGCTGGGGATCGCCGGGCCCGGTGACCCGCTGGCGAACCCGAAGCCGACGTTCCGCACGATGGAGCTGGTGGCCCGGGACTGCCCGGACATCAAGCTGTGCCTGTCGACCAACGGCCTGCGCCTGCCGGAGTTCGTCGACCGGATCGCCGACCTCAACGTCGACCACGTGACGATCACGATCAACATGATCGACCCTGAGGTCGGCGAGCGGATCTACCCGTGGGTCGCCTGGCGGGGCAAGCGGTACACCGGCCGGGAGGCCTCGAAGATCCTCTCCGAGCAGCAGCTCGCGGGGCTCGCGGCGCTGACCGAGCGGAAGATCCTCTGCAAGGTCAACTCGGTGATGATCCCCGGGATCAACGACGAGCATCTCGTCGAGGTCTCCCGGACCGTCAAGGGGCTCGGGGCCTTCCTGCACAACGTGATGCCGCTGGTCTCGGCGCCCGAACACGGCACCGTCTTCGGCCTGACCGGCCAGCGCGGCCCGACCCCGCAGGAGCTCAAGGCCCTGCAGGACCGGTGCGAGCAGGACGACGGCGCCGAGATGAACATGATGCGCCACTGCCGGCAGTGCCGCGCCGACGCGGTCGGCCTGCTCGGCGAGGACCGCGGCGACGAGTTCCTGCCCGAGACGTTCCAGGGCCGCGAGATCGTCTACGACCTCGCCGGCCGCCAGCAGGCGCACGAGGAGATCGAGCGCTGGCGCACCGAGGTCGCCGCGACCCGGCAGACCCTCAACATCGCCACCGGCGCGCGCACCCCCGACGTGCCGGCGGCCGAGCCCGTGCGGCCGGCCGAGGTCGTCCTCGTCGCGGTCGCCACCAAGGGCAGCGGCGTCGTCAACCAGCACTTCGGCCACGCCGGCGAGTTCTGGATCTACGAGGCCGGCCCCGGCTGGGCCCGTCTCGTGCAGACCCGCGACGTCGACCGCTACTGCAACGGCCCGTCGGACTGCGACGAGGACGCCTCCAAGCTCGACCGCACCATCGAGATGTTGTCCGACTGCGCCGCTGTGCTGTGCAGCAAGATCGGCCTCGGGCCGCGCGAGGCGCTCGAGGAGGCCGGCATCGAACCGGTCGAGATCTATGACCTGATCGACAAGGCGGTGGCCGAAATCGGCGCCCGCCTCGTCACGGACCGCGCCCCAGCGGAGGTAGGCACCCCATGACCGCGACCGCCACCGTCATCGAACTGACCGACAAGGCCGTGGCGCAGGTGCGTCACCTGCTCGGCTCGACCCCGGGCACCGAGGGCTTCGCCCTGCGCATCGGCGTCGACCCGGGCGGCTGCTCCGGCTACACCTACAAGCTGGCGCTCGTGCCCGGCGCCGAGACCGGCGACGTCGTGCTGCCGCAGGACGGCTTCGACGTCGTCGTGCACACGACGAGCGTCGACCTGCTGCGCGGGATGCGGGTCGACTACACCGAGACGCTGACCTCCTCCGGCTTCACCTTCGCCAACCCGAACGCGAAGAGCTCCTGCGGCTGTGGGTCGTCGTTCGGCTCGTCCGACGATCCCGAGCGCACCGCGGCCGACGCGAAGCTGCGCGAACAGGTCGAGGAGATCATGGAGGAGATCCGCCCGATGCTGCGCGGGGACGGCGGGGACGCCGAGGTCGTCGCCGTCCTCGCCGGGGGCGGTCAGCCCGGCTCCGCCGAGGTGCACCTGCGCCTGACCGGCGCCTGCGGCGGCTGCTCCAGCGCGAACGCGACGCTGACCGGCGTGATCGAGGCCCGACTCAGGCAGCAGCTGCCGGAGATCGGCCGGGTCGCGCTGGTCGCCTGACCGCCCCGCCCGGACGGGGGTGACGGCATCGGATGGCCGCGGGTCCGCGGACCTGCCGGCCATCCGGAGCCGCCCCCCCCGGCGGACACCCCGCCCGACCGGGCCGCCCTGGCCCTGATCCCGCCCCTGGCTCTGGCCCTGACCACGGCCCTGACCCCGCCGATGGTCCTGTTCCACCTCTGACCCTGTTCCGCCCCTGGCCCTGACCCGCCTGACCAGTGCGCCTTTCCACCCGTCCTGCCGAATCCGCGGAGAGCTCGATGGTCACTGCTCGGTCTCACTCTCACCCGCGCCTGCGGTCGATGTGCCCCGGCCCGCCCGCGCGGATCCTGCCCGTCCAGGCGGCCCCGCCCGCGGCCGAGACGTCCCGGCGCTTCGACCGGCAGTTGACCATCCCCGGCTTCGGGGTGGCGGCCCAGCGGCGGTTGAGTCGGGCGACGGTGCTGGTGGCCGGCGTCGGCGGCGTCGGCGGGGCGGCCGCGACCTACCTGGCCGCCGCGGGGGTCGGACGCCTCATCCTGATCCACCCGGGCGACCTGGAGGAGCCCGACCTGAACCGGCAGACGCTCATGCGGCCGGAGCGGGTCGGCGAGCCTCGGGTCTTCTGCGCGGCGGACACCCTGCGCGCCCACCACCCGGGCGTCGAGATCGTGGCGGTGGACCGCGACCTCGCGGACCCGGCCGTGCCCGGCCTGATCGCCGAGGCGGACGTCGTCGTCGACGCCCGGCACAACTTCCCCGAGCGGTATCTGATCAACCGGCTGTGCGTGCGGGCGGAGGTGCCGCTGGTCGTCGCCGCGATGAACGCCACCGAGGCGTACCTGATGGTGGTCCGGCCGGGGGAGCCGTGCCTGCGCTGCGTGTTCGGCGAGGGCGACCCGGCCTGGGAACCGCTCGGCTTCCCGGTGCTCGGCGCCGTCGCGGGCACGGTGGGCTGCCTGGCCGCGACGGAGGCGCTCAAGGTCGCCGGCGGATTCGCCGAGCCGGCGGTCGGCCGCCTCGTCCATCTCGACCTGTGGGACGTCGACCTGCGCACCCCGCGGACCCGGCGCGACCCGGCCTGCCCGGACTGCGGCCCGGGGGGCACGCCGTGATCTACCTCGACCACAACGCGACGACGCCGGTCGACCCCGAGGTCCTCAACGCCATGCTGCCGCTGCTGCGGGAGCATTTCGCCAACCCGGCGAGCCCGCACTCGGCCGGTCAGGCCGTCGCCCGGCTCGTCGAACGGGCCCGTCGCGACGTCGCCATCCTGGCCGGCGCGCGCCCGCGCGACGTGGTGTTCACCAGCGGTGCGACCGAGGCGGCCAACCTGGCGATCGCCGGGGTGCTCGCCACGGCGCCGGCGAACCGGCGGCGCGTCCTGGTCGGGGCCACCGAGCACCCGGCCGTCCTCGCCGCGGCGCACGCCGCCGCCGACCTGCACGGGGGCAGCGTGCAGACCGTCCGGGTGCATCCGAGCGGCGCCATCGACCTGGCCCATCTGCGCGCGCTGCTGCACCCCGTGCCGCCGCCCACTGCCGGGCCGCCGCCCACTGCCGGGCCGGCCGCGGATCCCGAGGGCTCAGGGGGCTCCCGGGGCCGCGGCGAGGCCGGCGAGGCCGACGAGGTCGCGCTGGTCGCGGTCATGGCGGCCAACAACGAGACGGGGACGCTCAACGATCCCCGACCGGTCGCCGCCCTCGCCCACGAGGCCGGAGCCCTGTTCCTGTGCGACGTCACCCAGGCGTTCGGCCGCATCCCGGTCTCGGTGACAGAGACGGGGATCGACTTCGCCACCGCGTCCGCGCACAAGATCTACGGTCCCAAGGGCACCGGCGCGCTGATCGCCGGCCGGTCGGCGCGGGCACGCCTCGTGCCGCTGATCCACGGCGGCGGGCAGGAACGCGGCCTGCGCGCGGGCACCCTCAACACTCCCGGCATTGTCGGCTTCGGCGCCGCGGCCCGCATCGCCGCGGCGATGATGGACGACGAGGCCACCCGGCACCGGGCCCAGACGGAGTTGCTGTTCGACCTGCTCGTCGGCTGGCTCGGCCTGAGTGCCCTGGAGGTCAACGGGCCGGTCGAGGACGGCACCGGCCGGCCTGGCCCGATCCGGCTGCCGAACACGCTGAACCTGCGCTTCGTCGACGCCGATGCCGACGCCGTCCAGTCCTGCCTGCCGGACGTGGCGGTGTCCGCGGGCTCCGCCTGCCACGGCGGCGGGAACGAACCGTCCCCGGTGCTGCTGGCGATGGGCCGCTCGGCGACCGCCGCGCGGGAGAGCCTGCGGTTCAGCGTGGGCCGGTTCACCACCGTCGACCAGATCCACGCCGCCGCCGCGACGGTGGCCCGCGCCGTGCTGCGCGTGCAGTCCCTGCGGGCGGTCGGGTCCGGCGAGGTCCCCCAGCCCGCCGAGCCCGCCGGGTCCGAGCGGCCGGGTGCGAGCGGCCGGCCCCCCGCCGGCTGGTCCGACCCGGTCACCCCGCCCCCGGGGCGGACCCCGGAACTACCCGTTCCCCGATCTGCCCTGCCCTGAATGACCGGCCCGCGCTGCCAGTCTCGCCACGTCGTGGTCCTGGCACTCCCGGCGCGGGATCGCGACGTTGAGATGAGGTCCCTCATGCCCACCGAGCAGTTGTCCGAACGGCCCGAAGGGGCCAGACGGCTGGAGAACGTGGTGATCCGCTTCGCCGGCGACTCCGGCGACGGGATGCAGCTCACCGGTGACCGGTTCGGCGCCCAGGCGGCCGCGATCGGTAACGACGTGGCGACGCTGCCGAACTACCCGGCGGAGATCCGCGCCCCAGCGGGCACCGTGGCCGGCGTGTCGAGCTACCAGCTCCACATCGCCGACCACGACATCCGGACCCCCGGTGACCAGCCTGACGTCCTCGTCGCCATGAACCCCGCGGCGCTCAAGGCCAACGTCGCCGAGCTGCGCCCCGGCGGCGTCATCATCCTGGACACCGACGCGTTCACGGTGCTGGGCCTCGAAAAGGCCGGCTACGACGTCGACCCGCTGACCGACGGCTCGCTGGACGCCTTCCAGGTGCACGCCGTCAACCTGACCGGGTTCGCCGCGGCCGCCGTCGCCGATCACAACCTCAAGCGCAAGGACGCCGCGCGGACGAAGAATATGTTCGCCCTCGGCCTGGTGTCCTGGATGTTCAGCCAGCCGATCGAGGACACGATCGCCTACCTGCACAAGCGCTTCGCCTCGAAGCCCGATGTGCAGGCCGCGAACGTCTCCGCGCTGCGCGCCGGCTGGATCTACGGCGAGTCGACCGAGGCCTTCGCGAACGTCTACGAGGTGAAGCCGGCCCCGCTCCCGGCTGGCACCTACCGGCACATGAAGGGCAACAAGGCCGTCGCGTACGGCCTGGTGGCTGCGGCGCATCAGGCCGCGATGCCGCTGTTCCTCGGCGCCTACCCGATCACCCCGGCGTCGGAGATCCTGCACGAGCTGTCCGCGCTGGCCTCGTTCGACGTGCGGTCCTTCCAGGCCGAGGACGAGATCGCGGCCATCGGCGCGGCGATCGGCGCGTCCTTCGCCGGCATGCTCGGCGTGACCGTCACCTCCGGGCCCGGGATGGCGCTCAAGGCCGAGGCGCTCGGCCTCGCGGTGATCATGGAGCTCCCGCTCGTCATCGTCAACGTGCAGCGCGGTGGGCCGTCCACCGGCCTGCCGACCAAGACCGAGCAGTCCGACCTGCTGCAGGCGCTCTACGGCCGGCACGGCGAGGCGCCGATGCCGGTGATCGCCGTGCGCTCGGCGGCGGACGGCTTCGACGCCGCGATGGAAGCCGCGCGGATCGCGCTGGCCTACCGCACGCCGGTCATCCTGCTCTCCGACGCCTACATCGCCAACGGCAGCGAGCCCTGGCGGGTCCCCGAGGTCGAGGAGCTGCCGTTCATCGGGATCGACCTGGCGACCGAGCCGAACGCGGTCGACGCGGAGGGCAACCCGGTCTTCCTGCCCTACGCGCGTGACCCGATCACCCTCGCCCGGCCGCTGGCGATCCCGGGCACCCCGGGGCTGACCCACCGGATCGGCGGCCTGGAGAAGGCCGACCTCACCGGCGCGGTGTCCTACGACCCGGACAACCACGACCTCATGATCCGGACTCGGCAGTCGAAGATCGACAACATCGACGTGCCGCCGCTGGAGGTCGACGACCCGAGCGGTCCGCCCGGATCCGGTGCGGACGTGCTCGTGATCGGCTGGGGTTCCACGTGGGGCCCGATCGGGGAGGCCTGCCGGGAGGTGCGGGCGCAGGGCATGAAGGTCGCCCAGGCGCACCTGCGCCACATCGCGCCGCTGCCGGCGAACGTCGCCTCGGTGCTCTCCGAGTACCACACCGTGCTCGTGCCCGAGATGAACCTCGGGCAGCTCGCCGGCCACCTGCGCCGCGAAACCCTGATCGACACCGTCGGTTACAACCAGACCCGCGGGATGCCGTTCCGGACGGCGGAGCTCGCCTCCGTCATCACCCGGGTCATCCAGGGAATCGACGCCGACTCCGACACCGCGCCGGACGCGGCCACGAAGCCGGTCGGCGACGTCGGCGCGCGCCTCGCGGCCCGGTCGGAGGCGGCGTCGACGAAGTCCGCGGCCCACACCGGCACCCCCACTGGTACCCAGCACGACGCAACCCGGGAGGCGGGACGATGAGCACGGTCAACGGAAAGGCCGAGGAGCCGGCCGGCGCGAGCGGCCGGCGGGCGCCCACGGTGGCGGACTTCACCACCGGCCAGGAGGTCCGTTGGTGCCCCGGCTGCGGGGACCACGCGATCCTGTCGACGATGCGCGGGCTGCTGCCGGCCCTCGGCGTCCCGCCCGAGAACACCGTGGTGGTGTCGGGCATCGGCTGCTCCTCGCGGCTGCCGTACTACCTCGACACCTACGGCATCCACTCCATCCACGGTCGGGCGCCGTCGTTCGCAACCGGCATCTCGATCAACCGCCCGGACCTGTCGGTCTGGGTCGTCACCGGTGACGGCGACGCGCTGGCCATCGGNGGCAACCACCTGATCCACGCGCTGCGGCGCAACGTGAACCTCAAGATCCTGTTGCTCAACAACGAGATCTACGGCCTCACCAAGGGGCAGGCCTCGCCGACGTCCAAGGTCGGCACGATCGGCCCGTCGAGCCCGTTCGGCTCGCTCGACAACCCGTTCAACCCGGTCGCGCTCGCGCTCGGCGCCGGGGCGACGTTCGTGGCCCGCACGCTCGACTCCGACCGTCGCCACCTCACGGCGACGCTGACCGCCGCCGCGGCGCACAAGGGCGCGGCGCTGGTGGAGATCCGCCAGGGCTGCCCGACGTTCAGCGCGATTCCCCGCCAGGGCGGCCGGGGCGCCGCCCAGGCGGCCCCCGCGGAGCCGGACAACCCGGGTGCGCCCGAGCACGGCCCGATCCGGCTCTCGCCCGGCCTGCCGATCGTCTTCGGCACCAACGAGCAGTGGGGCGTGATCCGCGACCCGAGCACCGGTGAGCTGGGCATCGGTCACGGCGGCGACTCCCGCGTCGTCGTCCACGACCCGGGCACCCAGAACTCGACCTACGCCTACGCGTTGGCCCGCCTGGCGGAGACGTCGCTCGCCGAGCCGCCGATCGGGGTGTACCGGTCGGTCTCCCAGCCGAGCTTCGACCAGCTCTACCAGGAGCGGCTGGCGACGGCTCGCCCCGGCGGCCGTGGTGATCTGCGGACGCTGCTCAAGGGCACCGACTCCTGGACGCACGCCGGCTAGCACCCAGATCGCCGGCCGGGGAGCTGCGCCCCCGGTCGGGGCGGACGGGCGGCCGGGCGGACCGCCCGTCCCGCGATGTGAGGGGACCAGGCCGACTCCGGTCGGCCTGGTCCCCTCGTGTGCGTGCCCGCCCTCTGGTGTGCGCTGGCTCCAGGTGTGCCCTAGCCTTTGGTGTGGCCTAGCCTTTGGTGTGGCCTAGCCTTTGGTGTGGCCCAGTCTTTGGTGTGGCCCAGTCTTTGGTGTGGCCCAGCCTTTTGTGTGCCCTCGGCGGTCTCCAGCCCGGTGCGTGCGGGGCCCGATGGTGGCACGACCGGATCGACCGTCCCAGAACGCCGCGCGGGAATACCGCGTCGGCCGACCCCGCATGGGGGAACCGGTCTGGGCGGGCAGCCGCGGGAAAGGCTGGAGTGGGAAAGGCTGGAGTGGGAAATCGGCGCCGTTCACGGCATTGTCTGCCGGCGGCGTCTCATGAAAATACCGCCGGTCGGCCGCTTCGCTGCGGCCGACCGGCGGCATGATGTGACGTTGAAAGGCCGGTGCCCGGACGGGGGTGGTCCTGAGCACCGGCCGTGGCCGGCGGTCCCGCTGACGCCGTGGCCGCGTCAGCCTTCGCCGGCGGCTTGTGCCGTCAGCGTCCGTACCCCGCGACGAAGGGGGTGTCGACCCTGATCGGGCCGATCCTTCCCGCGCCGCCCGGATCGCCGACGGGTGCATCCCGCCCAGGCAGGATGGTGGTGAAGAAGCGGGCCTCGTCCACCACGAACTCGGCTTCCGCCTGCGGTACCAGCCTGACACTCATGATCGCATCGACCGGACAGGCCGACTCGCACGCTCCGCAGTCGATGCACTCGTTCGGATTGATGTACAGCTTCCGCGCGCCCTCGTAGATGCAGTCGACAGGACATTCGCCCAGGCAGGCGGTATCCTTCACATCAATGCAGGCGGACGTGACGACAAACGTCATGAGTGCCTTCTTTGCCGGTCGCCGGGACGGGTCGAGTGTTGAAGGCGGGCCAGGCCTGCGGTGACCCGCGGATCGATGGTGGGCTCCGTCGTCGACCACGGAATCCGTACCACCGGAACCGGCCCGATTCTACGGTTCGGCCTTACTTGCGGCTTCCAGGAAAGCGTAACAGGAGGCCGGGCCGATTGGCGAGGACGGCTGTAAAGGGAGAGTAAACAAGTCGACTCGTACTCGGCGGTCGTCGATAGGAAGATCCCAGGACCCGGGAAAAACTTAAGGATAGGTTTTTCCTGGCCGCCTGGCCGCCTGGCCGCCTGGCCGCCTGGCCGCCTGGCCGCCTGGCCGCCTGGCCGCCTGGCCGGGCTCCCTGCCTATCCAGAGGGTTCCGCGCCCGATTCATCCCTCTGGACAAGCAGTCGGACCCCCGGCAGCGCCGGCGGGTCGCGGCGGAGTCAGACCTTGGCGGCGCGCACGGAGTCGGCCAGGCTGGTGGTCGGCCGGCCCAGCAGCCGCTGCAGGTCATCCGCGTCGACGTCGAGCGCACCGCCGCGGATCGACCCGTCGATGCCGGCGAACAGGGCCGCCGTCGCCTCGTCGAGCCCGACCTGGCCCAGCGTGGCGGCGAGCTCCTCCACCGTGACGTCGCGGTAGGTGACGGTGATGCCGGTGACCTCGGTGACCGTCGCGGCCAGCTCGGCGAGGGTGAACGGCGTGCCGCCGAACTCGTAGATCGCGTTCTCGTGCCCCGAGCTCGTCAGGACCTTCGCGATGCCCGCGGCGAAGTCGGCCCGGGAGGCGCCCCTGATCCGGCCGTCGCCCGCGGCACCCAGGATGAATCCCTGGCCCAGGTACTGGCCGAGCTGGGCGGTGTAGTTCTCGTGGTACCAGTTGATGCGCAGCACCGTGAACGGCACGCCCGCGGCCGCGAGCACCTCCTCGGTGGCCTTGTGCTCGGCGGCCAGGGACAGATCGGTGACGTCGGCCCGCGGCGCGCTGGTGTAGACGATCCACCCGACGCCGGCCGCCTTCGCCGCCTCGATCACGGCGGTGTGCTGGGCGACGCGCTGACCGAGCTCGCTGCCCGAGACGAGCAGCAGGGTGTCGACCCCCGCCAGGGCGGCAGGCAGGCTCGCCGGGTCCGAGTAGTCGCCCGCCCGGACCTGTACACCCCGTTCGGCGAGATCGGCGGCGCGGGCGGGCGTCCGTACGACCGCGACGATCGTGGACGGCTCGATCCCGGACTCGAGGAGCTCCTCGACGACGAGCCGGCCGAGGTGTCCCGTCGCGCCGGTGACGGCGATGGTGGTCATGGCTGTTCTCCCTGTCGGTTGCGGTTTCCTTTGGTAAGTACTAACTATCAGACAGCGCTAGTCCTCAGGCGGATCGTAGGCTTGTGACCATGTCTTCCGAGCGTGATATGGCGGTGGGCGAGCCGTGTCCCGGGGAGATCGGGCCCAGCGACGAGCTCATCAGCGACGTCTTCGCCCGGGGATGCAGCTCGCGGGCGGCGCTGGAGGACGTGGGGTCCAAATGGGGGATGCTCGCCATGCTCGCGCTGGGCGAGGGTAGCTACCGGTTCAATGCGCTGCGTCGCCGCGTCGAGGGCGTCAGCGAGAAGATGCTCTCCAGGACGCTGCAGGTCCTGGAGCGCGACGGACTGGTGATCCGCGAGGTGGTCAGCACGATCCCGGCGCGGGTCGAGTACTCGCTGACCCCACTGGGCGGCCGGGTCGCGGGGCAGTTGCGCGCCCTCGCGGACCTGTTCGAGGCGTCGGCGGTCGAGATCAGCCGGGCTCGGACGGCCTACGACGACGACCGGAGGCCGTGACGGAGGCCGTGACGGCGGGGGAGCCGGCGGTGGCGGCCGTCCCGGACGCAGTCGGGACGTCGGCGAGGCGGCGGCCCATCGAATCGGCGATCCGGCTGGCCTGGAGCTTGGCGCGGTCCGCGTGGGGACCGCTGTGCAGATCGTCGACGGTGGCCGTCCACAGCTCCAGCCAGCGGGCGAACAGCTCCGGCGTGAGCGGGACGCGGGCGTGCAGCTCGGCGTGCACCCCGAAGGCGTTGCGCCGGTAGGTGCCGGCCCGGAAGATCACCGCCTGCCAGAAGTCGCAGATCACCGGCAGGTGCGCGGGCAGGTCGAGCCGCGCGACATCGACGAAGACGGGGCCGAGCTGCGGATCGGCGAACGCCCGCCGGTAGAACTCCGTCACCAGCACCGCGATGTCCGCCCGCCCGCCGATGTCCGCCCGACTGGCGATGTCCGCCCGACTGGCGGTGTCCGCCCGACTGGTGGTGTTCTGCTGGTTGGTGCCGTTCTGCTGGTCGGCTCCGGCGGGGTCGCCCAGCGCGGAGCCGGCCGTGGCGTCCGTGCTGACCTCCAGGGGCTGCGAGCCGTCCGCGGGACCAACTGGTGCTCGGCGGGGTTCCGCGCCGGGCCGGGCGTCGGCTTCGTCTGCGGGTTCTGGTCGGGGCCGCTCGGGAACGAGTCGTGCCCGCATACCGAGGCTACGTCTCGTCGGGCGGCAGAGCCGCTACCCTCCACCGGGAGTGCCGGAGCCATGCCCCGACCGGGGTGGTCGGTCATGATATTCATCACATCGCCGGTGGCGACCGCCTTCGATGGGCGCACAGCGACGGGGTTGTCGCTGACATGGTGGGCGACAGGTCATCTCAATGGGCGTACCGTCAGACAACCCGCAATTCGGAGCCCGTGTTCGGGCTTCCGGTCGACGGCTCTCCTTCGGTTGCTCTCGACGAGGTTGCCGACCGACGCCCCATCCCGCGGTGCGCGCATCGACCGCGGCTGTCGCTCCTGCCCGTGACCCGCCCGCCCGACGGCAGCCCGATCCCTCGGGACCGCCGTACGCCCCCGCCTTCACCGCCGGCTGACCGCGTCGCGGGTCGGCCACACATCCTGAGGTGCAAGATGACGACGAGTCTGCCCGTCAACTCGTTCGACGTGCTGCTGGTCGAGGACGACCCGGGGGACGTCCTCATGACCCGCGAGGCGTTCGCCGACGATCGGATCAACGGCCGGTTGCACGTCGTGAACGATGGCATCGAGGCTATGGCCTTCCTGCGGCGCGAGGCGCCGTTCACCGACGTCCCCACCGCGGACCTGGTCCTGCTCGACCTCAACCTGCCCCGCCGCAACGGCATCGAGGTGCTGGCGGAGATCAAGGCCGATGCGGAACTGCGCCGCATCCCCGTCGTGGTGCTCACGACGTCGGACGCGGCCGAGGACATCCTGCGCAGCTACAACCTGTACGCCAACGCTTACGTCACGAAGTCGGTCGACTTCGATCGGTTCGTCGACGACGTGCGCTTCATCGACGACTTCTTCATCACGGTCGTCCGCCTGCCTCGCCGCTGAGCGCTGAGCCCCGGCGCCACCCCAGGTCCCGGCACTACTCCAGGCCCCGGCACTACCCCAGGTCCCGGCACTACTCCAGGTCCCGGCACTACTCCGGGTCCCGGTGCCACACCAGGGCGAGGGCGAACGGGTGCCCGCGGAAACGTCCCCACTTGGGCTTGGCGGCGAGCCAGGAGTCGTCGACGACGTTCTCCCGCATCTCCGCCAGCGCCCAGCCCGTGCCCAGACCCGCCTCGATCTGGTCGCTGACCAGGTGGACATGGGTGATGATCGCCCGCTGCGCGCCGCTGCCATCGGCGTAGTGGGTCGGCATGCCGGAGGTCATGATGAAGTGCGGGTGGAAGGCGACGAGGACGAACAGGNCGCCGGGCCGGGCCAGTCGGGCCGCCTCGGCGTAGAGCGGGACAAGCCCGGGCAGGTGCTCATCCATCAGGCAGGCCACGATGAGGTCGTAGCTGGCCGAGGGCAGGCCGGTCGCGGTCGCGTCCGCCTCGATCAGCCGGTCGTGCGCGCCTCGCTGCGCGGCGAGCGCCAGCATTCCCGGCGTCAGGTCCACGCCGTCGACGGCCGCGACCCCGCGGGCGCGCAGCCAGGCGCCGGTGCGGCCGGTGCCGCAGCCCAGGTCCGCCGCCCGCGCGGCCTGTGCCCACGCCGGCTGGCGAAGTCGGTCCAGCAGCGCGAGGTCCATGAAGTCCTCGACCGTCCGCTCATAGCTGGCTGACCACTGTTCGTAGCCGGTCCGGACGTCCACGGTCGGGTATCCGCGCAGGTCGAACTGCGAGAAGGAGGACATCGGCGAAGTATCACCGGATGAGACCCGGCCCACAACGCAGTTTCGGCGCGTGGCTCCTGGGGTGGAGCCACGCGCCGAACGCAAAGCTGGGGGTGGTGCGACCTTAGGCGGGAGTCACGTTGTCCGCCTGCGGTCCCTTCTGGCCCTGCACGATCTCGAACTGGACGCTCTGGCCCTCATCCAGGGACTTGTAGCCGTCCGCCACGATCGAGGAGTAGTGGACGAACACGTCCGGGCCGCCACCGTCGACGGAGATGAATCCGAAGCCCTTCTCCGCGTTGAACCACTTGACGGTACCCTGCGCCACGATACTTTCTCCTTGCCGCGCTCCCGGTAGGCGTCCTTCGCGTACCGGCCTCGCACCAGACCCCGATCGGTTCCGTGGTCCGGTCGTGCCGTTCTCCCGCGTAGGTCACGCACCGAGAAACAAGCAACACCTCCAGCCTACCCCCCGCTCGGCTCGGCGCGCTGGACCAGCGCCGGACTTGCTGCGGTCCGAGCCCGGCCGTCACCCGTCGAGCGCCCGGGACAGCGCCAGAACCGCAGGTCCGGGTTGCCCGGTCCAGAGCTGCTCAGTGCGGAACTCCGGGGCGGGCCCGAGCAGCGGCACGCCGATCGGGTCCGCCCGGACGGTACCCGAGCCGTCGTCACCGCCGTGCGTGTCGCAGTCGTCCGTGTCGGGGGCGTCCGTGTCGGGGACGTGCGTGTCGGGGACGTCGCCGCCGGCCGGACCGGGCAGCCGGCCGGGGGAGAGCAGGCGGCCGGGGGAGAGCAGGCGGTGGGGAAGCATCCCGAGGCCGTGGCCGGCGGCGACCAGCGCCAGCAGGCCCGCGACGTCCGCGCCGTCATAGCGCAGGTGTGCCCGGAACCGCAGCTCCCCGGTCACGACCCGAAGATCGGCCACCGCGTTCGCCACCTCGGGTGCGTCGATCCACCGGGCGTCGACGAGGTCGGCCAACCGCAGCCCGGTGCGCCGGGCGAACGGGTGCCTGCGGGGGAGGACCACGGCGGCCGGATCCGCGGCGATCCCGACCGCCCGAACGGGCCCCACATCGGGTAGCCGCAACGGGTCGCCGGAGGTGGCCAGCCCGACGGCGAGGCCGAGATCGAACTCGCCCCGGGCCACGCCGTTCGCCACCGTCGCGGTGCCGGCGACGACAATGCGGACGTCCAGCCGGGGCCGGCTGGCCAGGACGTCGGCGAGGACCGGTGCGAGCCGGTCGGCGGCCAGCGCATGGGTGGCGACCGTCAGCCGTTCGCTTGGCGCGCCGGCGGTGCGCATGACGTCGGTGCGCGCGGCGGCCAGGCGCAGCAGCAGGGGGCCGGCATGCTCCAGCAGGCGGGCGCCGGCCTCCGTGACGCCGACGGGCCGGCGGTGCAGCAGCGCGACGCCGAGGTCGGCCTCCAGCGCCGCGATCTGCTGCGAGACGGCGGACTGCGTGTAGCCCAGCTCGCGGGCGGCGGCCGAGAACGACCCCGCCGTGGCGACGCCGACGAACGTGCGGAGCTGTTGAGGATCCACGGCATCAGTCTTGCTTATGCCCGATACACCGATAATCGTTGGACCTGAACTTGGGGGCACACCGACGATCGACGCATGACCTCCAGCGCCGCCGTGACGCCGTCCGCCCCCGTCGCATCGGCCGTACCCGTCGCGCCCTCAGTACCCGTCGCGCCCTCAGTACCCGTCGCGCCCTCAGCACCCGTGACGCCCTCAGCACCCGTGACGCCCTCAGCACCCGTGACGCCCTCAGCACCCGTGACGCCCTCAGCACCTCACGCGCGCGTAGCGCTGGTCGGCGACCGCAGCGCCGAGATCGCTGCGCATGGCCGCATCCCCGACCTGCTCGACGCGCTGCGCCGGCGAGACGGCCTGCCGGTGGACGCCTACTGGATCCCGACCGACGAGGTGATGGCCGCGGGGCCGCTCGACGGATTCGACGGTATCTGGCTCGTGCCCGGCAGCCCGTATGCCAGCGAGGCGGGCGCGCTCGCGGCGGTCCGCACGGCCCGGGAGCGGGGCATTCCCTTCCTCGGGACCTGCGGCGGCCTCCAGCACGTCGTGCTGGAGTTCGCCCGCTCGGTGTGCGGCTTCGCCGACGCCGCGCACGCCGAGGTCGACCCCGACGCGCCCCACCCGCTGATCGTGCCGATCGCCTGCGCCCTGAACGGTCACGAGGGCGCCGTCCGGATCACCCGCGACTCCCTCGCCGAACGGGTCATCGGCGCTGACCGCACGGTCGAGCGGTACTACTGCTCATACGGGATCAACCCGGACCACGTCGGCCTGCTGCTCGCCCACGGCCTGCGGTTCAGCGGGGTGGACGAGTCCGGCGACGTCCGCGTTCTCGAGCTGCCCGGCCATCCCTTCTTCCTGGCGACGCTGTTCCAGCCCGAGCTCGGCTCGGATGCCAGCCGCCCGCACCCGGTCATCCGCGGCTTCGCGGAGGCCGCGGTCGCGATGGCCGCGGCCCGGCGAGCGTCGACGCGGGCCGCGCTTCGATCGCTCGGCTGAGCCGGCGGCGCCGCCTCACCGGCCCAGCGTGCTCATGTCCCGCGCAGTCGCGGTGCTCCGTCCCCACTGTCCTGCGCGCAGGTGTGTTAGGGGCTGGCGGCTGGGGATGAGCGTTGCATCCGACACCGAAGTCAGCCGGGAGGAAACATGGCGAGCACGGTACAGGAATCGATCGAGGTCCACNTCCCGATTCGCNCCGCCTACAACCAGTGGACGCAGTTCGAGTCCTTCCCGAACTTCATGGACGGTGTCGAGTCCATCGCGCAGCTCGACAACACCCACACCCACTGGAAGGTGAAGGTCGGCGGGCAGGAGCGAGAGTTCGACGCCACGATCACCGAGCAGCTACCCGACGAGCGGGTGGCGTGGAAGAGCACCGAGGGCGCCTCGCACGCCGGCGTGGTGACCTTCCACCGGCTCGCGGACGACGAGACCCGGGTGACGGTCCAGATGGACTGGCAGCCCGAGGGGTTCGCAGAGAAGGCGGGCGCCGCCATCGGGGCGGACGACCGGCGGGTCAAGGCCGACCTCAAGCGGTTCAAGTCGTTCATCGAGCACAACCAGAGCGAGACCGGCGGCTGGCGCGGCGAGGTGCCCCGGCCCGACGCCGCCGGGCCCGCCGGCAACGCGGGTGACCCCCGTGTGGGCCGGACGCCGGGTGACACGTCCTTCGGCGCTCCGGGCACCCCCGGCTCGGCCGGTTCGTCGGGCTTCCCCGGCTCGGGCGGTTCGACGGGCGCTCCCGGCTCGGGTGGTGCTCCCGGCTCGGGTGGTGCTTCGGGCGCTCCCGGCACCGGTGGCGCGCCGTACACCCCCGGTTCGGGCGGCGCGGCCGGTGGCCCGGCCTCCGGCGCCCAGAACCGGACCCCGGGGAGCCCCGCCGGCGGCTGGTAAGCGCGGCTGAACGGAGCACGACGAGCGGCGCGGCCGGTCCGACATCGGGCCGGCCGCGCCGCTTCCCTTCCTCCCCTCTGCACGTCGCCCGGCGCCGTCCGCAGGCCGGGAGGTGACAGGGAGGTAACAAGCCTCCACCAACCGGACACGGTCCCGCGGGGCCGGCATAGGTTTCGATCCACCGACCCCGCCGGCATGTGATAGTCCGGACGCCGGGGACGGCGTCAAACCGTGCCGCGAGGGCGTGAAGCCGTGCCGCGAGGAGGAAGAACGTCGATGCGGGACCTCCGCTGCCTGCCCAAGGGGCATCTGCACCTGCACTTCGAGCTGGGAATGCGGCCGTCGACGCTCGCCGATCTGGCCGCCGCCGCGGGCATTCCGACCCCCCGGACCGGGGGATTCACGGAGTTCGGCGGCTTCAGCGACGTGATCGGCGGGATCCTGCCGGTCTTCCGCCGCCCGGCGGACTTCGAGCGACTCGTCGACGAGATGGTCAGCGACGCGGCCGACGAGGGCGTCGTGTACCTCGAGCCCAGCTTCTGGCCGTATGCCCACCTGGGTGTCTTCGGCAGCGCCGAGGCCGCCTGGGAGACCGTGCTGGCCCGATCGGAGGAGGCGGGCGCGCGGAACGGGGTGACGGTCCGCTGGATGGCCGCGGTGGACCGCGTCTACGACTCCCCCGAACAGGCGGTGGAGGTGGCCCGCACCGCACTGCGCCACGCCGACCGGGGCGTCGTCGGTCTCGGGCTGCACAACGACGAGAACGGCTGGCCACCGGAGCCGTTCGTGGCGGCGTTCCGGGTAGCCCGGGAGGGCGGGCTGCTGTCGACCCCGCACGCCGGCGAGCTCGACGGTCCGGAGTCGGTGCGCGGCGCCGTCGAGGCCCTCGGCGCCGACCGCCTGCAGCACGGCATCCGGGCGATCGAGGACCCGGCACTCGTCGACGACCTGCTCGACCGGGGCACGTGCCTGGACGTCTGTCCCACCTCCAACCTGCTGCTGTCGGTCGTGCCGTCCATGGCCGAGCACCCGCTGCCGGCGCTGCTGCGCGCCGGGGTGCGCTGCTCCATCAACGCCGACGACCCGCTGCTGTTCGGGCCCACCTGCCTGGAGGAATACGAGCTGTGCCGCCGCGAGCTCGGCCTGTCCGACGAGGAGCTGGCGGCCTGCGCGCGTAGCTCGGTGCTCGCCGGCGCGGCCCCGGAGCCGGTGCGGGCGGCGGCCCTGGCCGCCATCGATGCCTGGCTCGCGACACCGGCTCCGCTGACCACTCCGGCCGCCGGCTGAGCCGGGCAGACGAGGACGGCGCGGTGCGCCCGGTGGTCGGAACCGGATCGGCGGCGGGTGACCGGCCGCGGCGGGTGGTCATCGCCCCCGACTCGTTCAAGGGTTCGGCGACCGCGACGGAGGTCGCCGCGGCGCTCGGGGACGGCTGGCGCTCGCGCCGGCCGCGCGACGAGATCGTGACGCTGCCGATCGCCGACGGCGGCGAGGGCACCCTCGACGTCTTCGCCGCCGCCGTGCCCGACTCGGTGCGCCACCCGGTGCGCGTGACCGGCCCGGACGGGCGCCCGCACGACGCCGAATGGCTGGCGCTGCCGGGCGACGTGGCCGTGGTCGAACTCGCGCGGGCGAGTGGCCTGCCGCTCATGCTGGCTCCGGACCCGCTGCGGGCGCAGACCATCGGCCTCGGTGAGGCGCTGCGGGCCGCCCTGGCCGGCGGGGCCCAACGAATCCTGGTCGCGCTGGGCGGTTCGGCCTCCACCGACGGCGGTACCGGTGCCCTCGCCGCCCTGGGGGCTCGCTTCCTCGACGCGCGTGGGGCGGTGCTGCCACCGGGTGGGGGTGCCCTGACGGGGTTGGCCCGGGTGGAGCTGGCAGGCCTGCGGCCCCCGCCGTCCGGGGGGGTGCGCTGTCTGGTCGACGTGGACGCCCCCCTGCTGGGCCCCGCGGGCGCGGCAGAGGTGTTCGGGCCGCAGAAGGGGGCGGGCCCCACCGACGTCGACCTGCTCGCGGCCGGGCTGCGGCGGCTGGCCGAGGTGCTCGGCGGTGAACCGACGGCCCCGGGGGCGGGCGCGGCCGGCGGCACCGCCTACGGCCTCGCCGCGGCCTGGGGCGCCGACCTGGTGCCGGGTGTCCAGACAATCACCGAGGCGGCCGGGCTGCCGGCCGCCCTCGCCGGGGCCGGGTGGGTGGTGACCGGCGAGGGCCGGTTCGACCGGACGTCCCTGGCAGGCAAGGTGGTGGGCGGGGTGCTGGCCCTGGCCCGGGCGGCGGGTGTGCCGGTGCTCCTGGCCGCGGGCCAGGTGGATGCCCCCCGTCCGGAGGGGGCCATCGCCGAGGTCGCCCTGGCCCGGTTGGCGGGCGGTGCGCAGGCGGCGATGGCCGAGCCGTTGCGCTGGCTGCGCGCGGCCGGCGCGGAGCTCGCCAGCCGGGCTGGCTGACGTCGCAACGGGGATGCGCCGGGCGGGCCGGGCGAGACGGCGTCAGACGGCGTCAGACGGCACGGTTCATCCCGGTGAGGACGTAGCCGATCTTGCGCCAGGTGTTCGCTCCGCAGATGCCGTCATCGGGGATGCGGCCGAACCACGGGGAGGCGTAGCGCTGCAGTGAGGCCACCCGCGCGGTGGTGCGTGGCCCGTACTCGCCATCCGGATTGATCCGGTTGGGATCGCCGGTCGGCGCCTCGTGGCCGAAGATGATGTTCAGCGCGTTCTGGAGCTCCACGACGTCCGCGCCGCGGGCGCCCTCGCGCAGCGTCGGCCGGCCGGCGTACCGGTCGCGGGGGTCGGACGACACACCGCGACCGTTACCGAGCGCGAGCGCGAGGATGTCGCTGCGGCGTGCCGCTCGGCGGTCGCCGGGGCAGGTGTGCCCGCCCCATGCCTGCCCGCCCATCCGGTGGGTGCCGAGGCCATATCCGTTCGGCGAGTCGGCGATCTCCCCTTTCCAGCCGAACTCCCGCATCCCCCAGCCAAACAGCTCGGCCAGTCTGGTGATTTGTGCCGGTGTGTAGTCCTCGGTGTCGTAACCTTCGCATTCGCAGGAGATCCAGTACGGATTCCCGGCCGCCTGCGCCCAGGCCCGCTGATCGAACGGAACATACTGCTCGAAGTCGCCGTTCCTGGACAGCCAGAGATGGGAGCTGACCTGGCTGGCGGCGTTGTCGAACCAGCCGAACAGCGAGCCGGTGCCGACCTGGACGTGCGCGATGAGTCCGCGGGTCGGCTGGATCATCGTGCCGGACGTGTTCCGCACCGGCCGCAGTCGGGCGGGGGGGTAGAGGGTCGGCGCCATCGTCAGCGGCCCTCCCGTGCGCACACGTCGTCACGACAGGTCCCCGTCTGGAAAATCACGATTCCGGGCCGCTTCCTCTTCGTGCGGTTGATAGTCGGTGTCGACCAAGGATGGCCGGTCCCGACCGGTACAGTCCTGCTTTCTACTCGGAGCGCCGAGATGGTCGCGATGCCGGGTCTGGTGTTGTCGGTCCGTGTCGGGCAGGATGCCCGGACGTACCGCCCCCGGAAACCTCCGCGCCCACGCACCGGCGGCATCCGGCGCCGGATCGCCTCGTTCGGGGGCTCGGGTCCGGACTCATCTGCCGGCCGTCGGCCGGCCCGGCGCCTAGACTGCCGGCCTATGTCCGGATCCGGCCTGTGTCTCCCCCGATCGGACCAGTGGCGGTGAGCGGGCGCTCCGGCGACGCCGCCGTCACCGTGGTCGCGGGGACGCCCCCGCGCACCGCGCTCGACCTGCGGTACGAGGTCTTCGTCCGAGAGCAGGGCGTGCCGCCGGAGCTGGAGTACGACGGCCTCGACGCCACCGCGGACCACGCCGTCGTGCTCGATGGCGACGGTCGGGCGGTGGCCACGGCTCGCCTGCTCGATCCGGGGCCCCGCGAGCCGGACGCGGAGCCGGCGGGGGTCATCGGGCGGGTCGCCGTCTCCGCCGCCTGGCGCGGCCGGGGCCTGGGTCGGCTGGTCACCGCGGCCCTGGAGGGACGGGCAGGGGAGCGCGGACTGCCGGCCGTGGAGCTGCACGCCCAGACGAGGGTGGCGGACTTCTACACCCGCCAGGGGTACCGGTCGATCGGCGAACCCGACGTCGAGGCGGGCATCGAACACGTGTGGATGCGCCGCGAGCTGCTTCCCGGCCTGCGGCGGGCGCGGGACTCCGACGCCGCCGCCCTCCAGGACCTGATCGCGACCGCCTGGGCGGAGTACCCGGGCTGCGTCCTCGACGTGGACGCCGAGGAGCCATGGCTGCGGGCCCCCGGGTCGGCCCATGCGGCCGGCGCGGGGGAGCCCGCTCGGGCCCTGTGGGTGGTCCAGGCGGACCCCGCCGATCCGATCGGGGCGGCGGGACCGGCCGGCGGGCTGCTGGCCAGCGTGGCGGTGTGGGCCCGACCGATGGCGAATCTTGCGGCGGCGGCCGAGCTGAAGACGCTGTACGTGTCGGCCCTCGTCCGCCGCCGAGGACTCGGTTCGGCCCTGGTGCGCCGCGCCGAACGGGAGGCCCGGCGGTGGGAGGCGCGGCAGATGCGGCTGTGGACGGACACGAGGTTCACCGACGCTCACCGGTTGTACCGGCGGCTGGGCTATCGGGCGACCGGGCACAGCCGCGACCTGCACGACCTCTCGGCGACGACCGAAATCGAGTTCCATCGCCCGCTGCCGGGGGCGAACGAAATCCCAACGTCCCGCCAACTCTCGCTATCCTGACGGGCGCGTGCTGTTTTATTTACGGGAATCCCGGACCAAATGGTGGAACGGGTGTTCCGATCCCGCGCAGACGGCTCGTCCGACGGTCGTTCGCGGCCGGGGTCGACAAGGAGGCATTCAATGCCGTATGCCGCAGCCTCGCGACGGCGGGCCGGGCAGCCGATGCCCGCCCCCGCGGGGGGCCCTCCCGCTCCCGGCGACGACCACCCACCGGCCCGGCCCACCGCGCGCCGGCGGGGCCGATGCCTGCGCGGATCCCGGCCGGCCCGAACGACCCTCGCGGCGGCCGGCGCCACGATCGCCCTGACCGGGCTGTTCGCCGTGGCCGACGCCGGGGCCGCCCGCGCCGGCGGCGTGGTCTGGGCGAGCTGCCCGTCCGGCCAGGTCAGCGAGGTCAGCGTGCCCGCGTCGGACGGGGCGCCGGCGACCGGCGCGACCTGGCTCGAGGCCGGCTACTACGCCCACATCGCGACGTTCTGGCGGCCGGCGACGGCGCTGCTGTGCCGGACCGAGGCTGGCCGCGGGGTCGACGCGGGCGAGCCCACGTTCCGCTTCGAGCATCAGGGCTGCCCGGGCGGCGAGGCGACCTTCGGTGTGCCGCGCCCCGCCGCCGCCGGCGGCGGCAGCGGCGCCGACGGGCCGCCGGTGACCTGGGGGACCTACCTGCCGGACGGCTGGTACGACCTGGGCGACACCAGCGACCCGGCGTGGACGTCGGTCTGCTGGTCGTCCTTCCAGCGCTGACGGCCGCATCCCGGCGGGGGCCCTGATCTTCTCCCGGTGGAGAGGGCCCCCGGCAGGGATGGCCGCCGGTACTAGTAGCGGTAGTGGTCGGCCTTGTACGGACCCTCGACGGGCACGCCGATGTAGTCCGCCTGCTGCTTGGTCAGCTCGGTGAGCTTCACGCCGAGCGCGTCGAGGTGGAGCCGGGCGACCTTCTCGTCGAGGTGCTTGGGCAGCACGTAGACGCCGACCGGGTAGCTCTCGGTCTTGGTGAACAGCTCGATCTGCGCGATCACCTGGTTGGTGAAGCTGTTCGACATCACGAAGCTCGGGTGACCGGTCGCGCAGCCGAGGTTCATCAGCCGGCCCTCGGCGAGCACGATGATCGAGTGGNCGTCCGGGAACACCCACTCGTCGACCTGCGGCTTGATGTTGATCTTTTCGATGCCGACGGTCTTCGTCAGGCCGGCCATGTCGATCTCGTTGTCGAAGTGTCCGATGTTCGACACGATCGCCTGGTGCTTCATCGCGGCCATGTGCTCGGCGGTGATGATGTTGAAGTTGCCGGTGGTGGAGACGAAGATGTCGGCGATCCCGACGACGTCCTCGAGCACGGTCACCTGGAAGCCGTCCATNGCGGCCTGCAGCGCGCAGATCGGGTCGATCTCGGTGACGATGACCCGGGCGCCCTGGCCGCGCAGCGCGTCCGCGCAGCCCTTGCCGACGTCGCCGTAGCCGCAGACCACGGCGACCTTCCCGCCGATGAGCACGTCGGTCGCGCGGTTGAGGCCGTCGATGACCGAGTGCCGACAGCCGTACTTGTTGTCGAACTTCGACTTCGTCACCGAGTCGTTGACGTTGATCGCCGGGAAGGCGAGCGTGCCGGCCTTGGCCATCTCGTAGAGACGGTGCACGCCGGTGGTGGTCTCCTCGGTGACGCCCTTGATGTTCTGCGCCGTCTCGGTCCAGCGACCGGGCTTCTCGGCAATGGTGCGGCGCAGCGTCTCCAGGACGATCGCGTACTCCTCGCTGTCCGAGGGGTCGGTCGCCGGGACCGCGCCGGNCGTCTCGAACTGCGCGCCCTTGTGGACGAGCAGGGTCGCGTCGCCGCCGTCGTCGAGGATCATGTTCGGCGCGCCGCCGTCCGGCCAGGCCAGTGCCTGGTCGGTGCACCACCAGTACTCCTCGAGGGTCTCGCCCTTCCAGGCGAAGACCGGCACGCCCTGCGGGTCGTCCTTGGTGCCGTTCGGCCCGACGACGATCGCGGCGGCCGCGTGGTCCTGGGTGGAGAAGATGTTGCAGGAGACCCAGCGGACGTCGGCGCCGAGCGCCACCAGGGTCTCGATGAGGACCGCGGTCTGGATCGTCATGTGCAGGGAGCCCATGATGCGGGCGCCCCGCAACGGCTGGCTGGCCGCGTACTCCGCCCGGGTGGCCATCAGGCCGGGCATCTCGTGCTCGGCAAGACGGATCTCCTTGCGGCCGAACTCGGCCAACGCGAGATCCGCGACCTTGAAGTCGAAACTCATGCCTTCTCCTTCGACGCTCGGGCGGCTGCCGAGCCTGGGTGGCGGGTGCGGAGTCCCGGGAACCACCCGCCAGCGGCGGCGGTGGCCGTGATGCGCCGGCCCGGGAACACGTTTCCTGAGCGTGCCACATGCGGGCAGAGGAACGAAGACCCGGGCCAGCCGGGCGGCGCGGCCGTCCAGTCACGCCCTCACGGCGGGGTAGCCCGGCCCGGGTTTCGCCTCACCCTCGCCGTGATGCCCGCTGAGCTGGTCGGACACCCGGTGCCGGCGCGGCCCTTGGCGCGCCCGGCCCCGAGCCCCCGGCGCCGGCCGCGTCCCCGCCGCCGCGCGGTGTGCCGGACGATCGGGCCTCGCGGGTCTGTCCTGTAGCCGCCTGTCCGCTTATGAGTCTTTTGTCCGACAGCCCAGGCTCCAAGACCGCAACCGCGACCGCGCCACCGCCGCCGCGGCGGTGCACCCAACCCCGCTCGTCGGCCCAGACCAGCAGCGGAGGCAGGACGACCAGTGCGGACAGCAGGGCGACGGCCACGTTCAGGGCGACGAGCAGGCCGAAGTCCCGCAGCAGCGGCAGCGAGCTGAACGCCAGCACGGCGACGCCGATCACGGCGGCCAACGCGGAGACGAGGAAGGCCCGCCCGGTACGGGCCGCAGCCGCCTCGACCGCCTCGAGCGGCCCCAGGCCCCGGCGGCGTTCCTCCAGGTGGCGTAGCACGAGCAGGGTCGTGAACTCCGTGCACAACGCGATGATCAGCGGGCCGCTGACCGCCGTGAGCGGGCTCAGGTCGACCCCGATCAGCATGGCGATGATCGAGCTGAGTCCCACCGCGATCAGCACCGGCACCACTGACAGCACCGCCCGCACGAGGCTCCGGTTGTACAGCACGAGCAGGACGAACACCGCGGCCAGGGCGTAGTACGTCAGCTCGACCCGGTTCCTGGCGAAGTTGTCCAGCAGACCGGTGCCGACGACGGCGAGCCCTGACGGGGTGGCGCTGATGCCGGCCGCTGGGCGGACATGGTCGCGGATGTCGTCGACGACGCCGGCCTGGCGCTCCAGCGACCCCGAACCGGTCCGGAAGACGAGGTTCAGCGCGTGATGCTCGCGGTTGACCATGGCGCGCTGGACGTCGGGCGGCGCCACCTGGTAGGCGAGCCGGATGTCCGCGCCGGTCGGCATCACGACGGTCGTGTTCGGCACCTCCATCATGAAGCTGATCGTCGTGACCAGGCTGGAGGCGTCCAGCAGGTCGTCGGGGTGGGCCGCGAGCTGTGCGTTGGCGAATCTGCCGACGAAGCCCGCCGTCGCGTCGTCGAACACGTCGCCCGACTGGACGAAGATGCCGAGCTCGCTGGCCGAGCCGGTGCTCGCCCGCAGCGTGTTGATGTTCTTGATCACCTGGCTCTGCTGGTCGACCCACTTCTCGGGGTCCGTCTGGATCGTCAGCCGGCCATCCGCGAAGATCCCGCCGATGAAGATCGCCACGGCGGCCACGACGAGCGGGATCGCGGTGATCCGCGGCAGGGCGCCCAGCCGGATGACGGTGCGGCCGAGCGGGCCGTGGGTGTAGTCCTTCGGCGGCGTGGGGCGGCGCCGTTCCCGCATGGTCAGCGACGCGGTGAGCAGCAGCACCGTCGCGACGACGATGACCGGCAGCCCGAGCGCGAGCAGCGTGCCGAAGTCCCGGATCATCGGTACCTGGCTGAACTCCAGGGCCAGGAAGGCAAGCACGGCGGCGACGGTGGCCAGCGCGAGCGCGGGCAGCAGCCCGGCCAGGGCCGCCATCACGGGGTTGCCGGCCCGGTCGAGCTGGGCTTCCTCCTCGACCCGGCTGTGGAACTGCACGGCGAAGTCGATGCCGACGCCGAGCAGGACGGGCAGGCCGGCGATGGTCACGACGGACAGCGGCACGCCGATGTACCCCGCGAGACCGAAGGCCCAGATGAGCCCGACCCCGACGACGCCGAGCGGCAGCAGCCGCCAGCGCACCGCGAACGCGACGACCAGCAGCCCCGCCATCAGGGCCAGCGAGATGGCGCCCAGGGTGAGGAAGCCGCCGCGGAGGTAGTTGTTGATGTCCCGGAGCAGCACGGCGGCGCCGGTGGTCATCGCCGTCGCGTGGTCGAACCGCAGGCCGGAGGTGGCCCGCTCGACGATCCGCGCACCCTCACCCTCGGCGTCCAGCGAGGCATTGCCCTCCAACCGGGTGACCATCTGGGCGGTCGACGGGGTCGGGAAGAACGGCCGCAGCGACTTGCGGATCGCGCCGGTGTTGTCGTGGAGCAGGAAATCCACCCAGGCCGGGTTGTCGACCGTGCGCTGCGCCTCGGGGATCGCCTGCATCCGCTTCAGCGTGGCCAGCGAGTCGGCGAGGCGGCGCTGCGCGGAGCCCGGATCCGGGTCGCGGCTCTGGGCGCCCAGCAGGATCTTGGCGGCCGGGCTGTCGAGGACGTTGCCGTTCTTGCTGCGCACCAGGTTGTCGGTGAACTCCAGCGCGGTCAGCGGGGTGATCGTCGACTGGACGCGCGGGTCCGCGTCGAGTTCGGCCTGCAGGTCCCGGAACTGCTTGATGTTGTGCGGGGTGAACAGGTCGTCGGCGTCGGCGCCGCGCTCGATCGTGAACAGGGTGAGCATCGCCTGCCCGCCAAACAACGACTGGTAGTCGACGTTGTCCCGGGCCACCTGCGAATCGCTGTTGAGGTAGTTGTCCTGGCCGGTGGTGAACTCCAGCCGGTTCAGTCCGTACCCGAGGACGAGCGTGACGAGCAGGGTAACGACGGCGACGACACCGGAACGCCGGCCGTTGCGTGCGACGAGTGCCCGCCAGCGCCCGCCCGGGCCATCCGGCGGGTCGGCGGGCCCGCGCGCCCGTGGACCGGTCGGCCTTCGCGAGGAAGGGCCGCCGGGATCCGCGTCGGACGAGCTCGTGCGGTCGGTCGGGTCAGGAGGGCTCGTCGGATCATCGGCTGGCATGGTGCTTGGNGGCATCGGGCACGCTCCGGAGTCTTCGTTGGCCTCCGGATCAACGCAAAGTGACCGGTCGGTCCGAGGGCTACACCCCTCGGTGTATAGCGCAGATCACATCCGAGTGGTGTAGCTCGGGCATTGATCTTTTGTGCACATTCTGAATGAAACCGAGGGGGCACATTGCGTAATCGGCGGCGGAGGTCTCGACGCCTCATAGACGCAAGGCAATCCCGGTGACCCTCGTTCGGCCTGAAGGTGGCCGTAGGAATGGGCGGGCCGGGGGGCGACCCCGCACCTCCCCCGTGCGTCGCCCGATGGTGCCAGTGCACGGCGGCCGCGTGGCGTGATCGTCGGCGGTCGGCCGGCGCGGGCCGGGCCGACCGCCGACGCCGGTGGTCAGACTCGGGCGGTCTCTCGGGCGACGTGGAGCTCGACGAGCGAGTCGCAGCTCGGGAAGAACAGCCCCTCGTGCCCGTCGTCCCATCGAACGACGTACGGCGGACCGCCGTCGGCGCCGCGTATCTCGATCACGACGCCGTGCCGTTCCGGACTGCCCACGGTGCGGCCGTGGACGACGAACCTGTCTCCGACGGATGCGGACATCATGGCGGTCAACCTCCCTGCCGTTGTGGTGACCGATGGCATGCACCTGCGCTATCTGCGTAACACAGCCGCGGGGGCCCGGCCGGCCCGAAGTCCGAAAGGTCGCCGAAGTCGCGGGCGAGCCCGGCCGGTCCCCACCAATCCCCGCCGGTCCCGCGGTCGAGTCAGGCGCAGCCGCGCGGCGCGCGTCACGGGCACCGCTGGAGGCCTGGGGTCCCCAATCCGGCCACCCCCGCCGCCGTCGCCGGATCGTTCGTCCTATGCCGGCCGATGTCCGGAAGCAGGGCGGTCACGCAGGCTACGTCCTACCCGCGGTGAAATCGTAGGTCGTGGGTTCCCCGTCGTTAATCTGCGGGTAAGGCTGCCGTGGGAGGCGATCACTCGTCCGCCGCCGGTCTCACGGTCGGAACCGCTATGCGACCCAGCGTGAGACGTCGAGAAGAGTTCCGGGGACTGAGCCCTATCTCACATCTTTTTCCCGGCCCTCCTTACCGATCGGTCGGTAGGAACGATGGATGGGTTAACGGGAAGTGTCGTGATGGGGAGGCGGAGATGGTTCGGAGCTGCTCATGGTGAGCACGACGGGCCAGACCCTGATGGGCGGGCCGGTCCGGCCGGNCACGCTGGCCCGAGGCTCCGGTCGGGGTGACCGACCTGGTCGGGCGGCTGGGGCGCTGCGCAGCAGCGCCTTCATCGTGGGTCAGGTCGTTCTGCTGGGCTCGTTGTACTGGCTCTACGGGCTCGGCCGGCACTTCGCCGACGGCCGGGAGCTCGTGGCCCTGCACCACGCGAAGCGCGTCTGGCACATCGAGCGCCTGTTCGACCTGCCGAACGAGTCATCCATTCAGTCCCTCGCGCTCCACTCCAGCCACCTGCTGGAGTTCNCGAACCGCTTCTACATTGCGGTGCACTTCCCCGCGGCGATCATCTTTCTGCTTTGGGTGCTGATCTTTCAGCGGCCGGCCTGGCGCCGGGTGCGGACGGTCATCATGGCGTCGACCGGCGTCGCGTTGCTGATTCACATCGCCTACCCGCTGGCGCCCCCCCGATTCCTGCCGCGGCTGGTGCCCGGAGTGAATCTCGTCGACACCGGGGCGGTGTTCGGGCCGTCGCCCTACGGGCCGCACGACACCGTCGCCAACCAGTACGCGGCGATGCCGAGCCTGCACATCGGGTGGTCCATCCTGGAGGCGTGGGGGGTGATCACCATCCTGCGCGTCCGAGCCCGGTGGCTCGCCGTCCTGCATCCGATCATCACGACCGTCGTCGTGGTCATCACGGCGAACCACTACTGGCTCGACGGCATCATCGGCGGCGGCCTGGTCGTCGCCGCGGTCCAGCTCACTCGGCCGGAGGTCCAGGCCCGGCTGCGGCTGTGGGCCATCGCCTTCCGCCTGCCGGTCCGGGCCCTGCCCGCCGCCGCGATGGCCTGCGCACCGGGGACGGGCGCACCGGTGGCGTTGGCGGGCGGACCGCCACCCGGGGCGATCATCCAGGATCGTCCAGGGGCCGCCGGTCGGCCCGCGTCCGCGGTGCCGCAGGCCAGGAAGGGCCCCTCGGCCGACGTCGACGCCGGCGCGACCGTCGCCCGCGCTCCCGACCCGTCCGACGGGGTTGCGCCACGGGCCGCCCCGCCGCAGCGGGCCGCGGCCGAGGACGCCGACGATGCCGGCGGAGATGCCGGCGGAGATGCCGGCGGAGATGCCGGCGGAGATGCCGGCGGAGACACCGAAGGAGTGGCCGCGCCTGAAGGAGCGGCCGGCACCTGAGGAGTGCGGGACAGCAGGAGTCAGGACAGCCGTTCCAGGACGAGCGCCATGCCCTGACCCCCGCCGATGCACATCGTCTCCAGCCCGATGGTCGCGTCGGTGGTGCGCAGCCCGTTGATCAGGGTGGTCAGTATCCTCGCGCCGGTCATGCCGAACGGGTGCCCCAGCGCGATCGCGCCGCCGTGCACGTTCAGCTTCGACAGGTCGACGCCGAGTTCGCGGTAGGTCGGGATGACCTGTGCGGCGAACGCCTCGTTGAGTTCGACGAGGTCCACGTCGTCGATCGTCATCCCGGCCCGGGCGAGCGCCTGCCGGGACGCCTCGACCGGCGCCAGCCCCATGATCTCGGGCGACAGCGCGCTCACCCCGGTGGAGACGATCCGGGCCAGCGGGGTGACGCCCAGTTCACGGGCCCGGGTGCCGCTCATCACGACGACCGCCGCCGCGCCGTCGTTGAGCGGACAGGCGTTGCCCGCGGTCACCGTGCCATCGGGCCGGAAGACCGGCGGCAGGGCGGCGAGCGCCTCGATGGTCGTGCCCGGCCGGGGGCCGTCGTCGGCGTCGACGACCGTGCCGTCGGGGAGCCGGACCGGGGTGAGCTCCCGCTTGTAGAAACCGGCGGCGATGGCCTGCTCGGCGAGGTTCTGTGACCGGCAGGCGTACTCGTCCTGCTCCGCGCGGCCCACGCCGGTGAGCCGGGCGACGTTCTCCGCCGTCTGGCCCATCGCCATGTAGACGTCCGGTAGCTCGCCGTTGCGGCGGGGGTCCGTCCACGCCGGGGAGCCGGCGCCGGCCCGCGCCGCGGTGCGCGCCTGGGCGCCGGCGTAGCTGGGATTCTGGGTGTCGGGCAGGCTGTCGCTGTTGCCCTTGACGAAGCCGCTGACGACCTCGACCCCGGCGGCGACGAACACGTCCCCCTCCCCGGCGCGGACGGCGTGCATCGCCATCCGGATCGCCTGCAGAGACGACGCGCAGTACCGGGAGACGGTCGTGCCCGGCACGCCGTCGAGGCCGAGGCTGACCGCGACGACCCGGCCGATGTTGTGCCCCTGCTCCCCGCCGGGCAGCCCGCAGCCGACGATCAGATCATCGATCTCGTGGGGGTCGAGCATCGGCACCTGGTCGAGCGCGGCAAGGATGATCGTCGCGGCGAGGTCGTCGGCCCGAAGCTTCCGCAGCNTGCCCTTGAAGGCCCGCCCGATCGGCGAGCGGGCGGCGGCAACAACGACGGCCTCGGTCACGGACGCCCTCCCGGAAGCTCGGCGCTGCGGTCACGTGATCGCATGGCACTCGCGGCTAAATGATCAAACTTTAGCGCGGCGCGGTGCCCTCGGTCGCGGCCTCGCGGCCGGCGCGGCGATGCCGGATCGGTCGGGTTACCCTTTGATCATCGGGATGGACCGAGCCGGACGGACGGGCGGATGCGCGAGGGACCTGCTCCGACGGGCGGCGCCGTGGCGTCGGCCGGTACCGTCGACGACCTGTGCCGGCACGCCGCCGCGCTGCGCCGGGCCGCCACCGGGGTGGCTGCGGTGCTGGCCGGGGTCCGGACCACGGGTGGCGCTGGCTCGCCCCTGCGCGCCCGGCTCGACGGCCGCGTCCTGGTCTGGCAGGCGGCTCTCGATGCGGATGCCGAGGCGCTGCGGGCCCGCGCCGCGCTGCTCGACCGGCTCGCGGCCGGCTGGGCGCTGCCCACCCCAGGCCCCTGGCCCGCTGCGGCCATCTCACCCGGACCGACCTCGTCGCGGGTGCCGATTGTGCCGGCTGGGCCGACCGTGCCGATCGGGCCGACCGTGCCGATCGGGCCGACCGTGCCGATCGGGCCGGCCGAGGTGGCGGTCGGGGGAATCGGCGGCGCGGCGGTTCGCTTCGATCCGGTCCTGCTGGGCGCCCTCGCCGCGCGCCTGCGCGCCGCCGCGGACCGGGCGGCGGCGCTCGGCCGCGTGGTGGCCGTCGCCGTCGGCGAGGCCGACCGCACCCTGACACGGATGGGCGCCGCCGGGCCGGGCGGACCGGCCGGGCGCGGGCTGCGGCTCGTGGCCGTCGAGGCCCCCGCCGCCGCAGCCGACATCGAGCTGCGGATGGCCCGCTTCGCCGCCGCGCCGATCACCCTGCGCCGCGTCGGGCCGGGCGATCCATCCGAGCGGCCGGGCCGGACGCCCGGCGGCCGGCCCGCGTCGCCGACGGCCCTGGCAGTGGCGGCGGGACTGCTGGCCCTGTTCGATTCCGGGTCCAGGTCCATCCCGGACACTCCCGGCGTCGAGCGGCTGCGGGCGATCCGGGCGCGGCTGGCGGACCTGCCGGGTCCGATCCGCGCGGGAGTGATCGGGTTGCTGCGAGGCGGGCCGTTGACCGTCCTCGCCGCGATGGCCGCGCGGCTGGCCGGCACGCCGAAGCCGGGAGCGGTGCTCGCCGCAGCCGAACTCGCGGGCCTCGCCGACGATCTGCTCGCCGGGGCGCCGCCCGACCTGCTCGGTGAGCTGGTGCGGGCCCTGCCATGGCTCGAACCCGCCGCGCCGCCGCCCGCCGGCGGCGAGCGGTCGGGACCGGTCGTCGGTGTGGACCGCTCCGGAGACGCCATCGTGCGCGACGGCGCCGAACCCGGTGACGTCGGGCAGGGCGCCGTCGCCGACTGCTACCTCGCCGCGGCGCTGATCGGCCTCGCGCGGCAGGACCCCGCCCTGCTCGCCGAACGGCTGCGGCGCAACCCCAACGGCACCGTCACGGTCACCCTCCACCCGGGTTCGGGCGCACCGGTCGGCGTGACGGTGACCGCGACGCTGCCCGCGAGCCGAGTGTCCGCACCCGCTCCCCCCGGCGGCGGGGGCGGGCGTGGTGAGGCGGTCCAGGAGATCGCGATGGACGGCGACAACGCCGCGGGTCAGCCCGAGCTCTGGCCGGCGCTCTACGAGAAGGCGTACGCCCGCCTGCACGGCGGGTACCCCGCGATCGGGTTCGGCAGCGCCTCGGTCGCCCTGGGGACCCTCACCGGACGGTCGGTGAGCCGGCGAGCCGCCCGCGAGACGAGTGTCGCGGATCTCGTGGCCCTGCTCGGCCGAGGCGAGGTTGTCGTGCTCGCGACCCGGAGCCGGACCCGGCCCGGCGGCCTCGTCGCCGCCCACGCGTACCCGGCGCTGGCGGTGGATGCCGCGCGGGGACGCGTGCTGCTGCGCAATCCCTGGGATCCCGCGCCGGGCACGGACAACGTGCGGTGGTATGCCTGGTCGCAGGTCGTGGCGGACGTGCACACGGTCGTGCACGGGCCCACCCGGTGACGGCCGGCTACCGTCTGCGGATGATCGCGACGGGGGTCGGGCAGTGGATCATGCACTGATGGCTGACCGAACCCAGCAGCAGCTCGGCGAATCCGCCATGGCCGCGGGCACCGACGACGACGAGGTCGCATTCCCGGCCGGCGGCGAGCAGCGCCTGGGTTGGCGAGTCCGGCACCACCCGGCGTCGTAGCTCCAGCCCGGCGGGCAGGGCGTCGCGCACCGTGGCGACTGCCTCGTCGAGCGCGGCCTGGGCCTGTTCCTCCAGCGCCTGAGTGATCTCCCCGGGTGCCTCGGCGAAGGGCAGCGGGATGGCCGCGAGCCAGGCGTGCACGGCGATCAGCGCAACCCCGCGCCGGTAGGCCTCCTGGGCGGCCCAGGCCAGGGCGGCGAGCGAGTTCGGGGAGCCGTCCACGCCCACGGCCACCGCTCGCGCCGGTCGGCCGCAGGTCTGGGCCGGGTCGCCGCCGCGGGCGATCACCACCGGTGCCGGCGAGTGCACGGCCACCGAGGCGCTGACCGAGCCGACCCGCAGCCGGTGCAGCACGCCCCGCCCGCGGGCCCCGACCACGATCATGCGGGCGTCGTGCCCCACGGTGAGCAGTGCCTCCGCCCCGGGCTGATCGACGACCTCCTCGGCGACGTGCACCGCGGAGCCGGCCGGGACCGTGGCGGCGACGGTCTCGTGCAGCACGTGGGCCGCCCGCTCGGCCAGGCCGTCGCTCTCCTCCGGCCGGGGTGGGCCGCCGTGTCCGATCCCGACGACGGCCCGCAGCCCGCAGCCGTGCCGCTCGGCCTCGTCGAGTGCCCAGCACAACGCCACGTGGGAGCCCGGTGAGCCATCGACCCCGACCACGATGTCGGCCATCCGCCGCCTCCTTCGCCGCCCGAGTGGCGCCGCGTCCGCGGAAGCACGGTCGAAATACCCCACCCGCCGGTGGGGAACCCTCGGCGAGCGGGCCTGACCGGCGGCCCGCGACGCAAGGCGGACTGCTCCGGCCCGATCCCCGGCCCGACCCCCGGCCAGAGCTACCGGGGCCCGTGGCGTGGTGTCTCCATAGCCTGACAGATGGGTTCGATGTTCCTGGCTTCGGTTTCCCGACCGTCCGGAGGGTCCAAGCCGGAAGCGGCCGGACGGCGGCCCACTGTAGTGGTCCCACCGTGGGTTGTGGCCGTGCGTGCGCTACCCGTGACTTTTCGGTCCCACCTGCCGGCGGGAAAGTCGGCAGATCATGAGGTGTGGTTGGGCAAGCGTGGCAGCGCCTGATCCACAACCGCCTCGGTTGGCCGCGATCCGGCAATGATCTATAGCACCCGGAGATCCTTTCAATCCGGTCGCGCGGGAATCACGGCGCCGCCGGGCGGCATTCGTCACCGGGCGCGACGAGATGTTGCCGGCCGTGCCCTGTCCCGCATTCCCGGCATTGATGTGCCGGCCGGCCCCGGCCGATGCCGTCGGTCGGTGGTTGTCGCGCCGGGCCCCGGTCGGGGGCGGGCACTGGACGCGTGAGGAAAGGACGCCGGAATCGTCCCGGCAAGGTCGCGCAAAGATATGACGTCTTGCTCGAAAGAATGTCGGCCTGCCGCTCACTGATTCGCCGGCGGGTGGGGCTTTATCGGCCCTGCCGGCCGCCAACGGGACGGCTGGTTCGCCACGGCCTCGGCGGTTGCGGGGATGCGTCGCTCAGGTGTCTGGCATTCCCGCCGCCGGCACTGCCACCGCCTCGCCGCCGCCGCTGCGTCCTCGGGGCGCCTGGGGCCGCGGCCGGCCCGTCCGGCTCGTGGCGGCGTCGGGAGCGCGGCCGGAGGGCCGCTGGTGAATGGCCATCCCCGGCAGGCCGGGGATGGCCGATGAGAGGGCTGATTCGACGTCGGGCGCCGCGCCCGGCCAGATCCGGTCGTCTGCGCGCGCGACGCGCGGTGGTCCGGGGGGCGGCCCGGGACGGGCGGCCGGCGCGAGGTGCCGCCGGGCGGATCCCGGGCGGCGGGGCGAACCGGAGTCGGGCGTGTCGCGGGGCCTGGGTGTGGCACCGAAGGCCTCGTGCCCACGGTCACCCCTGCTCTCTCGTCGGAAAGCCGGGGCGCGGCCGAAAGAAACCGATCAAATCGATGACCGGTTGTCATCGGCGGCTTGATTTGCCGAATTTTTCGGCTGCTCGAACTCGCCATTTGGATGCCCCAGTGTGGCCCTTTCGTGGCCGCGTCGCCATCTTTTTGCTTGGAAGCAGTCGGGCGATGTTTGATGTTTCTGTCACACCACGACTACCCAACGGCGGTGATGGAGTCATGTCCTCTTCATGTGACCGTGGTGGCCCTCCACGGGAGCCGCTTGACCCGGTGCGGAGTACGGTGCCTGAACAGACGTCGACCCGCTCTCGTCCCACCGAGCCCGTTCCGGTGGGGCTGATCCCCGGACAGCCGGCCGTGACCACATCGGGTCCGGGCAGTCCGCCAGCATCGAGTGACCCAGCCGAGGGAAGGAGGCTTGTGCCGCCGGACACGATCCAGCTCACCATCCCCGGTGCTCTGGTTTCGGTTCAGGCGGTGCAGGAGCCGGGAACTCTGATCGCGGACCGCAGCGGATGGCAACGGGCCGTGTTACGCGCATCCATGCCCTCCGCGGCGAAACTCGTCGCGTGCACCCTGGCGTGCCACATCGCCGAGGCGCCGGAGTTCCTCCCCGCCGGTGCGGCCGTGAGCGGCCCCGGGCTGATCACCCTGCGGGAGGAGACCGGCTACAGCCGGACCCACGTCCAGCGGCAGGTTTCCCTGCTGCGCCGGCAGGGTTGGCTGACCACCGTGGCGCGGCCGGCCGCCGGCCGGACAACCCGGTTCGCCCTGAGCATCCCCGACTCGATGGTCCGGGCCGGTCTCGTCCGCCTGGTCGAGCCGCCCGTCGAGTCGACCGACGAGACGCGCGCCGAGGCCGCCAGCACCCAGGAATCCTCGCGCGAGTCGGGCCGCCGCCGCGGGCGCCGTAGCCGTGCCGGCTCCCACCCGAAGGGCGCCGCGCGGCGCCGCACCCGCGAGCGCGAGATGGCAACCGTGGGCAGCGAGGCGCAGGACCGGGCCGGCGGCTTCGTCGTCGACCTCGTGCCCTCGCGCGATCGTGGCCCCGTCGTTCCCGAGGCCGCCCAGCGTCCCGAGCCCCATCAGCGTCCCGAGCCCCATCAGCGTCCCGAGGACTGGCACCGCGAGGACCATCCGTACCAGCCGACGGACGCGCCCACCGCGCCCACCGCCACCGCCGTGACCGACCTGATCTCCGCCGAGCCCGCCGCTGCGGAGCCTACGGATCAGGCCACGGCGCACCAGGCGCCCGCCGCGCGGCCCCTGGTGGACGAAGCGACCGCGGACGAAATTCGGCGAGAGGCCGCGCACGAAGAGGCCGCGCACGAAGAGGCCGCGCACGTGCACGAAGAGGCCGCGGACGAGGAGGTGGCGGACGAGGCCACGTCGGGCGAGGCCCCGGCGCCCACGGTTCCGCTGCCCCCGCCGCCGCCCGCGCCGATGACTCTCGCCGCGACCCAGGTGATCAACGTGCTGGCGAACGCGATGCGCCGCCCGACCTCCGACTTCCTGGAGATCTTCGGCAAGCTGCAGATCATCTTCGACGAGGACAACTGGGATCCGGTCACGCTGGCCCTGCACCTTGTCCACATCATCCAGACCGGGGTGCTGGTCGGGGACGGCGACGAGATCGACAATCTGTCCTGGCGCCTTGACCGGCTGCCGCGGGCCTCGACCGACTGTGAGTGCCGCTCCTGCCGGGAGCGCCGGGCCGACCAGTTGAAGTCGCCGTCAGCCCCGTCCCCCAAGGGTCGGTTCAACCGCACGGGTGGGGCGGGTCGCGGCGTCGGCCGGCCGGCCGCGGCCGAGCCGAAACGCTCCGCGGCCGCGAAGACCGAGGCACCGCCGGTGGAGATCCCGCGGCCTCCCCTCGAGGCGATCGAGCGAGCCGCCCAGGCGGCGCGGGAGGCCCGGCTGCGGGAAAGGCAGCAGGCGGCGGACGGCGCGGCCTGACCGGATTCGGCGCGGTGTTGCGCGGGCCGGTCGGTGGGTCATCATGGGAGGCCGGCGTCGACGGCGGCAGGTGACAGCATGGCGGAACGCGGATCCGGCGATGGTCTCGACGCGGATGTGATCGTGGTCGGCAGCGGCTTCGGCGGCAGCGTCAGCGCGTTGCGCCTCGCGGAGAAGGGCTACCGGGTCCTCGTCATCGAGGCGGGTCGCCGGTTCAGCCCGCGGACGCTGCCGCGTAACAACTGGCACATCCGCCGGTTCCTGTGGCTGCCGCGGCTGGGGTGCCACGGCATCCAGAAGATCACCTGGCTGGGTCGGGTCATCGTGCTGTCCGGGACGGCGGTCGGCGGCGGATCGGTCGTCTACGCGAACACCCTGTACCGGCCGCTCGACGCCTTCTACACCGACCCGCAGTGGCGCGGCATCACGGACTGGCGCGCCGAGCTGGCCCCGTTCTTCGAGCAGGCCGAGCGGATGCTCGGGGTGACCGCGAACCCGACGACGACCTACGCCGACGAGGTGTTCCACGCGGTCGCGGACGAGATGGGCGTCGGTCCGAGCTTCGCGCCGGCACGGGTCGGGGTCTTCTTCGGCCGCGGCGGCCGGCAGGAGCCGGGAGTCCGGGTACCCGACCCCTACTTCGGCGGGGTCGGGCCCGGCCGCACGGGCTGCATCGAATGCGGCGAGTGCATGACCGGCTGCCGCCGCGGCGCGAAGAACACGCTGGACCGCAACTACCTGTTCCTCGCCGAGCGGGCCGGCGCGCGGGTCCTGCCCGACACCACGGTCACGGCCATCCGCCCGCGGTCCGACGGCGGGTACGAGGTCGACACGGTCCGGACGCCGGGGGTGCCCCGGCGCGGGCGGCGGACGCTGACCGCGGGGCAGGTCGTGCTCGCCGCCGGCACCCTGGGGACCCAGCGTCTGCTGCTCTCGGCGCGTGAGCGCGGCGACCTGCCCGCCCTGTCGCCCCGGCTCGGCGAGCTCACCCGGACGAACTCCGAGTCGATCCTCGGCGCGACGCGGTTCCGCCCGGACCGCCGGGTCGCCCGCGGAGTGGCGATCACGTCGTCGTTCTACCCGGACGCGCAGACCCACGTCGAACCGGTCCGCTACGGCCGGGGCAGCAACCTGATGGCCCTGATCAGCGCGGCGATGACGGATGGCGGGGGTCGGGTGCCGCGCTGGCTGAAGTACCTGCGGGAGCTGCTGGTCCGCCCGCACCACGCGGTGGCCATGGGGCTGCCCTGGCGCTGGTCCGAGCGGACCATGATCGCTTTGGTGATGCAGTCGCGCGACAACTCGCTGACCGTGTCCCTGCGGCGCGGCCCGTTCGGCCTACGTTGGCTGACGAGCCGGCAGGGCCACGGAGATCCGAACCCGTCGTGGATCCCGGCGGGCAACGACGCCGTCCGCCGGATCGCGGCCCGGATCGGCGGCTACCCCGGCGGCTCCGTCGGCGAGATCGCCGATATCCCGATGACCGCGCACATCCTCGGCGGCGCGCCGATCGGCGCGGACCCGTCCAGCGGGGTGATCGATCCCTACCAGCGGGTCTTCGGGCACGAGGGCCTGCACGTGGTCGACGGCGCGGCGATCTCGGCGAATCTCGGGGCGAACCCGTCGCTGACGATCACCGCGCAGGCCGAACGGGCCATGTCATTCTGGCCGAACAAGGGGGAAGCGGACCCCCGTCCGACGCTGGGCCAGCCCTACCGGCGGGTCGATCCCCGCCCGCCGGCCCGCCCGGCCGTGCCGGTGAACGCCCCGGGCGCGTACCGCATCGGCGATCCGGTCGCCGCGCCGCGCCGTTGACCGGTCGCCGGCTCGCCCGCGCCCGCCCCGGGCGGCCGGCCGGACGGACACACGGCCGGGCCGGTGACCAGGGGCGGACGCCGGCGGCGGAACCGGCGCGTGGCGGACTCGAACCCCGCCGGCCGGATGCCGCCGCCGCGTGCCTCAGCGGGGCCGGCTGGGCTCGCCGAACGTCGTGTCCACGCCCGGCATCTCCTCGAGGCTGTTCGTCGAGCTCGCCAGGCGGTCGTCGAAGGGGGCGCGGCCGCTCGCCCGATCGGTGGCCGCGACCGAGCCGGTCGTGCCGCCGATCGGCGCCGGCTCCGCGGTGACCGTCGGGTTGTCCTGCTGGGCCAGGTAACGGCGCACCGCGACGGCGCCCGCCGCACCGGCTCCGGCCAGGACGAGCGTCAGCAGGCCGCGGCGGCGCCGGCGGTGCACCCGGGCGAGCTTGCCCTCGGCCTTGGCCAGCCGCTTCTCCAGGATTTCCTGGGCCTTGTCGGCCTGGACGCGGGCCTTCGCCTCGTTGGCCACGGCCTTGCGTGAACGCTGCCGCTCCGAGCGCAGCTCGGCGGCGGCGCGGGCCCGCTCGGCGGACAGCTCGGCCTGGGAGCGGGCCTTCTCGATCCGCCGGCCGGCCCGCCCGGAGACGGCGACGGCCTTCCCCGCGGCCTTGCCGGCAGCCTTGCTCGCGACGCGCGGGACGGCCGTCCCGCCGCGGGTCGCGGAGCCGGAGACGTCGGAGATTCGGTGGGCCACGGTCACCCCGGCCTCCCGGGTGGCCGACGCGGCGGTGCCGGCTGTCTCCCCGGCGATGCTCGCCGCGCGGTGGGCGACCGTACCGGCCCGGTCGGCGGCGTGCTTCGCCGCGTCGGAGAGCCCGCTGACCGGCGCGGTTTCGGTGACGTGCGAAATACGGTCCTTGATGGTGGTGCTCATGGCGTCCTTCCCTGGAGCCGAGATCGTGGCGGGGGGTCGCGGGCGGTCAAGATCTGTGCAGTGTGCCGTACCCCGTTGGCGGCCCTCTCCAACGCGCCGGCCCCCCGCAGGCGTGTCACGCCGACCTGCGTGACATGCCTGGGCTGTGCAGAGGCCCGTCACGCGGTGCATGCCGATGCGGGCGGTGCGGAACGTCGGCTGCGCCCGGCGCATACGATCGGGTCCGGCTCGGGCGCCGTCTGACCGGACATCGACCCAGACCTGAAGAGAAGAGAGGCTCATGGCCGAGGAGCTGTACGCGACGCTGCGGACGACTCAGGGGGATATCGAGATCCGTCTGTTCCCCGATCACGCTCCCAAGACCGTCCGCAACTTCGTCGGGCTGGCGACCGGGACGCAGGACTGGACGGACCCGGCGAGCGGCGCCAAGAAGACCGGAACCCCGCTGTACAGCGGCACGATCTTCCACCGGGTCATCCCGAACTTCATGATCCAGGGCGGGGACCCGCTGGGCTCCGGCCGCGGGGGCCCGGGCTACCAGTTCGCCGACGAGTTCCACCCCGACCTGACGTTCAGCAAGCCCTACCTGCTCGCGATGGCGAACGCCGGGCCAGGCACGAACGGCTCGCAGTTCTTCGTCACCGTCGCGCCCACCGACTGGCTCAACCGCAAGCACACGATCTTCGGTGAGGTCACCCGGGGCACCGACGTCGTCGACGCGATCGCCAAGGCGCCGACCGCCGCGCAGGACCGCCCGAAGTCCGACATCGTGATCCAGGAGATCGTCATCGACCGTCGGCCGGCCTGACCGGTCCGGCCGGGCCCGACTCCGGGGGAGTACGACCATGAGAACACCGGACGTGCCGCCGGCCGGCCGGTCGTGCGCGGGGGCGCGGCGGGTGCGATCCAGCCGCACTCATGGGGTCGGGCGATGACCCAGCCGCCGCCGGAGCCGGGCGGACCCGCGGGCGACGCGGGCTCCGGCCCGGCCGGGGCGGGCTGGCGGCCCGCCATCGGCCCGCCGGCCGGCCACCCGGGCTGGATCCCGCCACCCGGCGCGCCCGCACCGGGTCCCTCGCCCGCACCGGGTCCCTCGCCCGCACCGGGTCCCTCGCCCGCACCGGGTCCCTCGCCCGCGCAAGGTCCGCAGGGGTCGTCGATTCCGCACTGCTACCGCCATCCGGATCGGGAGACCTACGTCTCCTGCCAGCGCTGCGGCCGGCCGATCTGCCCCGACTGCATGCGGCCGGCGGCGGTCGGGTTCCACTGCCCGGAGGAGGGACGTCCGGAGGGCGGGCGGATCGCCCCGCGCGAGCGCGAGCCGCGTACGACCCTCGGCGGCCGGGCGCAGCTCGCCCGGCAGGGGCTGGTCACCCAGATCCTCATCGGGCTGTGCGTGGTCGCGTACATCCTTCAGGGGGCGCCGGGGCTCGCCGGCGGCGACACCAGCAACCGGTTCACCGACGACTTCGCGATGATCGGCTTCCGGATCGCGGCGGACGACCAGTACTACCGGTTGCTCACCGCGGCCTTCCTGCACGCGGGCGTGCTGCACATCCTGTTCAACATGTACGCGCTGTACCTGCTGGGCTTCCAGCTCGAGGCGATCCTCGGCCGGGTCCGCTACCTGGGCCTGTTCGTGGCCGGCGCGGTCGGCGGGAACACACTGAGTTACCTGCTCGGCGGACTGTCCACGGCCTCGGTCGGCGCGTCCACCGCGATCTTCGCCTTCTTCGCGGCCTACTACGTCATCGCCCGTCGGCTGCGGGTCGATTCGCGGCAGATCCTCATCGTGCTCGGGATCAACCTGCTGATCACCTTCTCGTTCAGCAGTATCGACAAGTGGGGCCACCTCGGCGGGCTCGCGGCCGGTGTGATCGTCGGCCTGATCTACGCCTACGTACCCCCGCGGCGGGCGTGGGTGCAGGCGGGCGGCGTCGTCGGGATGATCGCGCTGCTGTTTGTCGCGGCGGCCGTCAAGTCCTCGACGCTGATCTAGCCCGCCTCGGCCAGCCCGCCTCGGCCGTGGCTGGTCAGCCCAGCCGGAGTCGGATCTCCTCGACGTGCTCGGCGACCGGGCCGGGATCGGTGCCGAGCTGGCGGCGGGTGAGCAGGATCGGGCCGTCGATCGTCTCCACCTCGAGGGTGCGCAGGTGCACCGCGCGCCGATTGTGGGTGAGGGTACCGGCGCGCACCCGGAGCACCGCCGCCCAGGGCAGGTGCCGGCGGCGCAGGCCATCGACGAGGTCGAGCCCGGCGGGGGAGACCCGCAGGGTCGGCCGGGCGAGCAGGTCGCGCAGCGTCAGCACCCACAGGCCGGCGGCGAGTACCCCGACGAGCAGCCGGCCGGCGGCGTCGAGCGAGCCGACCCGCTGCGCCAGCGGACCGACGGCGGCCACCAGCGCCGCCGCCGTGCCGGCGAGGGCGTAGAGCCCGACCCGCCACAGCGGCGGCGACCATGCGGCGGACGTCGGCGGATGGTCGGCGCCGGGCGGTTCCCCGGACCCGGTGGGTTGCGTGGTCACGCCACCACGCAACCACATCCCGCCCAGGCGGCCGCGGTCGGCGCGGGCGATGGAGATCGGCGCCGAGTTGCCAGGTGGCCGAGGTGCTTGCACCATGCTGAGTAGCGGCTACTATTCGCTATCTCATCAACACTCATTGTATTGACCTCGGTGAGGTGGCGATGGCGTGAGAGATGCCGTGGCAGATCGTGATCAGGGGGTACGGGTGGCACATTCGCCGGTGCGACGCAGCGGGGGCAGTCCGTTCCCGCCGATCGCCGAGTACGGATTCCTGTCCGACTGCGAGACGACGTGCCTGGTGGCCCCCAGCGGGAACGTCGAGTGGATGTGCGTGCCGCGGCCGGACGCGCCCAGCGTCTTCGGCTCGGTGCTGGACCGCTCGGCGGGTGGCTTCCGGTTCGGCCCCGACCGCACGCAGATCCCGGCCGGGCGCCGCTACCTGCCCGGGACGAACATTCTGGAGACGACCTGGCAGACGCCGAACGGCTGGCTCATCGTCACCGACTGCCTGGTCGTCGGCCGCTGGCATCGCACCCACAAGCGTTCCAACACCCACCGGCGGACCCCCAGCGACTGGGACGCCGACCACGTGCTGCTGCGCCTCGCCCGCTGCGAGCACGGCTCGGTCGACCTCAGCCTCGTCTGCGAGCCGAACTTCGACTACGGCCGCCAGGCGGAGTCCTGGGAGTACGAGGAGGACGACTACTCCTCCGGGGTGATCTCCAACAGCGGAAGCAACATCACCCTGCGGCTGCGCACCGACCTCCGGCTGGGCTTCGATGGTCGGCGCGCCCTGGCCCGCACCTCCCTGCGGGAGGGCGACACGGCGTTCGTCGCCCTGACCTGGCGCCCTGAGGAGCCGCTGCTGCCGGATACCTACCAGCAGGCCTGTGGCGCGGTGGACCGCACGACCGAGTTCTGGCGGCAGTGGCTCTCGCGCGGGATGTTCCCCGACCATCCCTGGCGGCGTCACCTGCAGCGCAGCGCCCTGGCCCTGAAGGGGCTGACCTACGCGCCGACCGGCGCACTGCTGGCCGCAGCCACCACCTCGCTGCCGGAGACGCCACGCGGCGAGCGGAACTGGGACTACCGGTACAGCTGGCTGCGGGACTCCACCTTCGCGCTGTGGGGCCTGTACACCCTGGGCCTGGACTACGAGGCCAACGACTTCTTCTCGTTCATCGCCGACGTCGCGGAGCACGAGGAGGACATCCAGGTGATGTACCGGGTCGGCGGTGAACCGAGGATCGACGAGGAGATCCTCGGTCACCTTTCCGGCTACGAGGGGGCCTCGCCGGTCCGGGTCGGCAACGCCGCCGCGCTGCAACGCCAGCACGACGTGTGGGGTGTCGTGCTGGACTCGGTCTACCTGCACACCAAGTCACGCGACTATCTCTCCGAGCGGTTGTGGCCAGTGCTGGTGCGTCTCGTCGAGGCCGCCGCGGCGCACTGGCAGGAGCCCGACCGCGGGATGTGGGAGGTTCGCGGGGCGCCGCAGCACTTCACCGTGTCGAAGATGATGTGCTGGGTGGCGCTGGACCGCGGCCGCCGGCTTGCGCAGATGCGCGGCGACGCGAAGACAGCCGTGCGGTGGAAGGCGATTGCCGAGGAGATCCACGCGGAGGTCTGTGACTCCGGCGTCGACCACCGCGGCGTGTTCACCCAGTACTACGGGTCGAAGGCGCTGGACGCCTCGCTGCTGCTGATCCCGCTGCTGGGATTCCTGCCCGCGTCGGACGAACGCGTGAAGGCGACCGTGCTCGCGATCGCCGACGAGCTGACCGAGGACGGCCTGGTGCTGCGCTACCGCACCGGGGAGACCGACGACGGCGTCGCCGGGGAGGAGGGCGCCTTCCTGATCTGTTCGTTCTGGCTGGTGTCGGCACTGGTCGAGATCGGCGAGCTGGCCCGGGCCCGCCAGCTCTGCGAGCGGCTGCTGAGCCTGGCCAGCCCGCTGGACCTCTACGCGGAGGAGATCGATCCGAACAGCGGCCGCCACCTCGGGAACTTCCCGCAGGCGTTCACCCACCTCGCGTTGATCAACGCCGTGATGTACGTGATCCGGGCCGAGGACGCCGAGGCGTACGCCCGCCCGTCCCCATCCACCTGAGTCTCGGCCACCTGAGCCTCGGCCGTATTCGCGGCGTCGATGGTGGTTGTGGCACTAACGTGGGGGCGTGGCAAGCCTGGAAGTCAAGGACAAGCGGGTCGAGGTCGTCATGAGCGGGTTGGAGCGGCTCGGCGCGCTACGCGGCGATGTCTCTGTGTCCCTCGACGAAATCCTCGACGTCCGCCCGGCACCGGAACCGTTCACCGAGCTCTGCGGCTGGCGGCTGCCGGGAACCGGAATCCCGCGCGTGATCGCCCTCGGCACGTGGCGCTCCCGGGACGGCAAGGCCTTCGCCGCCGTCTACCGGGGGCGGCCGGCGGTCGTCGTCGAGGTCCGGCCGGGCGGGGAGTTCCGTCGGCTGATCATCGGTGCCGACGACGCCGACGACGCCGAGGGCACCGTGTCCCGGCTGCGTGCCGCGGTCCTCGCCCGCTGACACAACCGAAGCCCTACCCAATCCCGATTGTCGCCTCGGCTTCCACCTCGACGACCCAACGCTGGTCGAGCAGGCCGGCGACCACGACCATGGTGGCGGCCGGACGGATCGCCGCGAACAGCTCCCGGTGGACCGCGCCCACCGCCGCGGCGTGCTGCGCGCCGGTGAGGAACATGCGGGTGCGGGTGACGTCGTGCAGGCTCGCCCCGGCCTGCGTCAGCGCGGCGCCGATGAGCTCGAAGCAGCGCCGGGCCTGCGCCTGCGCGTCCGCGGCCACCGTTCCGTCCGGCCAGACGGGGCCCGTACCACTGACGAACACCCGGTCACCGACCCGGACAGCCCGGGAGAACCCGATGGTTGCCTCGAAGGGGGATGTTCCGGCGATGAGTTGACGATCGGTACGCATGCGGTCGCTTTTCGTCAGTGACGTGCGGGGGTGGATATCCACACTTGTGGACAACGGTTGTGGATAAATGACACCGCTGGAAGTCCGGCCGAGCGAGTCCGGGGCACCGGCCGGAACGACCGCCGGCTCGACAGATATCCGGCTAGCGCCACTGGGTCGACACGGCGAGACCGATGACGACAAAGCCGAACCCAATGAGGATGTTCCAGCCGCCCAACCCCTCCATTCCCAGCACGCCGCCGTTGGAGAAGTAGTACACGAGCAGGTAGGCGATCCCGATGAGGAAGAAGGCCAGGATGAGCCCGCCGAACCAGGGCGGTGACGGCGGCCTGCTGCGGCGGGTCTGGTTGGCGTTGACGCTCGGCGTCGGCTTCTTCGGCTTGCGACGTCGTGACTCGGGCACTGCGGGACTCCTCGGCTGGCCGTGCGTGGACGAGCGGCGACCGCCGCCGCCCTCCCGGTTCGGCGGGTGGCGGTCCCGCGCTGGGCAACAGGTTAGACGGCGGGCAGCAGGTAAACGGCGGGCAGCAGGTTAGACGGCGGGCAACAGGTTAGACGGCGGGACTGTGGACACACCGGCTGCGTACCGACGTGCGGGATTCTCTCCCGGCGACCGGAGCCCGGCGATCGCCGCGACGTGGCATCGCGGGTGTCGCCGGCCGCGTAGCCTGCGGCAAGAGGCGATACCACCGACGCGGCGGACGGATCGCCTGGCCGGGCCACTGGTGGCGTGTCCGTGCGCCGCCGACCGACGATCCGCCGACATGCGGACGCGCCGCCCGCCCGGCGCGTCGGAGAGGCCGACGCCATGGTGGGTTGGGCGTGCAGCGGGCGTCGAATGGCGAGCGTGAGCCGGGTGTTCCGCGCAGGTCGGGCGGTCGGGGTCGGGCGAATGGTCGGCGGGCGGGCGGAGCGCCGGCGAGCTCGGCGGCTGACGGCGATCGGGCTGGTGTGCTGCCTCGGCCTGCTGGCCGGGACAGCCGCCGCCAGCGCCGGACCCTTCGCCGATCCGGACGGCCTGCGTGACTCCCCGGCCGCGGTCGCCTTGGGGCCCGGCGGCATCGCCGAGGTCGTGGGGAACGAGTCGGAGCGGGTCGCCGCGCGGCGCGACGCGGTGGCCGAGGAATCCCGTCGGCCCGTGGCAGCCGTCGCGACCGACTCGACCGCGACCGACTCGACCGCGACCGACTCGACGATGGAGCCGGGCAGGTCGCTGCGAGCCGGCGAGGGGCCGGCCGCGGGACTGGCGGAGGCCGCCGGGCTGGCGCCGGTGCACGGGCCGGCGCTGACCGTGCAGCTCGACGACGCGCCGCGCGAGAACCGCCGCGGTCCGTATCCGGCGGGGATCCCTGCTCCGGGGCCGGACGACCTGGTCGTGCACCAGCAGGACGTGCAGGCGGTCGTGAACGCGCTCTGGGCCGGCGGTGCCGAGGCGATGACGATTATGGATCGGCGGGTCACCGCCCTGACGGCCGTCCGGTGCGTGGGCAACACGCTGCTGTTGCATGGGGAGGTCTTCTCACCGCCGTTCCGGATCACCGCGATCGGCGGCGCCGCCGCCCTGCACGCGGCGCTTCGTGACAGCCCGCAGATCGCGATCTACCAGCAGTACGTCGCCGCCTACCGGCTGGGCTACCGCGTCGACGAGGTCGCGGACGTCAGGATGCCCGCCTACGACGGGTCGTTGACCCTCGCCCGCCCGGGCAACTCGGCGGGCCGGGCGGACTGAGCCGGTTCGACGTGCCGGTTCGACGTGCCGGTTCGACGTGCCGGTTCGACGTGCCGGTTCGACGTGCCGGTTCGACGTGCCGGTTATCAGAGTGTGGGTTATCGGACCGTGCGGCTGAGGATGGCGTGGAGGGAGTCGTCGTAGCTGAGTCGGCCGCCGTCGCGGGTGTGGATGGCGGCGGGGTCGATGTGGCGGGTGGCGCGGGCGAGGATGCCGGCGGGGTCGGGTCCGGCCAGGACGGGTGGGGCGGGTGTGAGGGTGCGGCCGTCGGAGGGGTGTGCGGTGACGGTGCCGTCGTCGGTCCGGCGGAGGCTGATGTTGTCCTCGTGGATGGCGCGGTGATGCGCGGAGCAGAGTAGGAGCAGCCGGTCGATGTCGGTGTCACCCCCGCGGATCCACCACGACAGGTGGTGAATCTGCAACCAGCGGGTGTGTCCGCAGCCGGGGTACTGGCAGCGGCCCTGGTCACGGGCGTAGACGGCGTCGCGCAGCCGCGGGCCGGGCTGGCGCTGCCGGCGGCCGAGGTGCAGGGGGTTGCCCTCGGGGTCGGTGAGCAGCGCGCGGATCAGCCCGTCGCAGCCGAGGCGTTCCACGACCTGCGGCGGCAACCCGATCCCGCCGTCGATCTGCGCCCAGGCCCCGATCCCGATCCGCGGCACCCCCAGCAGCCCCGCGACGCCCTCCGCCGTCGCGTCGCCCGAGCCTCCGTCGCCGACCGCAGCGCTGTCCTGCGGGCCCACAGCCGGGGAGGCGTCGGCGGTCGGAGTGTCGCCGGTGGGGCGGGTGGTCAGGTGCACGGTGAGGGTGTGACCAGGGGTCGTCAGACCGGGAGCGGACCGGTCGAGGAAACCGTCGGCCAATGCGATCAGCGCGTCGGCGTCGCGTTGGCGATCCCGCGCGGTCACCACACTCTCCCCATCAGCGGGCAGCTCGCCCGACCCGGCATCACCCGACCCTGCGTCGTCCGACCCTGCGTCGCCGGTCGTGGCCTCGGTGGAGCCGAGGGGGGTGGTGTCGTCGAGACTGGCCCGGGCCGCGTCCAGGGCGGCGATCAGCTGGGCGCCCTCGTCTGCGGACAGGACCGCCTGCAGGCAGAGCATGCCGTCGTCGTCGAACCGCCACGACAACCGCCGCGAGGCCCGCCGCACCTTCTGATCCCCTCGGGCCTGCCGGTAGGACCGCACCAGCCGTTCCACCTGCCCCGCGGTGCAGAACCGGGCATGCGACAACCACACCTGCTCCGTCGACGCGTCCGCGACCCGGGTCACCGCCCGCACCTTCGAATACGACAACGTCCCCGCCGCGAACGCCGCCCGAATCGCCGGCAGACCCTCCAACGCACGCGCGGTCGCCACGTACTCCCGGGCCGTGCGCAGACCAAGACCACACCGCCACGCCAACCAGTGCGCGCACGATCCCATCCCGATCCCCGACCAGCCCTCACGCCGATCGAACGCGGCCAACGCCACCAACCAGCCACACGTCGCCGCCGCGATCCGCCCCGCCCATCGGCACACCACCTCCTCCACCTCCCCCAACGAAGCAGTCTCCACATCCACCCCCACCAGGGCAGACACGGCAGACGAAGCAGACGCAGCGGGGGGCAGAGGGAACGCGGGAACCGCACTCATCATGATCACCGGGCCAGGGGTGTCGTCGGTCATCGGACCCGAGCATCGTCCCACCCACCACCGACAGGAACCCAACCAAGATCAACTGGGGTGGGGCCGCCCACCCCGCAACCACGGACCCAAAACCTCGGCGTGAAACCAAAGCCGACAGACGAGCTGACACAAGCCGACAGACGAGCCGGCACACCGAAAGACGGTCACGGTGTTCGGCGGAACCCGAACCGGCCCGGCGCCGATGCCGGACCCCGGCCCGGACCCGGACCCGGACCGGGACCGGGACCCGACAGCGAGGTTCCGCGGAACCCACACCCGCACACGGCGACCTACCGGCCGGCTCAGGCGAAGGCGGCAGCCCGCAGCGTCTCCACCTCGGCGGACAGCTCGGGTGCCAGCCGGCGTGCGGCGCCACCGTCGCCGCACTGATCGAGCCAGCGGGCGAGGATCAGGTGGCCGCCCTGGGTCAGCACCGACTCGGGGTGGAACTGCACGCCCTCGAGCGGCAGCTCGCGGTGGCGCAGCGACATCACCACGCCGCTGTCGGTCCGGCCGGTCACCTCGATCTCGGCCGGCAGGGTGCTCTCCTCCACGGCGAGCGAGTGGTAGCGGGTCGCGATGAACGGCGACGGCAGGTCCGCGAGGACGCCGACGCGGTCGTGGTGGACCTGGGAGGTCTTGCCGTGCAGCAGCTCCGGCGCGCGGTCGACCGTCGCCCCGAACGCGACGCCGATCGCCTGGTGCCCCAGGCACACCCCGAGCAGGGGGGTGCCGCGCCGGGCGCACTCGCGCACCATCGGGATGCTCACTCCGGCCGCCTCGGGCGTGCCCGGCCCCGGGGACAGCAGCACGCCGTCGACGCCGAGGTCGCCGAGTTCCGCCGGCGTGATCTCGTCGTTGCGGCGCACCACGCACTCGGTGTCGAGCTGGCCGAGGTACTGGACGAGGTTGAAGACGAACGAGTCGTAGTTGTCGACCACCAGGATCCGCATCAGCACGCCACCTCCGGCGAGTTCGGGGCGAGTTCGATCATCGAGCTCACCCGTTCCCGTTCTGCGCCGCGCCGCCACCCGGGCCGGCGCCGGTGCCTGCGGCGCCCCCGCCGCGGTTGGCCGCCCCGCCGTTGCCGGCGGACAGGCCGAGCAGGCCTGTGCGGCTCGGGGTCGGGTTCGGCTGGGTCTGGGTGGCCGCCGGGCTCGGGCTGGTGGTGTCCGGCTGCTCGGTCGGCTGCTGGTCGGTCGGCGGGGTCTGGGTGGGGCTCGGCGGCGGGGTGGTCTGGATCTGCGCGGCGACCGAGAGCTGGACCGTCGATCCCCGCGGGACGTTCCCTCCGGAGGGCTGCTGGTCGACCACGGTGCCGGGGGCCACGTTGTTGTTCGCCACCGACTGCTGGGTCGCCTGCAGGCCGTAGCGGCCGAGCTCGGCGACGGCGTTCTCGTAGGAGCGGTTGCGCACGTCGGGCACGTTGACGTTGGAGCTGACCACGTTCAGGGTGACGGTGGCGCCGGGCCTGACGGCGGAGCCCACCTGCGGGTCGGTGCTGTCGACAGTGCCGGGCTTGTGGCTGGTCGCGTTCGCGTAGGGCACCGAGCTCGGCACCAGGCCGAGCCCGCGCAGCTCCGCCTCCGCGGTCGCCTGCGACTTGCCGACGAGGTCGGCCGGGATTGTGACGTCGCCGGCGGCCTTGCCGATCGACAGCGTGATCACGCCGTTGATGTCGACCTGCTTGCCCTCGGCCGGGTCGACCTTGGTGACCCGGCCGGCCATGTCCGGCGCATCGACTGAGGTGATCTCCACGCGCCCGGTGAAACCGGCGCTCTGGAGCCGGGCCTTGGCCTGCTGCTCGTTCTGGCCGGTGAGGCCGCTCGGTACGGTGAACGACTTGGCCGCCTGGTTGCCGTCGCCGCCGCCGAGGAAGGTGGTCGCGAGCAGGACCACCGCAACGAACACGACGACGATGCTCAGGCCGGCGAGGACGTACTTCAACGTCTGGGACCGCTGCTGGTCCGGCACCGCCCGGCGATCGATGGCGCCGGTGACGTCGTACCGGTCGAACGGACCGGTGCCGAACCGGCCGTCGTCGTAGGAATCGTCGCGGTAGGAGGTCGCCTCGTCGCCGTAGCGGTCGTCGGGGTAGCGGTCCCGGGTCGGGTAGCCCGCCCGGTCGCCCCGGCCGAGCAGCGCGGTGCCGGCGGTGGCGGCGGGGCCGAGGGTGGTGGCGGCACCGCTGGCGCCACCGCCTCCCATCATGGCCTGCACCCGGCGTCCCGCCAACGCCCGTTCCAGATCGTCGCGCATCTCACCCGCGGTGAGGTAGCGGTCGTCCGGGTCCTTCTCCATCGCCTTCAGCACGATCGCGTCGGCCTCGGGGGAGATGTCGCGGTCGTGTGCGGACGGCGGGTCCGGATCCTCCCGGACGTGCTGGTAGGCGACCGCCACCGGGTTGTCCCCGCGGAACGGCGGGGAGCCGGTGAGCAGCTCGTAGAGCAGCACCCCGGTGGTGTAGACGTCGCTGCGGGCGTCGACGCGGGCGCCGCGGGCCTGCTCCGGGGACAGGTACTGGGCGGTGCCGATCACGGCCGCCGTCGCCGTCATCGTCGAGGACGTCGCGGTGGTGGCGCGGGCGATGCCGAAGTCCATCACCTTGACCGAACCGTCCGGGCTGAGCATCACGTTCGCCGGCTTGATGTCCCGGTGGATGATCCCCATCCGGTGGCTGTAGTCCAGCGCGGCGCAGACGTCGGAGGTGATCTCCATGGCGCGGCGCTCGGTGAACCGGCCCTCGGCCTGCAGCGCGTCGCGCAGAGTCCGGCCCTCGATGAACTCCATGACGATGTACGGGATGTGGTTGCCGTTGATGACGTCCTCGCCGGTGTCGTACACCGAGACGATCGCCGGATGGTTCAGGGCGGCCGAGGACTGCGCCTCGCGCCGGAACCGGGCGAGGAAGGTGGGGTCGCGGGCGAGGTCCGAACGCAGCGTCTTGATCGCGACCTCGCGCCCGAGTCGGATGTCGCGGCCGCGGAAGACCTCGGCCATCCCGCCGTAGCCGATGCCTGCGCCCAGCTCGTAGCGGCCACCGATGAGCTGCGGCGCCGCGTCGGGCGTGTACATCTCCGTCGCGTCGGTCACCAATACTCCCCTGCCGTCGCCCCTCCCGCGTCGGAGAGCGCCGACCCGGCGTTGCCGCTGACGATTTCATCACCGAATGCGTGCGCGTACACCACACCTGGTGGTGCGGCCGCCGAGTTCGATTCGGAGCCCTTGCTGGAGAACAGCTTGTTGGTCANGAAGGCGGTGATGGCGACCGTCAGGACCAAAAGAATGATCAGGACCGGTAGTGGCATCGGCCGCCGGGCCGCCGGACCGGATCGGCGCCGGGCCGCCCGCCCTGGCCGGGCCGCGTCCGGCTCGCCGGGGCCTGCCGGGCCGCCCGGTGGGCGGGACCACGACGGGGGACCCGGTCGGTAGAGCGTGCCCGGGTCGCGGCTGTCGCCGCGGTCGCCCGCCCGATAGCCCTGCTCCCCGTAGCCCTGCTCCCCGTAGGCGGTCTCGGCACCGTAGGCGGTCTGCTCGCCGCGATAGCCGGGGTATCCCGTGTCGGGACCGAACGACGGGCTGTGCATCGCCGTCGCGGGCAGCTCGGCGGCGCCGTGCGGGGGGCCGGCCGGACCGCCGGGCACGGCCTGGGTGTGGTCCGACCCGGCGCCGGTCCGGCCCGGCCCGCTGGTCCGCCCCATGGTCGGCGGTGGGGGAGTGACCCAGGAGGGCGGCCGGTTGCGGGAGGTGGGCCGGCGGCCGGCGGGCCCCGAGGGGGGCAGGCCCGGGCCTGGGCCGGGGTGGCGCGCGGTCGCGTCCGGCGTGTCGCCCGGACCCGGCCAGCGACCGGTGTCCGGGCTCCACAGGCTGCGCCGGATGCCCGCGGCGGAACGGGCGAACGCGCCCGCGGAACTGGGCCGGCGCGCCGGGTCCTTGGCCATGGCCGACTCGACCAGGGCTCGCACCTGGTAGGGGATGTCGGCGGGTAGCGGGGGCGGGGTGTCCTGCTGGTGGGCCATGACCACGACGATCGGGTTGCGGTCGTCGAAGGGCCGCCGGCCGGCGAGGCACTCGTACGCGACGACGCCGAGGGAGTAGACGTCGCTGGCCGGCGTCACCGGTCGCCCCGACGCCTGCTCGGGTGAGACGTAGTACGCCGTGCCCATCATGATGCCGGTGGCGGTCAGCGGGGCGGCGTCCACCGCGCGGGCGATGCCGAAGTCGGTGACCTTGACCGCGCCGTCCGGGCGCAGCAGCAGGTTGCCGGGCTTGACGTCGCGGTGGACGACGCCGAGGGCGTGGGCGGCCTGCAGCGCGTCGGCGGCCTGGCCGAGGATGTCCAGCATCCGTTCGGGCGACAGCCGCTTCTCCCGGTGCAGCGCGGCCGACAGCGGCTCGCCCTCCACCAGCTCCATCACCAGGTAGGCGGTGGGGTAGTCGTCCGCGGTGGCGACCTCGCCATAGTCGTAGACCGAGGCGACCCCGGGGTGCGACAGCCGGGCGGCGTGGCGGGCCTCGCCGCGGAAGCGCACCAGGAACGACTCGTCGCTGGCGTACTCCGGGCGCAGCAGTTTCACCGCGACGGGGCGGCCGAGGGTCTGGTCGAGGCCCCGCCAGACCTCGCCCATGCCGCCCGCGGCGATCCGGCCGTCGAGCCGGTAGCGGTTGTCCAGGACGGTGTTCGGCGAGGCGGCGCCCGCGAACGGCTGCGACGGTGAGGTGGGGTTACCCGGCGAGTTGTTCATGGTGTGTCCAATGCGGCCTGCATGACCTGTTTCGCGACGGGGGCGGCAATGGCACCACCGGTGCCGACCTCACCCCCGCCGTCCTCGACGATGACGGCGACCGCCACCTTCGGCGCGTCTGACGGGGCGAACNCGACGAACCAGGCGTGCGGCAGCTCGCCCGTGCCGTGTTCCGCGGTTCCGGTCTTCCCTGCGACGGAGACGCCGTCGATGCGCGCCTTGCGGCCCGTTCCCGACGTCACCACGCTCTCCATCATGGTCGTGAGTTCGGCGGCGACGTCGCTGCTCACCGGCTTGCCGAGTTCCTTGGGATCGGTCCGGCTGATCGTCTTCTTGTCCGGGCCGCGCAGCTCGGAGACGAGGTAGGGCTTCATCTCGGTGCCACCGTTGGCGATCGCCGCGACCACCTCCGCCATCTGTAGGGGCGTGACCCGGACGTTGTACTGGCCGATCGCCGACTGCGCCGTCTGCGCGCCGTCGAGCTTGGTCGGGAACACGCTGCGGGCCTGCTGCAACGGGAAGTCGGGGAAGGTCGAGTTCAGGCCGAACGCCTCGGCCTGCTGGCGCAGCGTCTCGGCGCCGAGATTGATGCCGAGCTGCGCGAAGGCGGTGTTACAGGAGATTGTCAGCGCGTGGGTGAGGGTATCGGTCTCACCGTCGCCGCACCGCTCGCCGCCGAAGTTCGGCAGCCGCACCGTGCTCAGCGGCAACGCGAGCTCGTCGGGCGCCGGCACGCGGTCGTCCGGGTGGCGGCCGTGCGACAGCGCCGCCGCGGCGGTGATGAGCTTGAACGTCGAACCCGGTGGATAGGTCTGCTGCGTCGCCCGGTTCAGCAGCGGCTGGGCCGGGTCGCCGGAGAGCACCCCGTAGGCGCCCGTCGCCGTCTTCTCGGTGTGGCTGNCCAGCGGGCTCGGGTCGTAGGACGGGCTGGTCACCATCGCCAGGATGGCGCCGGTGGACGGGTCCAACGCGACCACGGCGCCCTTACGGTTGCCCAGCGCCTGCGCGGCGGCCTGCTGGACCGCGGGCAGGATCGTGGTGACCACGGAGCCGCCGCGGCGCTGCTTGTTGGTGAAAAGCCCGGTCACCCGGCTGGCCAGCAGCCGGTCGTCGTCGCCGGAGAGGAACACGTCCTGGGAGCGCTCCAGCCCGGCGGCGGTGAACAGCGTGTAGTAGCCCGTGATGTCGGAGTAGAGCGTCCCGGCCGGGTACTGCCGCTGGAACTTGTACTGGTCGTTCGACGGAGTCGACCGGGCGATCTCCACGTCTCCCGCCAGGATCGTCCCGCGTTCGCGTTCGAGCCGTTCGGTGATCTGGCGGCCGTTGGTCGGTTGGGTCTTGAGGTCACTGGCCTCGCCGACCTGCAGCCAGTTGGCGTTCACCAGCAGCGCGGCGAACAGGACCAGACAGGCGACGGCGACCTTGCGCACCGGGCGGTTCATGTCGTCTTCACCACCTGGGTGGGGCTGTCGGCGACCGCGCCCGGATCGAACAGCGGGGCGTCCGACGCCGGCTCGGGCGCACGGCGTGCGCTGTCGCTGACCCGCAACAGCAACGCGATGATCGCGGCGTTGGCCACGATGGACGACCCACCATAGGAGACGAACGGCAGGGTGAGCCCGGTCAGTGGGATGAGTCGCATCACCCCGCCGACCTGCACGAACACCTGGAGCGCCAGGGTGAACGACAGCCCGGTCGCCAGCAGCTTGCCGAAGGGGTCCTTCGCCCCGAGGGCGGCGCGCATGCCACGCAGCACGATCAGCGCGTACATCGTCAGGATGGCCATCACCCCGGTGAGTCCCAGCTCCTCGCCGAGGCTGGCCATGATGAAGTCGGTGTTGGCGAACGGCACCTTCTGCGGATGGNCCTCGCCGAGGCCGGTGCCGGTCATCCCGCCGGCCGCAAAGCCGTACAGACCCTGCACGAGCTGGTAGGAGGTGCTCGACGGGTTGTCGCCGTCGAAGGCGTGCAACCAGCCGTCGACGCGGACCTGGACGTGGCTGAACATGCTGTGCGCGAGCACGGCACCGATCATGAACAGCACGAACCCGATCAGGAACCACGACGCCCGCTCGGTGGCCACGTAGAGCACGACCATGAACATGCCGAAGAACAGCAGTGAGGAGCCGAGGTCGTTCTGCACGACCAGGATGCCGAGGCTCGCCAGCCACGCCATCAGGACCGGTCCGAGGTCGCGGGCGCGCGGCAGCTTCACCCCGAGCACGGACCGCGACGCCAGGGACAGCACGTCCCGCTTGTTCTCCAGGTAGCCGGCGAAGAAGATCAGAATGATGATCTTCGAGACCTCGCTGGGCTGGAACGAGAACGGCCCGACCCGCAACCAGAGCCGGGCGCCGTTGATGGAGGTGCCGATGCCCGGCACGATGGGCAGCAGCAGGCCGACGATGCCGACCAGTCCGGCCGTGTAGGCATAGCGGGCAAGGTTGCGATGGTCGCGCACCAGCGCCAGCACCAGGACGAAGACGATGACCGCCAGCAGCGTCCAGACGAGCTGCACCTGCGCGGCGCTGGGCGGGATGTGGGTGCCGGCCTGCTTGGCCGCCTGGCTCTTGGCCAGGTCCAGTCGATAGATCATGACCAGGCCGAGGCCGTTGAGGGCGACGACGACCGGCAGTAGCACCGGATCGGCGGCCGGCGCGAACCGGCGGACCGCGAGGTGCGCCAGCGCCCACAGGCAGAAGAAGCCCAGGCCGATCGAGAAGATGCCGAGCGAGAGCTCGCCGATGTCGGCGAAGGTCAGTGCGGCCAGCGCGCTGGTCGCCAGCACCCCGGCGAAGACCAGCAGGACGAGCTCACGGCGGCGGTACGGCGGCAGGTCGGTGCCCTGTGGCAGCGGCAGGCCGGCGAACGTCGCGGTGAGGTCCGCCGACCTCGGCCTGCGNAGCGGAGGAAGGGGTATCGGCGGGCGGGTCATCGCTGGCCTGAGGTCACGGTGACGTGGTGGGTACGGGCGTGCTCGGGCAGCCTGGAACGGCGACGCCGACGGGGATCGCGGTTTGGCACGCCGCAGGCACCAGACCGGCGGGGTCCAGCGACGGGGACTTGGGACGGTTGGTCGGGGACGGACTGGGCGCCGCGGTGACCGCCGGCCGCGTCGGGCTCGGCGTGTGCAGCCGGGCGATGATCTGCTTCCCCTCGTCCCGGCTGTTGGCCGGGATGCCGCGGCGCACATCGTCCTGATCGGCCGGGGTGAACTCGGACAGCAGCGGGCCGTGCGAGACCTTCGACGAGAGATGGACGCCGGCGATGCTGCCCTTCACCCCCTGGAACAGGGCCACCCGCCCGTTCTCGTCGACGCCGACGTAGTACTGGCCGCGCACGTAGGTCCACCCCGCCGCGGCCCCCGCGACGACGAGGACGAACACGACGGTGGAGACGAACAGGATCCGCCGACCCGAGCGGCGTCGGGCGTCCCCCTCCCCGTCCGCATCGTCGCTCTCGCCGTCGCCGCGGTCGCTGGCCTGCTCCTGGCGGTCTCGGCGGTGGAAACCCGACCGGCCGATCCGGGCCGCCTTGGCCGCCGCGGATTCGGCGTCCGGGTAGCGCGGGTCGGGCCCGCTGCGCGCGGACGCGGCCCCGGGCACCACCCGCTTCTCCGCCGCGGCACCGGCGACCAGCGGGTAGGGCCGGCTCTCTCCACGGTCCTCGGAGATGTCGGCGACGACGACCGTGATGTTGTCCGGACCGCCGCCCTTGAGCGCCAGATCGACGAGCTGGTCCACCGCGTCCTGCGGGGTGGGCAGCAGCAGCGTCTCCAGGATCGTCTCCTCGCTGACCACCCCCGACAGGCCGTCGGTGCACAGCAGGTAGCGATCCCCGTCCCGAGCCTGGCGCACCGACAGATCGGGCTCGACCTCGCGGCCGTCCAGCGCACGCATCAGCAGGGAGCNCTGGGGGTGCGTGTTCGCCTGCTCGGGGGTGATCCGGCCCTGGTCGACGAGGTCCTGTACCAGCGTGTGATCGTGGGTGACCTGGCTGAGGATGCCCTCGCGCAGCAGGTAGGCCCGCGAGTCCCCGACATGCAGCACCCCGAGCATGTCTCCGGAGGAGAGCACCGCGGTCACCGTGGTGCCCATGCCGTCCAGGGCGCTGTTCTCCAGCGACATCTCGCGCAACTGACGGTTGGCGTCGCGGACGGCCTCGTTCAGCTCTGTCACGAGGTCGTCGCTGTCGATGTCGTCGTCGAGGTCGGCCAGCCGGGAGATCACCATGGAGCTGGCGACCTCGCCCGCGGCGTGCCCGCCCATGCCGTCGGCCACCGCCAGCAGGCGCTGCCCGGCGTAGGCGGAGTCTTCGTTTCCTTCCCGTACGTGCCCGACATCCGAGCGAACGGCGAAGTGAAGCCTGAGGCTCACCGGTGGAGCTCCAGGACCGTCTTCCCGATCCTGACCGGCGCGCCGAGAGGTACCGGCATGGGACTGGTCACCTTCGAACGGTTGAGGAATGTGCCATTGGTCGAGCCGAGGTCCTCGACGAACCACTGTCCGTCGTGGGGCACGAGTCTCGCATGCCGACCTGATGCGAAGTCATCCTCGAGGACCAGAGTCGAGTCCTGTGCCCGTCCGATGGTGACAGGTGACGATCCTAGGGGAATCGTTGTGCCTGCCAAGTGCCCCTTGGTTACCACGAGTTTGCTCGGAGACTGTGGCTTGCGTGCTGGTTGAGGTGGAGTCCGGGGGGGTGTCGGCCGTGCCATCGGGGGTGGCTCGCGCCGCTGCTGGCGCTTCGTCGGGCCGAACATGTCCAGCCGGACGGCGCGCACGGCGACCAGGACGAATCCCCACAGCAGGGCAAGAAAGCCGATCTTGACGATCAGCAGGACGAGTTCGCTGGGCTCGGTCGGATCCATCGGCCGCTACCAGCCCCGATCCGACCGCGACCGCCCGCGCCCACCGTCGCCGCCCGCCGGGGGGTCGAGCTGGCCCGGCAGGTACGTCTGCGCGTCGTACACGTCGTCCAGCGGTTCGAGGCCGCTGTCGGGCCCCGCCGCGCCGCGGGCGGGTCGGGCCGGCTCGCGGTAGCGGTCGGTGGCGTCCTCCCCGTAAGGGTCCGGCCGGCGGGGACCGTCGTCGCGGCGGTCCCGCGGATCGCGGCGATACGGGTCGCGCCCGCCGCGCTCCGGCACCGCGCGCTCCGGCCCGGCGTCGCGGCCCGGGTCCCGGGGGCCGGGTTCGCGGCGGGCCGGACGAGCCTGGTCACGGGCCCGGCCGACATCCGAGCCCGGGCCGTGGCCGCGGTAGCCGGGGTCGCTGCCTGCCCGGGCGGGGCGCTCCCGGTAGGGATCCGTCGGGTAGGGCTGGCCGCCGCGCGGGGTCGAGCCACGCCGGTACGGGTCGTCCGGCGGGGGCGTGGAGCGCCGGTCCGGCGGGGCCGTCGTCCGATGCCCGACCCGCTCCGGCGGAGGGGTGGCCCGGGAGGGCGACCGGCCCGCGGCGCTGCCCCGGCCGTCCTCACGGTGGAAGACGATGGTCGCGGTGCCGAGCTCGATCCGATCCCCGCTGACGAGCTTGACCTGGGTGGCCGCGCGGCCGTTGACGAGGCTGCCGTTCGTCGAGCCGGCGTCGACGTAAAGGAACTGCCCGTCCGGCAGCCGGCGGATCTCCCCGTGCCGCCGGGACACCCCGGTGTCGTTCAGCCGGATGTCGCACTCGACGCTGCGCCCGATGACGGTGGTCTCGGCGTCCAGCGGGTACTCCCGCTCCCCGCCGCCACCCGTCCCACCCGGGGCCTTCGTCGTGATCAGTAGATGGGGGGTGCCGGGCGCACTCGGGCGCGGACGGCCGCGGCGCCCGCTGACGACCCCCGGGTCCGCCGCCGCCACGCTGCTGCGGATCCGGAAGACGCCGACGTCGAGGTCGGCCGCCTCGGACATCCGGACGGAGACCGGGCCGACGAAGGTGTACCGCTGCTCGGCCGCATGCTCGCGGACCATCTCGGCCAGCTCGTCGCACAGCGCCCGGTCATATGGGGAGAGCCGGGCGAAGTCGCCGGTGGCGAGCTCCACCGCGAACTCGTTGGGCACCAGCACGCGGTTGGAACTGACCGCCCGCCGGTCGTCGGTCTCCCGGGCCAGCGCGCTGGCGATCTCCACGGGCTCGACCCCGCCCTTGAACACCTTGGCGAACGCACCCTCGACGAGGCCGCCCAGGCGCCGTTCGAAGCGTTGTAGCACGCCCATGCTCGACCTCCCTTCTCCCGGTCTGTGAGATCGTATGCCCCCGGGCGCGGACGCCCCACGGCTCGGCCGCTTGACAGGTCCACCGCGGTGGGCGACCCCCCGGCGCAGTGGACATCTCCGGCGTGATAGCGTGTCCCCTGGTTAAGAGATAGTCCCACTCGGGCGAGTGGCGGAATGGCAGACGCGCACGGTTCAGGTCCGTGTGTCCTAGCGGACGTGGGGGTTCAACTCCCCCCTCGCCCACGTCAGCCCCTACCGGAGCATGCTGCGCCGGTAGGGGCTTCCTTTATTTTGCCGGGGGGGCCGAGCCCCCCCGAGCCCCCCACGGTGGCCTGTCGGGTGGGTGGGTGAGGGGGGCGGGGTGGGGGGCGAACTTTGCCACCCCGAGGCGACCACCCCGTCCAGGCTGCCCCGGCACCGAGAAACTGGCCCAAAGCAGCCATTCCCAGTCGCACAGCAACCACTCACGCCCCTGGGACGCCCCTGCGGCCACACCACTGAGTGCACCCTCGGGGGGTGGGGTCAGGCGGGCGACTGTCGTGAAGTGGACGGCTGATCGTGGCGGTCAGTGCGCCGCGGTGGTGCCGAGCGCCGGCTGGGCGGAGCACTTCTGGAGCACCGCCCGCATCGCCTGGGCCTCCGCCGCCACCACCCACAGGTGATAGCGGGACTTCAGCCCCACCTGGCGGGCGATGTACGGGCACTGCTCGCCAGGGCTGGGCGGCAGCCATTCGGCCGCATCGTGGTCGCTCTTGCGCTGGTTCGTCGGGCCGTCCACCGCGAGCAGGTTCTCCGGGTCGTTCGCGAACTGCAGGCGCTGTGCATCGGTCCAGTTCAGTGCGCCGGTCCGCCAGGCGTCGGCCAGCGGCACGACATGGTCGATCTGCACGGCGGAGGCGTTGCGGGAGCGGTCGAAACGGATGATCCGGGTCGTGTACGGATCGGTGAGCTCGCCGGTCAGCACCGTGCAGCCGTCGGACCGCCGCACGGTGGTGCTGCGCAGGTCTCGGCGCAGGATGTCGTTGCGGGTGTCGCAGCCGTTGTGGTCGACGTCGGACCAGGGGGTGCCGAACTCGTCGCGCTGGTACTTCGGCGAGTTGTCCTCGGCGCGGACCGGCAGGGTGGCGAGCAGCGCGAGCGCCGAGCCCGCGGCGCCCCGGGAGGTCGCGCCTGCGGCGCCTGCCGCGCTCGCCGCGCCCGGATCCGCCGCGCCGGTCTGGTCGCCGCGGCTGTCGCAGGCGACCAGCGCGGTGGCCACCGCGAGCAGCAACACGAGCCCGCCGTACCTGATCCGCCCGGCCGATCCTGCCCGTCCAACCGATCCTGCCCGTCCAACCGATGCCGCCCGCCCGACCCGGCGGCGCGGGACCGCACCGACAGCGCTTGTCCGCACCTGACTCCCCACCTCGACGCCCCGCCCACCTCGACGCCCCGGGTCCGCGGGAAGAACGCCTCCGCCCGCTTGACGCCCGTCCGGGCAGAGAGTCACGTTAGCGGTCGATCGTGGTGTCCTGGTGGTTGGTACAACCCGGAAAGGGCAGTTCTTAGCGCGAAACATCGCAACGTAGCCAGTCAATCCCCTACAGTGTGCTGCCATGCTCAGACTGCTGGCGCAGGTCGCCGCCCCGATGCCGTCCCATCCCCGCGGGTAGCACGTGGTTGCCGTCCCGTCCGCGTCGCCGCGATCCTCGGCTGTGCCATCCCGGCCCTTACGCCGCGACGCCGAACTGAACCGTGCCCGCATCCTCACCGCCGCCCGGGAGCTGTTCGTCGAGCGCGGAAACGACGTCGGCGTCGAGGAGATCGCCCGCCGCGCCGGAGTCGGCATGGGCACCCTCTACCGACGTTTTCCGAACAAGGACGCGCTCATCGAGGCGATTCTGCGGTCGACCGTCGACGACATCCGCGAACTCGCCGTGGAGGTGGCCGCGACGGAACCACCGGCAAGCGCGCTGCATTGCTTCGTGGTACGGGTGCTGGCGGCCGACCCCTGCCATGGAGCCTTCCTGGCGCAGCGGCTGTGGAGCGGGCGCACCGCGGAGCGCATGATCGCCGAGGTCGTCCCGTCGGTGGCGGCGATGCTCGCCGCGGCCCAGCGGGCGGGCACGGTCCGCAGCGACGTGGTGCTGGCGGACCTGCTGGTCCTGATGCGGTCGCTACGGCTGGTCGTGGACCTCACCGAGCGAGTCGCGCCGGGGTCCTGGCGGCGCTCCCTGGAGATCATCCTGGCCGGCTTCAGGCCGGATTCCCGCAACGGCGAGCTGCCGGTGCCGGTGCCGGCCTACGCGGCGCTGGCGGGCGCCGGGGAGACGCCGCCGAGCGTCGACTGACGGCGGCCGGCCGCCGTCAGCGGACCGGGATGTGGGCCCCGGCGCTCTGCGAACTCTCGTGGAGCTCGAGTTCCTGCGGCTGCGCATCGCGGGGGACGTCGAAGACCAGGGTGCCGCGCTTGGTCTCGCCGGGGTTGATGGAGTCCCACAGGTTCTCGTCCAGCTTGAAGCGGGCGAGGAAGTTCGCCTCGTGACGGTCGCCGTGATCGTCCCAGAGCAGCTCGGTGGTGTTGTCCAACGCCGCGGAGGTGTCACCGGTGTTGCGCACCGTCACCCGGGCCAGGCAGAACCTGCCGTCCGCGCGCAGTGCGAGGATCCCGTCGCCTAGCCGGGTCTTCGAGCAGTCGACGCCCGCCACGACGAACTCCAGCCGGCCGTCCGTCGCCGGCAGGCCAAGCCCCGCGGTGGGACTCGGGGTGACCGACGCACCGCCCGCCACCGTCCCGGCGGAGCCAGGCGGCCGGCCAGAGTCAGTCCTGCCGCCGTTGCGGCTCGGCAGGCTGACCACGACCACGATGGCGATCAGCGCCGCCACGACGATTCCGATGATCAGTGCGAGCTGCCGGCGGTCCGGTCCGCGCCGGGGCCGGGACTGCGGATAGGGCGGATAGGGGGTGTCTGCGGCGCCGGGCATCGGCGTGGGACCCGGCACTCGTGCCGGCTCCGACATCCGTGCCGGCTCCGACATCCGTGCCGGCCCCGCGATCCGGGCCGGCCCCGCCATCCGTGCCGACTCCGAGGACCGGGGTGGTTCCGACATTCGCGGCGTTTCCGACATTCGCGGCGGGCCGGGCGTCCGGGTCGGCTCCGGCGTGCGGCTCGGCTCGGCCATCCGCGCCGGCTGCGGCCCGGGTCCCGGGGCCTGACCGGGTGCTCGCTGACCGCCAGGACCGGCCCACCGGGCCGCGGGCGTGCCCGGCGCCGACCCGCGCGGCCGCCCGCCCGGCTGGCGCCCGTCCGGCTGGCGCCCGTCCGGTGGAGCGCCTGGCGCGGCTCCCGGCCCGCGACCACCGGGGGGGCCGGCGGTCGCCGGGTAGGGGGCGCCCCGCGGCCGGCCGCCGTTCGGCGGGCCACCCATCGCCGGCGTCGGGCTGGGCCCGTGGGCGCCCGGGGCCCGGTCTGCGGCGGGCGCGCGGCCCGGTGGGCCGGCCACGTCGGGCCTCACCGCGGGGGCGCCGTCCCGGGGCGGGCGGCGGGCGGGGGCCGAGGTCACCGGGCCCACCCGCGTCGGCGCCGGGCGGGGCACCTCGCCGGTGCGGTTGAGCAGCTCCTCGACCTGGCCTATCGCCGGCCCGATGGCGGGGCCACCGCGGGCCGGCGGCTGCGCGACGAGCCGCAGCAGCAGCTCCCGGGCGCTCGGCCGGTCGTCGGGATGCTTCGCCAGGGCGGCGCTGACCAGCCCGACCAGCGGCTCCCGCAGGCCACGCAGATCCGGGGCGGAGCCCACGATGCGCATGCCGAGGTCGATATCCGAGCCGTCGCCGAAGGGGTGCCGGCCGGTGCCGGCGTAGGCGATGAGGATGCCCCACGCGAACACGTCCGCCTCGGGTCCGATCGGCTGGCCGTGCACCTGCTCGGGCGCCATCCAGCCGGCCGAGCCGAACCCCCACGCCGTCGGCTTGGCCTTCGCGCCCTCCAACGCCTGGGCGATGCCGAAGTCGATCACCCGGGGACCGGACAGCGAGAGCATGACGTTGCTCGGTTTGAGGTCACGGTGCACGAGCCCCGCGCTGTGGATGGCGGTCAGGGCGGTCGCCACCCCGACAGCCAGGCCGGTCAGGGTCGAGGAGGCCAGCGGACCGGACTCGACCTGCTCGTCCAGCCGGACGCCGTCGATGAACTCGGTGACCAGGTAGGGTGCCGGCGCGTTCGGATCGGCGTCGAGCACCTCGGCGGTACAGAAGGGGGCGACCCGCCGGGCGGCCTCCACCTCGGCCCGGAACCGGCGGCGGAACTCCTCGTCGGCCGCGAGGTCGGGCCGGATCACCTTGACGGCGACCCGCCGCCCGGTGGTGTTGCGGGCCAGGTAGACCGTGCCCATCCCGCCGACGCCCAGGCGGCTGATGAGGGCGTAGGGACCGATGGACCGCGGCTCGTGGGGGTTGAGCGGGTCGCCCGGATCGGTGCGGCGGGGGTTCGGGCCCCCGGCGTCGTCGACCACGGTCAGCACCCTACGGATGTGATCACGACCGCTGCCCACTGCTTGTCACGCGAATGCCTCTCAGCTCCCGATCCCACGCACGGCCCGGACCCGACCCGCTACCAGCTCGTTCCCGTCCGGCGGCACGCGGCGGTCGGGGTTCGCCGGTGTTTCTGGGTCGCGTCGTCTCCGTTCGCAGTCTGCCGCACCGCGGGCCGTCTTCGGCACGCGCGGGCTCCCGGGCGGTCGTTCGGGTCGGTTGGCCGACAATGTGTTGCGATTGTGGATGTTTGCGGACTCCGGGCGTTTGCGGATAGTGGATGTGGCGATAGTGGCCCGCGCCCGCGGCGGGATGAGGCATCGTGGGCGAATGGATACCGGTGGCCCGCCCGGCGTCGACGGACCGTGGCTGCTGTGCCCCTGGTGCGCGGGGCCGGTCCCGTTGACCCATCTCGTCGCCTCCGACGACGAACCCGGCGCCCAGGTGGCGGTGTGCACCGGTTGCGGCCGCCGGGTGAGCTTCCTGCCGCCGACGGAGCCGTGAGGACTGACGCCCCGCCGCCTCCTACGCCTCCAGCTCATTGGCGACGGCGTGCACGACCTTGGCCACCCGCTGCGCGATCCGGCGGTCCGGGTAGCGACCGCGGCGCAGATCGCGCTGGACGTCGTCCAACACCTTGATCATGTCTTCGACCATGCTGTGCAGCTCGTCGGGGCTGCGGCGGGCCGCCTGCGCGGCCGCCTTCGCCACCGACGGGGGCGCGGCCAGCAGCCGGACCGACAGCGCCTGGTCCCCGCGCCGCCCGGCCGCGACGCCGAACTCCACCCGATCGCCCGGCTTGAGCCGCTCCACCCCTGCCGGTAGCGCGGCCTTGTGGACGAAGACGTCGCCGCCGTCGTCACGGCTGAGAAAGCCGAAGCCCTTGTCAACGTCGAACCACTTGACTTTGCCGGTGGGCACGGGCGACCTCGTTCTGTGTAACGACAGGACAACGCGACGAAAGCTGAGGGAATCCCAGGCTATCCGCCGACCGCACCACGCGCGGGGTCTTCGGTCGCGATCGGCTGTCGGCCGGACCTCACCAGTGACGATCCCCTTCCCGGTGTTATCCGGGGTGCACCCCGGGCATGCCAGGTCCTGACCCTGGGCCGACCGTCCGAGCTGGACGGCCGGCCCCCGATGGCAGGAGGCGTTTCGATGGCGAATCCCGATCGCGAGGACTTCCGTACCCCGGAGGACTTCGAGGAGGCCGAGCGGAGCCGGGCTCGGGACGAGGCCGTGCTCGGCGCGGACGGCGGCCCGGACGATCCCGAGGCGAACCGCGCGGCCGAGGGTCTGGAGGTTTCCGACCAGGAAGCCGCGAACTACCGCGAGCACGTCGAGCGGGGCGCACACCAGCAGGGCGAGGGCGCGCCGGTCGTCTGAGCGCCGCCCGCGGGGTGCCCGCCCCGGAGCCGGGCACCCCGAGGAGCCCTCGCGGGTTCCCGTGGCCGCCGCCGTGGGCGGCTCCCGCCGGCGGCGCCCCGTAGGCTGGCGGCTGTGCCGCTGACGTCGCCACCGACCGAGCAGGTCGGACCCCGGGACGAGCCGGCGGCGGGCCGCGCGGACCGGCTCGTCGCGGCCGGGTGCGTGCTGTTCGGGATCGGCCTGCTCGCCACGGCGGTCGCGGTGATCCCGTTCTTCTTCGGGGTCAGGAACCTGCCGACGTGGCTGAACGCCGTGGCCGGCGGCGGGCTGACCATCGGGTTCGCCGTCGCGCTGGCCGGGGTGCTCGTCGCCGTCCGCTCCCGGATCCCCGAGGAGGCCGATCCGGACCTCTACCGGACCAACCCGCACCTCCCGATCGACTGAGCGGCTGAGCGGCGGTCAACGCCGCCGGGTGTCCTCGCCCAGCAGCCAGGGTGGGAACTCGCCGAGCCGGGCCAGGACGACGTCCGCACCGGCCGTGCGCAGCTCCTCCGCCGAGCAGGGGCCCGTGGCCACGCCCACCGCGAGCGCGCCGCCCTCCCGTGCGCCGATCATGTCGCCGACGTGATCCCCGACGAAGACGTCCACCCGATGGGTGAGCAGGGCGGCCCCCTTCGTCCGGGCGAACAGGGCGCCCTCGACCGCGTCGGCGGCGATGCCGATACGTTTCAGACTCGCCCGGGCGAGCGGGGTGCTCTTGGCGGTGACGACGACGACGCGACCGGCGAGCCGGCGTACCGCGTCCACCGCGGCGCGCGCGTCCGGCATCGGGACCGACGCGGGGACCGCGTGCACAGCGGACAGCTCCCGGTAGCGGGCGGCGATGGCGGACACGTCCGCGGCGGGGAACCAGTGGGCGAGCTCGCTCTCCAGCGGCGGTCCGAGCCGGGAGACGACCAGATCGGCGTCGACGGCCACGCCGGTCTCGTCGGACAGGGCGGCGAAGGTGGCCCGGATGCCGGCACGGGCGTCCAACAGGGTCAGGTCGAGGTCGAACCCGACAACCGGGGCTGAGGCATTCCAGGACGGCACCAACCGAGCTTAGGCCGGACCCGACGGGCCGGCCGGACGCTTCGCCTGGGTGGCCACCCCCGCGGCCGCGGCGGGTCGACTCTTCGGCACGGCCCCCAATCGGCCCGCAATCGCCGCCGACGGGGCCGCCGGGCCGGTAGTGTCCGCGGGTGTGACCAGGGTTGTGGTGGATGTGATGCTCAAGCCGGAGATCCTCGACCCGCAGGGCCAGGCGGTGCTGGGCGCGCTGCCTCGCCTCGGGGTGAGCGGAATCGTCGGCGTCCGCCAGGGCAAGCGTTTCGAGCTGGAGCTGGCGGACGGGGTGGCGCTGGACGGCGCGGTGCTGGCGCGGGTCGAACATCTCGCGTCGACGCTGCTGGCCAATCCGGTCATCGAGGACTACGTGGTGCGGGTCGAGGACGCGTCGGCCGAGCCCAGCCCGAGCACCGCGGGCTGAGCCGGCCGGCCCCGGCCGCCGCACCGGGCTTGGCGGGCCGCCGGGGCCGCCGGGGCCGGAGGACGGCTAGAGGACTCGGGGCGCGGCGCCGCTCTCGCTCACCATCGGCCGGCCGTGGGCCTGCCAGGCGAGCATGCCGTCGGTGAGGTTGCGAACCTGCCAGCCGCCCTGGGCGAGGTAGCCCGTGACGGCGGCGGAGCGTCCGCCGGAGCGGCACACGACGACCACGTCCTGCTCGCGGGGCACCTCGTCGAGCCGGGTGACGAGCTCACCCATGGGGATGTGCAGGGCGTCGGCGATGTGACCGGCGGACCACTCGTCGGGCTCCCGGACATCCACGAGCAGCGGGGCACCGTCCGCGGACAGGTCGGCAGGCAGGTCGGCGACGCTGACGGCCGGGATCTGATCAGAACTCACCCTGCCATCCTGCCACCTATTTCAGCAGTCGGGACAACCGGCGATCGGCGAGCGTCCGCCCGCCGGTCTGACAGGTCGGGCAGTACTGCAGGGCCCGGTCGGCAAACGAGACCTCCCGCACGGTGTCGCCGCAGCGGGGGCAGGGCGACCCGGCCCGTCCGTGCACCGCCAGGTTGGCCTTCTTCTCGGCCTTGAGCTCGCCGGCGGCGAGCCCGGCGGCGCTGTCGCGGGCGGCGGTGAGCACGCCGACGAGCGCGGCGTGCAGGCTCGCGGTCTGCGCCGCCGACAGCCCCGCGGCCGGCTTGAACGGCGACAGCCCCGCCGTCCACAGCGCCTCGTCGGAGTAGGCGTTGCCGACGCCGGCGAGGCGAGCCTGATCGGTGAGCACCCCCTTGAGCTGGGCCCGTCCGGCGGCGGCGAGGATCTTCTCGAGCGCGGCCACGGTGAAGGCCGCCCCGAGCGGGTCGACGCCGAGCCGGGCGATGCCGGGGCCCAGCGATGCCCCGGGGCCCAGCGATGCCGAGGCTCAGCGCAACGGCTGGCTGAGCCTCGGCACGAGGTCCGCGTCGGCGGCACGGGCGAGCAGCGTCTCGATGGCGGCGAACCCCTCGTCGCCGAGATCGAGGCTGAACTCGTTGACGTACAGCTTGATGTGCGCGTCGACGACGTCCGGCGCCATCTCCTGCGAATGGGCGAGGACGTAGTCGGCGCTCGCGGACGGGTCGGCGAAGCCGGCGGCGACGCTGGCGCGCACCGCGGCGGACAGCGCGACGCCGTCCAGCTCGCGGCGGGCGAGGATCGCGCCGAGCGGGATCGGCAGTGAGGTCTGCTCCTCCCACCAGTCGCCGAGGTCGGCGAGCGCCGTCAGCCCGTACGACGGGTAGGTGAACCGCGACTCGTGGATGACCAGCCCCGCGTCGTACCGGCCCTCCTGCACCGCCGGCATGATCTTCTCGAACGGCACCACGTCGATGCTCGCCACGCCACGATCGGCGGCCCACAGCCGGAACAGCAGGTAGGCGGTGGTGCGGGTGCCGGGGATGGCAACCCGGGCTCCGCGCAGGTCGGTGCGGCCGGCGGTGAGCACCAGCGGGCCGCAGCCGCGGCCCAGCGCCCCGCCGGAGGTCAGCAACTGGTAGTCGGCCAGCAACCACGGCAGGGCCCCGTAGGACACCTTGACCAGATCGTCACGCCGCTCGGCCGCGCGGGAGTTCAGCACGTCGATGTCGGCGAACGTCACCGTCACCGCGGGTGCNTCCGGCACCAGCCCGTGGGCCAGGGCGTGGAAGGCGAACGTGTCGTTGGGACACGGGGAGATGGCCAGGGACAGCGACTGGGTGTCTCGCGCCGCCGTGCCCGTCGGGCGCTCGCTCATCCGGTGTCCTCCCGCTCGTCGGTGTCCCGCCGCTCGCTCGTGTCCGCCGCCCCGTCCTGAAGGTCGCGTCGGTGTCCTGTAGGCGCGTTGTCCGGGCCGGTCAGCGCGCGCCGTTGCTGCCGTGCTGGGGACCGGAGCCCGCCGCGGCCGTCCCGCCGGCGGCGGGCAGCGCCTCGGCGGCGACCAGGCCCTCGGGGTGCGCGACCAGCGCCGCCGCGGCCGTGCGCAGACTGGCGAGCGCGGCCGGCAGGTTCCAGCCGGCGCGGTCCCGGCGGCCGACCGGGTTGCTCACAGCGCGGATCTCCGCGGCGGGGACGCCGAAGGATCTCGCGGCCAGGGCTACGGCGTAGCCCTCCATCGCCTCGGCCACCGGGTCCAGCCGCTCGGTGAGGGCGCTGGCCCGGCGTTCCGTGCCTGTCACGGTCGACACGCTGACCACGGTACCCGTGACGATCCGTCGACCGGTGGCGTCGAGCACGGTGTGCAGCCGCGACACCAGCTCCGGCTCGGGGCGCACGGTGGACGAGCCGAGTCCCAGGTCGTCCAGGGTGAGAAACGTCCCGCTGCCGGTCGGGCCGCGTCCGTCGGGGCCCCGACGGGTCGGTGCGCCGGCCGCGTGGAAGCCGAGGTTGCGGTCCATCTCGCTGATCCGGCCGGCCGGTGCCGACGGGGGCTCCTCGTCGAGACCGGACTCGGCGCCGAGGTCCGCGGCGACCATCCGCTCGGCGACGACGATGTCGCCGACCTCCGCCCAGCCGCGGAACCCGCCCGCGACGCCCATGGTCACCACGAGATCGAACGGCTGCCCGGCGGCGCTCGCGACCGCCAGGGCCGTCGCGGTGCCGGCGGCGGCGGCCGGACCGCCGGTGCCTGCGGCGAGGACAGTGATCGGGCCACGCCGGCGCCCGACGTAGGGGCCCAACGTCGACGTGGTGAGCAACTGGCGGTCCCAGTCCGGGGACACCAGGTTGCCCGGGCCGGCCGGCAACCTCGTCCGGCCACGCGACCAGCTACCCATCAGCCCTGCGCACACCGCGTCTGCCTCGGCTGTCACCGCGGTGACGATCAGGGTGCGGCTCACGACCAGGTCCGGATCATGATCTGGAATGTCCTCGTCTGCCGTCATGCGCTGTTGGTTGATCTACTCGAATGGCACCGGGCCGGACGGCGATGTAACGGCACGGGATTTTCGATGTGGTGCAAATCGGACTTGTTGCCGGACCTTAGCACCACGGTCGACGCTGCGTGGTCCTGATGGCGACCAGGGGCACGCTGCGCGCATGCCGAGGGGCCGAGCGGTGGCAACGGGGGTACCCGGACGGTACGTCCCCCGATCCGGCCCGGGCGGTCGCCGGTCGGGCCGCCGCGGGCGAGCGTCTCGGGCGGGCGGCGCGGCGGGATGCGGGTCAGGGCTTGATCGAGACCACGAACGGCCAGCTCCCCGATGCCGTGGTCGACTTCGGGTCGGTGGGCGCGGCGAAGACCACGAGGTTCACCGTCCCCTGCACGTTCGGGAGCAGGTAGCGGTAGTGGGTGTCGCTGATCGTCTCGGTGATCCGCTGGTTGTTGACCGAGAGGAAGTAGCCGCGATCGGCCACCGAGGTCGGGACGTCGATGTTGAGGCTGCCCCCGGGGCGGGCGTCCAGGTGGGGCGGGGAGACCGTCTGCTGGATGAGGGCACCGTCCCGCAGGTACTGCGCCGCGTTCGTCTTCACGAAGTCGCCGCCGGACTCCATCGTCACCAGCGGTGTCGGACGGTCGCAGCCGGCGACCCCGAGACCGACCGCGACGATGGCGGCGGTGATCGCGGCGAGCCGTGGGAACGGCCGGCGACGGGACCGCGTTGACGTACGCACGCTCGGAGGCTATCGCCGCCGCCGTCGCGGCGTCCCGAGCCGAGGCGTCCGCGAGTGGCGTGGGGCCGACGTCGTGAGCGGTGTCACGTCCCGCCGGCGGATTCGGCTGGGCCCTGCCGTTGGTCGGGTCGGTGTCGTTGGTCAGGCCGGCGAGGTCAGGCGCGCCGCCGACGCCCCAGGCCTCGGCGCTGCCGCGGCGCGTCCGGCCGGGTGGGGTCCTCCAGCGTGGGCGGGATGGGCGCCGGCGGCGCCTCCCGCCAGGGGTCGACGGGCGGCGCCGGTGTGGACACCGTTGCCGTCGGGCCTGGGTATGCCGTCGGCCCTGGGTATGCCGTCGGGTCCGGGTATTCCGGGTATGTCGTCGGCCCTGGGTATGCCGTCGGGTCCGGGAGTGGGGCCTGCGGCTGGGCGCCCGGGGGATACGCCGCGGCGCCGGCGGGGTACGCCGGCCCGGGCGGCCCCACGCGGGGCTGGCCGGCGGGAGTTGGGACGGCGCCGGCGGGTGCACCCGCCGGGACCGCGCCGCCCGGCGGCGGGAGATCGGCGCCCCGCAGCCGGTCGCGGGCCGCCAGGCGCGAGCGGCGCAGCGCGCCGGCCTGGACGAACAGCGTCGCGCAGACGACCGCGGCGGCCACCGCGAAGCCGACTGTCCCGGGCATCTCGATGAGCCCGAGGGCGCCACCGGCGACCCAGGTGAGCTGGAGCGCGGTCTCGGAGCGGGCGAACGCGGAGTTGCGTGTCGCCTCCGGGATGTCGCGCTGGACGACGGCGTCGAGCGCCAGCTTGCCCATCGAGCCGGCCATGGTGGCCAGCAGCGCCGCGACGAGCGAGGTGAACCTGGTGTAGGTGATGGCGGCGCCGAGACAACCGCCGGCCGCCAGGACCAGGGCGAGCATGAGGATGCCCTCCGGGCGTCGTCGGCCGAGTCGGCCGCCGATGAACACGCCGAGCCCGCTGCCGACGCCCGCGGCCACGGCCAGGCCGCCCAGCCACAGGTTGTTGCCGCCGTTGGTCCGCAGCAGGAAGGCGAGATAGAAGGTGAGAAAGCCGACGAGGCCGCGCAGGACCGCGGTGGCGCGCAGGGCCACCGGCAGCGCGCCGAGGAACGCCCGCAGCCGCGCCCCGAGCCCGCGCCGGCCGTCGGGCGCGACCGGGGCGCGCAGCGGCAGCTCGCCGGCCGCCGAGTCGACGTGCCTGGGGAGGTTGAAGGCCAGCAGGACGCCGGCCATGTAGACGATCGCGCAGAGCCGCAGCACCCACGGATAGCCGACGAACGGGATGTGCGCGATGCCCAGCCCGACCGGCGCCACGATGGCGNCGGCGACGATGTTGACCAGCGAGATCCGTGAGTTGACCTTGACGAGGGTGAGCTCGGCCGGGGCGACCCGGGGGATGACCGCGCTGCGCGCCACGCCGAAGCCGCGGGAGAGCACGAGCAGGCCGAGGGCGAGCGGATAGACGGCCAGCCCGTGCAGCGCCCCGGCAAGTTGCCAGGCCAGCAGGCCTCGGCCCAGGCAGATGGCGGCGAGCGCCGTGCGCCGGCCGTAGGCGACCCGGTCGAGCAGCGGCCCGATGACCGGTGCCAGCAGGGCGAATGGCACCATGGTGATGAGCAGGTAGAGGGCGACCTTCGATCGGGCCTCCCCCGAGGGCACCGAGAAGAACAGCGACCCGGCCAGTGCGACCGTGACCAGCGCGTCGCCCGCGGCGTTGACGAAGGACAGTTCGGTGAGGGCGGACAGTCCGGTCCGGTCGGCACCGTCCCCGCGCACGCTCGATCGCAGCCTTCGCAGGTTGTTCGAGACCGTGCTGCCCAGGTTCACCATGCCAAGTGTCCTCGTCCCTGGCCTGCGCTCCTACGACCACGTCGGGCGGTGCGAGTGTCCGTGGGTGAGAATACGTTGCGTGGATGCTCCCGAGGTCCGTTCCGCCACGACCGAGCCGCCGGATCCATCCGCTACCCTCGGTGCGGATTCGGTGCCGGACGCTGCGCAGACGGCCGGCGCGGAAATCATGGCGGGTGCAACGGCCCAGGGCAGCGCGGAGGTCCCAGACGTGACAACGGTGACAACGGCTCCGGCGACGGACCTTGACGCGCCGACCCCGCGGACTCGCCCCCGGGCGTCGTCCGCCACCACCGCGGCGCCGCCGCCCGACGTGAGCCTCGCCACCGAGGCGGTCGCCGACCCGGCGGTGCCGGCCGCGCGGCCCCGGGCGGTCCGCGCGTCGCGGGAGCCGGCGGTGGACGCGGTGTGCGCGGCCGCCGTGGACCTGGCCCGCGCGGCCGCGGTCGAGCAGGCGGGCGGCGAGGGCGAGGTCGGCGAGCACCTTGGCATCGAGGCCGAGGGCGACCGGATCGTCCTGCACCGCTTCGCCTGCACCTCGCCCGCCTACCCGGGCTGGGCCTGGACGGTCGTCGTCACCCGCGCCTCGCGGGTACGCAAGGTCACGGTCGACGACGTGGTGCTGATGCCGGGCGAGGGCGCGCTGCTCGCCCCGGCGTGGGTGCCGTGGTCGCAGCGGCTGCGGCCGGGCGATGTCGGGGTCGGCGACCTGCTGCCCACGGCGATCGACGATCCCCGGCTCGCGCTGCGCGTGGAGGACGTCGAGGAGCTCATCGACGTCGACGACTACTTCGAGCTCGGCCTGGGCCGGTCCCGGGTGCTGTCCGTCACCGGTCGGGAGGAGGCCGTCGAGCGCTGGTACGCCGGTGACGCCGGGCCGGACGCCTCGATCGCCAAGGTCGCCCCGGCCTCGTGCCTGACCTGCGGTTTCCACGTCCGCCTCGCGGGCGCGCTCGGCCGTATGTTCGGCGCCTGCGCCAACGAGCTGGCCCCCGACGACGGCCGGGTCACCGCCATCGATCACGGCTGCGGGGCGCACTCCGAGGCGCTGGTGGCGCCGTCTGCGCACCCGGAACCGATCGTCTTCGACGAGGACCCCTCCGACCTGGAGCCGACGGACGTCGAGCTGATCAGCGTCGCCGCCCACAGCCCCGGCTCGGTGGCGGATGCCGAGCCGGGGGAGCAGGCCGCGGACGCCGCCGGCCCCGAACCCTACGGCCACTCCTGACCGCAGGCCCGGTTCCGTTCCGGCCCTGGGCGGTGCGGCCGGACCCTAGGCGGTGCGGCCGAACAGGGCGGGCAGGGTGCCCTCGTGGGCGTCACGCAGCTCGTCGAGGCCGACGCGCAACACGTCCTGCACGTCGAGCGCGTCGCCGTCGACCACGCCGATACGCCGCCAGGGCAGGCCGCGGACCGTGCACATGTCCGTGAAGCGCAGCTCCTCCGAGCGCGGCACGGCGACGACGGCGCGCCCGGCCGACTCGCTGAACAGCTCGACGAACGGGTCGGCTCCGGCGCCCAGCACGATCCGCGCGCCGTGCCCGCCGCGCAGGCACGACTCGACGAGGGCCTGCGCGAGTCCCCCCTCGGACAGGTCGTGGGCGGCGGTGAGCATGCCGTCGCGGGAACCGGCGACGAGGACCTCCCCGAGCAGCTTCTCCCGGGCGAGGTCGACCGCCGGCGGCGCTCCGCCGAGGTGTCGGTGCGTCACCCAGGCCCACTCGGAGCCGCCGAACTCGTCGGCGGTCTCGCCGAGCAGGATCAGCGCGTCGCCCTCGTCGGTGAAGCCGATCGGGGTGCGCCGGGCGACGTCGTCGAACAGGCCCAGTACTCCGATCACCGGGGTCGGGTGGATCGGGGCGGAGCCCGTCTGGTTGTAGAACGACACGTTGCCGCCGGTGACCGGCAGGCCCAGTTGCCGGCAGCCCTCGGCGAGGCCCGCGCACGCCTGCGCGAACTGCCACATCACCTCGGGATCCTCCGGGGAGCCGAAGTTCAGGCAGTTCGTCACGGCGATCGGCACCGACCCGGCGGCGCTGACGTTGCGGCATGCCTCGGCGAGGGCGAGCTGCGCGCCGGTGAACGGGTCGAGCCGGGCGTAGCGCCCGTTGCCGTCGGTGGCCAGCGCGATGCCGAGCCCGGTCGACTCGGACAGCCGCAGCACGCCGGCGTCCTCCGGCTGGGCGAGAACCGTGGCGGCCTGCACGTACCGGTCGTACTGGTCGGTCACCCAGGCCCGGGAGCACAGGTTGGGGGAGGCGATCATCCGCAGCAGGGTCTCCCGGAGCTGCGCCGGCGTGGTCGGCCGGGCGAGCCGGGCCGCCGTCGGACCGTCCGCCCGGACCCGGTCGAGGTCGGCGGGGCGGCGCAGGGGGCGCTCGTAGACGGGGCCGTCGTCGGCGAGCGAGCCGGGTGGCACGTCGACGACGACCTCGCCGTGCCAGCGCACGATCAGCCGCCCGGTGTCGGTGACCGTGCCGATCCTGGTCGCCAGCACCCCCCAGCGTTCGGCGAGGGCGAGGACCTCGGGCAGCGCCTCGGGGGTGACGATCGCGAGCATCCGCTCCTGGGACTCGCTGGCCAGCACCTCGTGCGCCGCCATCGACGGCTCGCGCAGGGGCACCAGGTCCAGATCGACGTCCATGCCGCCGGGCTGGCCGGTGGCGAGCCCCGCCGCCGTCGTCTCCGTCAGCGCGCAGGTCAGCCCGGCGCCGCCGAGGTCCTGGATGCCGGTGACGAGCCCGCGGTCGAACAGCTCCAGGCAGGACTCGATCAGGATCTTCTCCGTGAACGGGTCGCCGACCTGCACGGACGGCCGCCGGGCCGGGCCGCCGCCCGCGTCGAAGGTCGCCGACGCCAGCACGGACACGCCGCCGATCCCGTCCCGGCCGGTCTTCGCTCCCAGCAGGACCACGGCGTTGCCGACCCCGGTGGCCGCCGAGGTCTGCACCCGGCCGACCGGCATCACCCCGACGCAGAGCGCGTTGACCAGCGGGTTGCCGGCGTAGGTCGGGTCGAACACGACCTCGCCGCCGATGTTGGGCAGGCCGAGGCAGTTGCCGTAGCCACCGATGCCGGCGACCACCCCGGGCAGCGTCCGTGCCGTGTCGGGCGCGTCGGCGTCGCCGAAGCGCAGGGGGTCGAGGACCGCGATCGGCCGGGCCCCCATGGTCAGGATGTCGCGGACGATGCCCCCGACGCCGGTCGCCGCCCCCTGGTAGGGCTCCACGAAGCTGGGATGGTTGTGTGACTCGATCTTGAAGGTGACGGCCAGGCCCTCGCCGACGTCGACGACGCCGGCGTTCTCCCCCATGCCGACGAGCAGCCGGTCGGTGGACGGGGTGTCCCGGAACTGCCGCAGATGCACCTTGGAGGACTTGTAGGAGCAGTGTTCGCTCCACATCACCGAGTACATCGCCAGCTCGGCGTCGCTGGGGCGGCGGCCGAGGGTCGCCACGATCCGTACGTACTCGTCGTCGGTGAGTCCCAGCTCGCGGTACGGCTGCTCGGCGGTGTCCGTGGCACCGGACGTCGCGCTGCCTGTGGTCTCGGAGGTGGCCGCCGGGGCGGTCGGGTTGCCGGTCACCCCCCCATCCTCGCGGATCGGGCCAGCTCGCGGCCCCCGTGCCCGGACACCGGCCCCGCGGGCCCGGCGTGGCATGGGCCACTGCCATGCCGAGCCCGCGTCGTGGCTAGCTGAGCAGACCCTTGCCCTTGAGGTACTCCTTGGCGACATCGGCGGGCTTCTCCCGCTGCGCGTCGACCTTCTTGTTCAGGTCGGCCAGGTCGGCGGTGGTGAGCACCGGTGCCAGCTTGTTCAGCGCCGCCGAGATCTGCGGCGTCAGCGACTTCGTGTTGACGATCGGCACGAGGTTGTCCGCGTTCTGGAGCTTCTTGTCGTCTGTGAGCACCACGAGGTCGTAGTCGGTGACGGTCGCGTCGGTGGTGAGGACCAGGCCGAGCTGGGCCGTGCCGTCCTTGACCGCGGCCTTCGTCTGCGGGGTGTCGACGCCGGTCTTGACGATCTGGCTGATCTTGATGCCGTAGGTCTTCTCCAGGCCGGGCTGGCAGAACGGCCGGGTCTCGCACTCGGGGCCTGCGGCGATCTTCACCGTCTGACCGCTGGCGCCCAGGTCGGACAGCGTCCTGAGGTTGTGCTGGGCGGCGAAGGACTTGCTGACGGCGAAGGCGTTCTGGTCGACCGCGTCGGCCGGGTCGAGCACCGTCAGGCCGAGGCCGGTGGNGAGCGGGCGCAGCGCGGCCAGCGACTTCTGCAGGTCCGGCGAGGAGACCGAGGCCGCGTCCGGGCCATGGACCTTGGAATTGAGCAGGTCGGCGTAGGTCGCGACGTACTGCGGCATCGCGTCGACCGTGCCCTTCTCCAGCGACGACTGCGCGAGCTCGGTCTGCTGCACCGAGGTCCGGTCGACCTTGTAGCCGGCCTTTTCCAGGACCGCCGCGTACATCTCCGCGAGGATCTTGCTTTCGGTGAACCCGGCGTCGGCGACCGTGAGCGAGCCCCCGGCCGAGGCCGACACGCTGGCCCCGGCGGCGCCGCTGCTGCTGCCACCGTCCGAGTCGGAGCCGCAGGCCGCGGCTGTCAGGGCGACGGCGAGCAGCACGGCCAGACCCGCGAACACGCGGCGTGGGCGCCCGGCGGGCCGGCGGACCGCCATGGCACGGTGATGCAGCCAGTCCCGCGGAGCGTCCCGGCGCCGCGGAGCGGTTGGTGCTGTTGCGTCAGTCACGTTCGAGGACCCCACCGTTCATCTTCGGCTCGTTCTCCCTGATCGTCGGGCGCGTGCCACGGCGGCCCCCGGCTGTCCCACACCATCGCACTCGGGTCCGACAACTTCCGGACGTCCGGGACACGCTCCTCCGCGCCAGGGCGGTCCCGCAACCGAAAAAGGCACAAGTAACAGCGCCAAGGTAGACAAACGGTCACGCAGCTGATTCGAGCCCTCCGGGCTCGCCCCGATTTTGATCATGCGTCCGGCATGCGCTCGCTGCCCTCGAGCCAGACTTACCTTGTCGCCGGTCATGCTAACTATCATGCTAACTAACGTGACCGTCGGTGATGGGAATGGATCGGACGAGTTTGTTGCCGATCGACTTCCGGCACTCCGGACGACGGTGGACGGACGCCTGCCTGCGGGTGCGTCGCACCCCACCGCCGATGCTCTCGACGCCCACGACGAGCTTGCCTGGATCTACGGCCGGCTACACAGGCCGGACCTGCCCGAACTGTTCCCGTGGGCCTGAGGCCGTAACCTCGGGGTTTTCACTTTCGGCACGCGCCCCCGGTTGGTATCAGCCGGCTCGCTACTCATCCCTTACGATCGGGGCCGTGTCCGGCCGCGAGCTTTCTCGACGGTTCTACGATCAGGTGGTCGGTCCGATGGTGGCGGGCGTGCCCCACGCGGCCGCGCTGCTCGGCGAGGGCTCCGAGGTGCTCGGCTTCGACGACGAGGTCTCCACCGATCACGATTTCGGTCCTCGCCTCCAGTTGTTCGTCGCTCCGGGCGTCGACACTGCTCCGATCGACGCCGCCCTGAAGAACCTGCCGGAGTATTTCGACGGTCTCCCCGTCGCGTATTCCGACACCGACCGCCACGATGCCCGGCCACATCATCAGGTCGAGGTGACCACCGTGTCGGCGTTCTTCGTCAGCCGTCTCGGAGCCGACCCCGCCGAGGGGATGGAGCTGACGGACTGGCTGCTGGCCCCCACCCAGATCCTCGCCAGCCTCGTCGACGGTGTCGTCCTGCATGACCCGTTCGGCCTGCTCACCGCCCGACGCCGGGCACTGAACTGGTATCCCGACGACATCTGGCGCTACGTCCTCGCTGCCGGCTGGCTCCGCGTCAGCCAGGAAGAGCCGTTCATCGGCCGGACGGGCGGGCGCGGCGACGATCTTGGTTCCCGGATACTCACCGCCAGGGTGGCCCGCGACCTCGTCCGGATCGGATTCCTCACCGAACGCCGCTGGGCCCCGTACAACAAGTGGCTGACGACCGCGTTCGCCCGCCTCGCTCTCGCCGACCAGGCCGGTCCACACCTACGCCGGGCGCTCGGCGCGACAGGATGGCGGGACCGCGAGGCGGCCCTGTGCGCCGCGGCCGGCCGCCTCGCCGCCGCCACGAACGGTCTCGGCCTGGCGGAACCCGTCGACCCGACGCCGCGCCGCTTCCACACCCGGGACATCCAGGTCCTCGCCGCCGAACGCCTCACCCGCGCCCTGACCGACGCGATCACCGACCCGCCGATACGAGCCCTCCTCGCCCGACTCGGACACCAACCCGACGGAACCGTCGGCCACCTTCCCGGCGCCATCGACCAGGCTTGCGACAACGTCGACATCCTCACCGCACTGGACCGCCGCCGCGACTACGCCTCGCTTCTCGGCCTCCAGCCATAGACGAGCTGGGCCGGGTCCGTGCGCGGCTGTGCCAGCGGGCATGCCCGGAGCCAGGCTGAGCCGCGAGACGGGATCCGCGCGGGGTGCGGGGGGCGCGGTTCCGCGGAACACCATGATCGCCAAGGCCAAGGCCAAGGCCAAGGCCAAGGTCAAGGTCAAGGCCAAGGCCAAGGCCAAGGTCAAGGCTGAGGTCGAGGTTCGGGCGCGGTATGCGGAAGTTCTCTCGGCAATGACGGATGACCGGGAGGAGATCATTATCACCCGTGCCGGCCACGAGCCGGTGGTGATCGTGGTACCACTACGGAGACCACCTCACTCGCAAGCAGACTGCTGGCATTGCAGGTAAAATGCAGGCATGGCCGCGATCACGATCCGCGACGTCTCGGATCCGACTCTTGAAGCGCTGAAGCTCAAGGCCGCGCAGACGGGCCGCAGCCTGCAGGCCTACCTGCTCGACCTGGTCACCAGGGATGCCCGTACGCCGAGCCTGGCGGACATGGCGGCTCGTCTCGACCGTGAAACGCACGTCGATCTCGCCACCTCGGACATCCTTGCCGCGATCGACGAGGGCCGGGAACGGGGGTGAGTGGTCCGGAGGCCGTGATCGACTGCTCGGCGCTGATCCGGACGCTGGCCGATCACGGCGCGACCGGGCAGGCGGTGCGTCGCCGGCTCGCCGGCCTCTCGTCGCTCGCCGCGCCCGGACTGCTCGACTACGAGGTGATCTCGGCATTGTTCGGGATGGTCCGCGGCCGGAAGCTTACCGATCGGGATGCGGAGAAGGCGATCGGCGATTACCAACTCCTGCCGCTGGTGCGGCACGAGACGCTGATCCTGTGGGCGCGCGTCCGCGACCTGCACCACAACCTCAGCGCCTACGACGCCCAGTACGTCGCCCTCGCCGAGACCCTGGGACTGCCATTGATCACCAGTGACGCGCGCATTGAACGCAGCGGTGCCGCCAGGTGTCCCGTCGAGGTTTTTGCGTGAATCGCGAAAGCGCCTACCGGAGCGTCTGAACGTTTCTGCGCGGAGGCGCCCTGTCAGCTCCAATCAGCGGGCTCTGGGGGCTCTGGGGGCTCTGGGGGCTCGGGGGGCTCGGGGGGTCGACACCGCGCGGGACAGGACGAGCAGCAGGCCGTCGACGAGGAGCGCGAGTGCGGCCACGAGGATCGCGCCGCCGACCACCTCGGGGCGGCGGTTGTTGGCCAGGCCATCGACGACGAACCGGCCGAGCCCGCCGCCGCCGATCAGCGCCGCGATGGTCGCCGTCGCCACCACCTGCACCGCGGCCAGTCGCAGGCCGAGCATGATCATCGGTAGGGCCAGCGGGAGCTCCACCCGGCGCAGGAGCTGGCCGCCGGACATGCCCATGCCCCGGGCGGCCTCCTTCGCCCCCGCGTCGACCTCCTGCATCCCCACGTAGCTGTTGGTGACCAGCGGGGCGATCGCGAAGAGGGTGAGCGCGACGACGGTGGTCGTGTCGCCGATGCCGAGCGGGCCGATCGCCAGGAGCACGAGGACGGCGAACGTCGGCACCGCCCGTCCGATGTTGGAGACGTTGATGGCCAGGGTGCCGCCCCGGCCGAGGTGCCCCAGACCGATCCCGACCGGCAGCGCGACCGCGCACGCGATGCCCACCGAGGCGCCGGTGAGCAGCAGGTGCTCGCCGAGGCGGTGGGCGATGCCCTCGTCGCCGCGCCAGCTCGCGCCGGTGGTGAGCCAGTCGAACGCGCTGCTCAGGGTGCTCATGCGGCGGTTCCTTGCGGAGGCAGTGGGCTCGCGGCCGGCGGGCTCGCGGCGGGAGAGCCGGCGGACGGCGGGCCGACCGCCCGGCCCGCGCGGGTCCGGCGGCCGCGACGCCAGGGTGTCAGCAGCCACTGCAGGGCGACGAGCAGCAGGTCGGCGACGATGGCGAGCGCCACGCACAGCACCGAGGCGGTCAGCACCTCCGACTTGAACGAGCTGGTCAGGCCGTCGTAGATGAGATCGCCCAGGCCACCGTGGCCGATCGTCGCGCCGACGGTGACCAGCGCGATCGTCGAGACCGTCGCGACCCGGATCGCGGCCATGATCGCGGGCAGCGCGAGCGGGATCTCCACGGTGACCAGCAGCCGCAACGGGCCGTAGCCCATGCCCCGGGCGGCATCGCGCACGTCCGCCGGCACGGAGTCGAGCCCGGCTAGCAGCCCGCGGAAGAGGATGACCAGCGTGTACGCCACCAGCCCGATCCGCACCGTGGTCGTGGACAGGCCGGTGACGGGCAGCAGCAGCGCGAAGAACGCCAGCGACGGCACCGTGTACAGGATGTTCGCCAGCCCGCTGATCCAGGCGACGGCGAACCGCCAGCGCCGGGCGAGCAGGACCAGCGGCACCGCGATCACCAGGCCGATCGCGACCGCGCTCAGCGTGAGGCTGACGTGCTCGCGCAGTGCCGCCTGCAGCTCGTCCGAGCGGGTCTCGACGTAATCTCCGCAGATCCAGGCGTTTCGTTCGAGACAGCTCCCGGACGCGACGATGGCCACCGAAGCACCGTAACCGGTACGGAGGACGCGACGCCCATGACCGTGGACCCGACGACCTCGGTGGAACCGGCGACCTCGGCGGACCCGATGATCTCGTTGCGCGGGGTGGGCAAGCGCTACCCGGACGGCACGGTCGCGGTCGCGGACCTGTCCTTCGACGTGCCGGCCGGCGAGCTGCTGTGCCTGGTGGGCCCGTCCGGCTGCGGCAAGACCACGACGATGAAGATGATCAACCGGCTGGTGGAGCCGACGTCCGGGCGCATCCTGGTGGCCGGCGAGGACGTGGCCCGCACCGACCCGGTTCGGCTGCGTCGACGCATCGGCTACGTCATCCAGCAGATCGGTCTGTTCCCGCACCTGACGGTGCGCGCGAACGTCGGCACCGTGCCGCGGCTGCTGGGCTGGGACCGCGCCCGCATCCGCGCCCGGGTGGACGCGATGCTCGACCTCGTCGGCCTTGACCCGGCGACGGTGGGGAAGCGCTACCCGCACGAGCTGTCCGGCGGGCAGCAGCAGCGGGTCGGCGTCGCGAGGGCGCTGGCCGCCGATCCGCCGGTGCTGCTCCTGGACGAGCCCTTCTCCGCGATCGACCCGATCGCGCGGGACCGGCTGCAGGCGGAGTTCCTGCGGTTGCAGCGGGAGATTCGCAAGACCGTGGTGTTCGTCACTCACGACCTGGACGAGGCGATCCGGCTCGGTGACCGGATCGCGGTGTTCCGCCAGGGCGGCCAGCTGGAGCAGATCGACCCACCGGCCCGCATCCTCGGCCGCCCGGCCACCGACTTCGTCGCCGGCTTCACCGGTTCCGACCGGGCGCTGCGGCGGCTGTCCGTGACCACGCTGCGCCGGGAGGATCTCGAAGCGCCCCGACCCGGCCAGGTCGAGGCCGCGGGCGCCGGGCCGGCTGGCGGTGCCGGGCCGGCTGGCGGTGCCGGGCAGCGGGTGAGCATCGAGGTGGGGGCGTCCTTGCGGGAGGCGCTGTCCGCGCTGCTCGCGCAGGACAGCGGCGTGCTCGACGTCCACGCCCACGGCGAGCTGGCAGGCGTGCTCACGCCGGCGGCCCTGCATGCGGCGCTGCGCCGGTCGGTGGCGCGGGACGACGAGCCCGACACCGAGTCCGACACCGAGCCCGAGGAGCCCGCTGGGCCGGCCGGGTCGGTGCGGTCGGCCGCGCCGGCCGCCCCCGGTTGCGGGCAGGTGTGACCGGCGGGCTGGTCAGGCGCGGGCGAGCAGGCCGGTCAGCACCGAGGTGAACATGCGCAGCCCGTCCAGGCCCGAGCCGGTCAGCTCGTCGACGGCGTGTTCCGGGTGGGGCATGAGGCCCATGACCGTGCGTTCGGCGTTGCAGACCCCGGCGATGTCGTCGGCCGAGCCGTTGGGGTTGCCGCCGACGTAGCGCAGGACGATCCGGTCCTGCGCGGCCAGCTCGGCGAGCACCCCGGGGCTCGCCACGAAGCGGCCGTCGCCATGCTTGACGGGGATGGTGATCTCCTCGCCGGCCTGGTAGTCGCGCGTCCACGCCGTGGCCGCGGTCTCGACCCGCAGCCGCTGGTCGCGGCAGACGAAGTGCAGCCCGGCGTTGCGGGTCAGCGCGCCCGGCAGCAGGCCGGCCTCGCACAGCACCTGGAAGCCGTTGCAGATGCCCAGCGTGGGCAGGCCGTCGGCGGCCGCGGCGACGAGGGCCGCGACCATCGGAGAGAACCGGGCGATCGCACCGGCACGCAGGTAGTCCCCGTAGGAGAAGCCGCCGGGCAGGATCACGGCATCGACCCCGGCGAGGTCGTCGTCGCCGTGCCAGAGGGCGACCGGCTCGGCGCCGGCGGCCCGCACGGCGAGGGCCGCGTCCCGGTCGTCGAGCGAACCCGGGAAGGTGACGACCCCGATCCTGGCCGTCGTCCTGGCCGTCGTCCTGGTCGTGTCGGTCCCCACCGCATCCATCCCGGCACCCACCCAGCTTCCGCTCGCCCGTCCGCTCCCGTCAGCGTAACCGCTCCCCTCGCGAAGGAAGGGCGGTCGATCGGCCTCGGAGTCCGGGTGTGGTCGTGGGCGGACCGGGGTCAGACGGGCTCGTCGGCGGCCTTCGGCGGGCGGGCGGTGCCCCACGGTCCGGTCGTCCTGCGCGCCCGGCTCAACTGCGCACCCGGGGCGCTCTCCTCCCAGACCAGCGCCTTCTCCAGGTGCACGCGGGTACCCCGATGCGGGCCCTCGACCCGGTGGAACTGGACACGGTCCATGAGCGCCCGCATCAGGAAGATCCCCCGCCCCTGCTCCGGGACGTTCTCCGGCGCCGTGCCGTCCGGGGTCGGGCGCGTCGCCCGCTCCGGATCGAACACGCTCTCGAAGGTGGCGTCCAGGCCNCCGCCGCGGTCGCTCACCTCGATGACGGCCACCTCGTTGTCGACGCCGACCGATACCTCGTACTCGTCCTCAGCCTGGGCATGAAGAAGAACATTCGCACATGCCTCCGTCAACGCAAGCTCAACATCGTCAATGCATTCCTGGGATACCCCGAGAACCTTCAGAGACTGTGTGCAGATTCGTCTGACCACGGGTATGGAGATCTCATCGCGGGGCAACGACAGGCTTAGTTTGATCTCCATGTCGGCAGGTGTACCCCCCTCGGGCAACGTCAATCGAGCCTGCTAGACGAACATTTTCGGAAGTGCGTCACACCGTTGCGGATCATCGGAGTCGCTCGGCGATCGCCCGGCCCAACCCGGTGCCCGAGAGCCAGGCATTCTCGATCTTCGGTCGGCCCCATCCATCGCCCGCAAGACCGATTCCATTGTCGGACAGGTGGAACGGTTGCTCGTGCGGGCGCTCCGGCCGGGCGAACGTCCACCGCTGCACATACACCCACCGGGGCTGCTCCGGGATGGCGAGCAGCCGCCGCAGCGACTCGATGAGCGCGGGTCCGGCCGCGGCCGGCTCGGTCAGGTGCGGTCGGGCGAACCGGGCCGTCGAGTGCGCCACCAGAACGGGCGCGTTGTCGCCGCGGCGGCGACCGTCGTCGGCGATCCACTCGATCGTGTCGTCGTCGTGGACGAAGGCGCCGTCCACCGGCGTCCAGCAGCGGTGCGACCAGCCCGCGAGCAGCGCCAGCGCGGGTGACCAGGACCGGTCGGCGACCAGCGCGCGCTCCTCGGTGAAGGCCTCGTCGAGGTGGCGCAGCGCCTGCGGGTCGGGCATGGCCAGCACCACCGCGTCCACCGGCTCACCGTCGACGATCGGGCCCGGGGTGATCCGGGCGATCGGGGCGGACTGCGCCACGCTGATTCCGGCGCGGGACGCGAGGTCCGCGACCAGCGACCGCAGCCCGCGAGGCGCGGCGTAGCGCAGCGGCCCCGGTTCGGCCGCGGTCAGCGTCGCGTTCGGCCCGCTGATCACCGACATCCGCCGGGTCCACGGGCGCGCTGTTCCCCGGGCCGTCCAGTCATCCACGACCTCGGCGAACTCGGGTGAGGTGACGGTGAAGTAGGAAGCGCCGGAGTCCACGATCCGCCCGTCAATCCACCGAGAGGCCATCCGGCCGCCGATCACCCGGCCCCGGTCCCGGACCTCCACCGTGATTCCCCGGGCTTGCAGCACACTGGCACAGGCGATTCCCGTAATTCCTCCGCCGGCGACGACGACCTTTGTCACCAACCCCCCCATTGTCTCGACATCGATGCCGGCCGGCTCGCGGGTAAACCCCCATTTCTCCGTCCTGGGCCGTCGCTTTCGTGGGATCGCGGGCCCGGCCGGGCGGCCGCAGGCGAGCCAAGCACAGTGATCATCTCCGCGCACCCGCCGGGATCGACCCGGCAGTCAGGCACCATCATCGTGCCTGTCATCTCCGACGCCCGGGTACGGCCGGTGCCGGCTTGACGGGACAACACCCAGGACAGGCGGGGGTTCTCCCGGAATGCGCGGGCGGGGTGCCGCCGCAGCGCCCGGCGTTCCCGTCCAGCGCCGCCCATGGCCTAGCCTTACCCCGAATCCAGCCGTACCCAGTCCATGTCCACGACCGTGCGTGACGGTCATGACCTTAGGAGCCCGTGATCGCACGTCGACCCGCACCCCAGCGTCCGGGCACCCGCCCCTCCCGCGTCGCGGCCGGTTCGACCGCCGCCCGCCGCCGTTCAGCCGAGCCGGGACCCGACGGCCCGATCGGCGCGATCGGCGTCGTCGGGCCGCGGGAGCCCTGCCCCTGCGGCTCCGGGCGTCGCTACAAGGCGTGCCATGGCGAGCGGAGCCGGCCGGCGCCGGTGCTGCGGCCCTTCCTCGGCCGCCGGGACGAGCCCGACCTGGTCGCGTTGCGGGAGCTGGTGCCGAGCGCGACCGCCCCGGTGATCCTCGCGGCCGACCATCTCGCCAAGCATCCCGAGCACGCCGACCGGCGCATCACGCTCTGCACGATGCTGCCGCAGGCGGCGCCGGCGCTGGTCCGGGAGGACGGGGAGATCCTCGTCGCCATGCAGACCGCGCTGCCCGGGCTGGACGCGTCCCGGGACATCGCCGGGGCGCTGCTCGCCGCCCTCGACGCCGAGCCGGGCAACGTGGTGGACGCACCGGCGGCCTCGTCGCCGCGCCTGGTCGAGCAGCGGCCGGACGGGCTGGCCGGGCTGCCCCGGCTCACCGACCTGCTCGACCCCGCCCCCCTGGAGATCACCGTCCACCCCGGCTTCGGGTGGTGGCTGCCGCCGTCGGACGACGACAGCGGGCCCAATCAGGAGGTGGCGGCGATGCTGGAGCGCGCCAACGCCACCGTGGTGCCCACGGTGCGGCTGTCCGCCGTGTCCGCCGCCTACTGGTGCCACCCAAGCGACCGGTGGCATCTGCGCTGGGCGCTGCCCCTGGCCGCGCCGGCCGGAGCCGCCACGGATCCGGCTGCCACGGATCCGACCGCGGCGGATCGGGCTGCCACGGACTCAGCCGACGTCGGCGACGCCGCCCGTTCGGAGGAGGCGTTGCTCGACGCCCTGGCCCGGCTGGCCGCGGCCGAGCGGCTCACCGTCGGTCCGGGAACCCGGTTCGTCGGCTTCTTCCGGGCTGACGGCCTCGTCATCCCGGTCTGGGATCTCGCCGCGGACACCGCGGCCGAGCGTTGCGAGGAGCCGGCTGCCGCGCTGGGGCTCGCCTACCGGGAGGCGCTCGCGGACCCGACCCCGCTCACCGCGCAGGAGCGCCGGGTCCGGGCCGGTCTCGTCGGCCGCAGCCTCACCCTGCGCTGACGCGGTCGGTGGTCCGACAGGAGGGGATTGCGGTGGGCACGAGCGAAAGGCCGGACGACACGTTCGACGTCATCGTCGTCGGGGCGGGCCCCGCCGGGGGCAGCGCGGCGCGGGCGGCGGCGGCCGCCGGGGCCCGCGTCTGCGTCCTCGAACGGTCCTCGATGCCGCGGTACAAGACCTGCGGCGGCGGACTGGTCGGCCTGTCGACCGATCACGTCGGCATCGACCTGGCCGGCCTGGTCCGTGCCACGGTCAGCTCGCTGACGATGACCCTGGACGGTCGGTACACGGTCAGCCGCGGCCAGCGGAACGCGCGGCCCTGGCTGTCCATGGTGATGCGGACCGACCTGGACGCCGCGCTGCTGGCCGCGGCCGAGGCGGCGGGCGCGATAGTGCGGACCGGCGTGCAGGTGCTGGGCCTGCGCGAGGAGGCCGAGCCGGTCGCCTGGCTGGCGGGCGCCGCGGTGCCCGTGGTCGACGATGGCTGGGTGAGCGTCCGGGTGCGCGGCGGCGCCGACCTGCGGGCCCGGGTCGTCATCGGGGCGGATGGCGCCTCGGGGCGCTGCGGCACCCACGTCGGAGTCCGGTGCGATCAGATCGACGTCGGCCTGGAGGGTGAGTTCGTCGTGGACGCCGCGCTCGCCGAGCGGTGGGCCGGTCGAATGCTGCTCGACTGGGGTCCGGTGCCCGGCTCCTACGGCTGGCTGTTCCCCAAGGGACGGGTGCTGACGGTGGGGGTGATCGGCGACCGGGCCAGGGGCGCCGCCCTGCGCGACTACTACGAGCGGTTCGTCGAGCGGCTCGGGCTCGCGGGCGCCCCGCGCCAGCACGATTCCGGGCATCTCACCCGGGTCCGGGCCGTCGACTCCCCGCTGCGCCGCGGCCGGGTCCTCGTCGCCGGAGACGCCGCCGGCCTGCTCGACCCGTGGACCCGGGAGGGCATCTCGTTCGCGCTGCGCTCGGGCCGGCTCGCCGGGGAGGCGGCGGCGGGGGCGGTCGGCGCCCCTGGCGCCACCGGGCCCGCCGGCTCGGCCGCCCTGGACGCCTACCCGGCCCGCGTCGAGGCGGTTCTGGGTCCGGAGATGGCGGCGGGCCGCGAGGTGCTCGGCGCGTTCACCCGGCGGCCGGGGGTGATGCACGCGCTCATGGCGGGCCCGGGCACCTTCGGACTGTTCACCCGGCTCATCGAGGGCCGCACGACGGTCGCCCGCCAGTTGCGGCGCCCCGGCGTTCGGACGGCGGTGGCGGCGCTGGGCCGCTGAGCCGGCCGCCGCCGGCTCAGCGGGGGCGGCTGCCGCGCTCCTCGCCGAAGCGTTCGGCCACGGCGCCCGCGATCTCCCGGTAGGCCGTCCGGGTCTCCCGCTTCAGGTCCGACAGCACGATCCGTCCGCCGTCGGCCAGGTGCGGGTCGAAGGGGACCCGCACCACCCGGCGGGTCCGCGCCTCGAAGTGACGGGCGAGGGTGTCCACGTCGACGCGTTCGCCCTGCGCCGGAAACATCGAGATCACCGCGACCGCCTCGCGGACGTGCTCCGAATACCCGTGCGCGTCCAGCCAGTCCAGCGTGGCGCTCGCGCTGGAGCCGCCGTCCGCGGTCGCGCTGCTCACGATCACCAGCGTGTCGGCGAGCTCCAGCACCCCATGCATGGCGCTGTGCAGGATGCCTGTTCCGCAGTCCGTGAGCAGGATCGAGTAGTGCCGCTGGAGCAGATCATCCACGGCCCGGTAGTNGTCGGCGCCGAAGGTGTCGGACAGCTCCGGATCGTTGGCCGAGGCCAGCACCTCCAGCCGCGAGTCGGCCTGGGACAGGTACTTGCGGACGTCCACGTACCGGTGCAGGCGTGGGGCGTCCTCCAGCAGCTCCCGCACGGTGTGTGCGGAGGTACGCGNCACCTTCGAGCCGAGCGTGCCGCGGTCGGGGTTGGCGTCGATCGCCACTACGCGGTCACCGCGCAGGCTGGCCAGGGTCGAACCGACCGCCACCGTGGTCGTGGTCTTGCCGACTCCCCCCTTGAGGGACAGCACCGCGATCCGATGGCAGTCCAGCAGCGGGGTGCGGATGCGGGCGATCTGCCGGCGGTCGCGGACCTCGTCGGGCGACGGTCCGGGATTCACCGCGCCGGCCGACACCTGGTAGACGAGCTTGCGCCAGCCGCGGGAGGCCGTCTGCGGCGGCGGGGGCAGCAGGGCGCTGGTCAGCAGCCCGGCGCGGCCACCCGCGTCGCGTGGCTCCGACTCCGCGGCGGCCGGCCGGCGTGTCTCGCCCGGCCCCGTCCCGGCGGGCGGGCGTTCCCCGGACGGAGACGGGCCGGACCCGTCCGTCCGGTGCCGCCGGGTCTGGTCGAGATGGGCGTCGCCGTCCGGATACGGGACGTACGGATCTGCGGAGACCGATGGACCGTCGTCCGGGTAGGGGTCGTAGTCCGCGCGCGATCCTCGGCCGGCTCGCGCCCCTCGGCTCGACCACGGGCCGCTGTCCTGGCGGGCGGCGGGGTCCTGGCGGTGCGCGAGGTCCGGACGGATCTCCGCATCCCGGTCGGGTCCGACGTCCTGGGAGGGGCGGCGGCGATCGCGCCGGGGGCCGCGGTCCGGCCGGGATTCCTGGCCCGGCCGGGTCCGGGGCTCCCGATCGGTCCGGGGCTCCTGGTTGATCCTGGGCTCGTGGTCGGTCCTGGGCTCGTGGTCGGTCCTGGGCTCGTGGTCGGTCCTGGGCTCGTGGTCGGTCCGGGCGCCGCGGTGGCGTCCGGACCCGGCGCCTCGCTGGGCGCGCTGCCGGTCGGCATCCGTCGGGCGGCGGGACCGGCCGGAGGAACCGTCGTCGGGATACGGGGCCGGTCCCGGCGGCGGTCCGAGCGACGCCCGTCCGGCACCGTAGGGCGCACCGTCGACGGGCGGCGGTCCGGGGAGAGCGCCGCCGCGGCCGAGCGCCTCCTGCCGGATGACGCGGTGGTGACTGTCCGCGCGCGGCGCGGGACGGGGCGCGTCGCGGTCGGGCGCGTCGGCCGGCCGGCTCTGGTAGGCCCGGCCCGGGTGGGGCGGCTGGGCGGGCGGCCGGTGCTGGCGCGTCTCGCCCGGATGCGGTGCCTCGGGCGCGGCAAATCGGCGTCGGGGGTCGGGCCCGGGACCGCGGCCGTCCCGTCCCGCCGAGGCCTCGGGGTCCACCGGAGCCGGCTGGTGGCGGGACGGTGGGACGGTGGGATCGCGAAGCCAGGACGGGACGCGCTCGGGCGGGGCGGGAAGCGGCGCCGGTCCGGTGAGCGGGCCGCCGAGGGCGATCGCCTCGGTCGCCGCGCTGCCGGGCGGCGGGGCCGGATACTCGGTCGAGGGGCGGTACTCGTCGAAGCGCTCGCCGCGGGCCGCGCCGGGGGCGGCGCCGGGCGGAGGGAAGTCCGCCGACCCGGCGGGACCGCCCAATCGCTGGTCGCCGCGGATCACCGGCGTGGCGTAGCGCGCCGTGGGCGGGGCCGCCGTGGGCGGGGGCGCCGTGGGCGGGGGCGCCGGGGCCGGTGGGAGCGGCGCGTCGGGCGGCTGTGCCTGGGGGCCGGGCGGGGGCGGGTCCGCCCGCCAGGCGCGGGTCTCGGCCGGCGGGGCCGGCGGGTACGACTGACCGAACGCCCTGCCCGGGGTCAGTGGGAACTGGTCGAGCAGCGGGTCGAACGTGCGCGTCTCGACCGGCAGCATCCGGCCGTTGCCGCTGGTCCAATCGGGCTGGGGGACCGGAGCGGGGGCCGGGCCGGGCTCGGCCTGGCGGATCGACGGCCAGGTGTCGGAGACGGCCGGCGGCGCCGCGTGACCGGCCTGTTCGGCGGGCCGAGCGCTCGCGTTGCCGCCGCGCGGGGCAGCGTCCACCGACCAGCCCTGGCCCGCGGTGGGACCGGGGCCGGCGATGCCCGCCGCGGGCCAATCGGAGCCCGCCGCGGGCCAATCGGAACGAGGTCGCCCCGCCGGAGCGGACCACTCGGAACCGCCCGCGGCGGCGCTGACCGCTCCCTCGCCGGGGGGCGGGGTCGCCGGCAGGGCCGCCGGCAGCCGGCCCTGCGGCCAGGACGGATGCCCGGGTCCCGGCAGCGCGCTTCCGCCGGCCGGCCCGCGGGTCGAGCCACGGCCGGGCGACTGCGCGCGCCGAGCTTCGTCGGCGGCCCAGCCGGTGTCGTCGGCGGCCCAGCCGGTGTCGCCGAGGGCCCAGCCGGTGTCGCCGGCGACCGGCCTGGCGTCGCCGTTGCGCCGCCCGGCATCCCCGCCGGCCCGCTCGGCGTCGGTCACACCGCCGACCTGGATGGCGCTGATCTCCCGTCCGTCGCCGTTCACGGGCGGACTTCCGGGGCGGCGAGGCCCTGGGCTGGATCTTCCGATCCGGGCTTTCCCTCCGCGATGTCCAAGGGTCTCCCCTCCGATCGGGCGAGCCGAGCCAGGTGGCCGGGGCTGTCTGACGCCCGTGCGGGGGGACGGTACGCCGGCTCGCGGCGAGCGGAGCCGACCGTCCGTTGCAGGACGCGGCCGGCCGGACGGGTCCGGCGGGTTGGACCAGAATGACATGCGATGGCACGGACCGCACAGGCCGGTGCGTCCCAAACGCCGGGACTCGCCCGTGTTGCTTGAGGAACGCCCAGCTCGCGCGGTTCGAGAGCCGGGCGCTGCACGGGATAAGCCGGACGAAGCTGGGCAGGGACACGACGATGCCATCGGGAACCCGCGGAATTCGCCGGGGCGCGCAGGCCGCCGCCCTGGCGTTTGTGGTACTCGCGATCATGGTCGACGCCGGCTGGTCGCCGGTGGTGGAGAACGATGCCGACGTCGCGGAGGCGCTCGGCCGGCTGGCGGCCACCACGGGTTGGCTGGTGACCGCGCTGCGCTGGGTGAGCGAGGTGTTCCACCCGACGGTGTTCCGGGTTCTCGCGGCCGTCGGCGCCGGCGCGCTGTGGTGGCGTTCCCGCCGCGGTGGTGTAGGTCGAGCCGATCCGGCGGGTACCCGCCGACTGGCGGTGTTCGCCCTGGTCACGGTCGGCGCCGGGGGCCTGCTGGCGACGGGGTTCAAGGACCTGATCGGGCGGGCCCGGCCGTCGTTCACCAATCCGGTGGCGCACGCCGCCGGGCTCAGCTTCCCCTCCGGGCATGCGCTGGGCGCGATGGTCGCCGCCGTCGTCTGCCTCGTCGCCGTCCGGGCCGTCACCGGTCGCCGGGCGCGATGGCCCTGGTGGGTCGGGTCGGGGGTGATCGTCGCGCTGACCGGCTTCTCCCGGCTCGGGCTGGGGGTGCACTTCGTGTCCGACGTCCTCGGCGGCTACCTGCTCGGTGTCGCGTGGGCGCTCGGGATGGCGGCCCTGCTGCGTCCGTGGCAGCCGGGTGATGTCGCCGCCGGGCGCGCGGGGCCGGCCGGCCCGGCTCGGGGGGAGCAGGATCATCGGTACGGCGACCAGCGGGCGTCGTGGTCCCGGTGCCGCAGGCTGTCGAGCCGGATCCGGAACTGGGCCGCGACGGTCGCGCTGCTGGCCAACACGGGCAGGACGCTGGTGACCAGCTTCAGCTCGCGCACGGCTCGCAGGACGGCGAATCCCTCCCAGGACGTGACATCGAAGCCGTATCCGTGGGCCAGGTCGCGGTGGGCCTGGGGGTCGTGGCCGAAGCGGGTCCGCCCGACCGCGACCGGCACGAGGTCCCATTCGGCCGGGCCGACGCTCGTGGCGTCGAAGTCGCACATCAGCACCCGACCGTCCGCCGCCCGGATCAGGTTGCCCAGGTGGGCGTCGCCGTGAACGACGACGGTCGGCAGCGCGTAGCGGACGGTGTCGAGCGCCGCGGCGACGCGTTCGGTCAGCCGTTCCAGGAACCGGCGGTCGGCGCCGGCCAACGTCTCCGCGTCCGATAATCGCCGCCGGACGTCGTCGAGGGGGTCCCAGCGGGGCAGCGGAGGACTGGGCGGGTCGAGGGCGTGCAGGGCGCGCAGCAAGGCGGCGAGGTCCCCGGTGCGCGGGGCCGGGCCGGCGGGCGGCGCGCCGGCGGGCGTCGCGTCGACCCAGACGGTCGCGACGAAGCCGCCGGCCTCGACCGGGGCGGGCACGCCGGGCAGGAGGCGAACGGCGGGGGCGCGCCGATCGGCCAGCCAGCCGGCGACCCGGACGACCTTCGCCACCCGGTGCGTCATCGCGGCGGAACCGGTGATGCGCATGATCGCCCCCGCGCGGGGTAATCGGTACACGGCGTTCACCGTGCGTTTGACCAGGACGGCGTCGGCGTCGTCGAGCCCGGCGCGGGCGGCGAGCTCGGCCACCGCGCGGCGGGTGGCCGCCGCCGTGAAACGGCCCCGACGCGGCGCTGCGGGGAGATCGTGCCGAGTGGGACTGTCGTCGGCCATCGCCGCGGTCCTCCCGATCGAGGGACACCGGGTCGGGGCGCCGGGTCGGGGCGCGGGCCGCGGGATCGGCACGCGGGCCCCGTCGTCGGCGGGTCGGTCGGGTCAGACGGTCAGGCCCGGCGCGGTGACCGCACCCGGTCCGGGACGCTGGCCGGCGGCGGAGCGCTGCCATTCCCGGACGAGCAGGGCGAGCTCCCGGACCTCACGCACCTCGCTGTGCGGACGGGTCGCGGACAGGAGCTGGTCGGCGCGGCCGGAAACGGAGGCGACCGTGCGTCCCCAGGAGATCTGGATGGCCTCGGTGGCCAGGTCNCAGACCCGTTCGAGCTCCAGGCGGCCCTGGCGGGCGAGGGCGAGGGCGAGGTCCAGCCGGATCACCGAACGGAAGCCGGGGGCGTTCATCGCGTCGAGCTTCGGCAGGGCGAGCTCGGCGTGCTCCTGTGCAGCCTGCGGCCGGCCGAGCAGGCACAGCGCGGTGGTGGCGTTGTAGGACACCTCGACCGGGTTGAAGTTCTCGAAGCTCGGACCCGGTCGGCCCCACTGGTCCGGGGGGATCAGATCCGCCAGGTCGTAGGCCTGGTCCAACGCCTGGGCGGCGCCGCGCACGTCGCCGAGGGCGGCCAGAGCACGGGCCACCTGGCAGGTGAGCCGGGCGCGCACGGGTCCGTCGCCGACGTGGGTCAGCCCGTCGCGGGCGAGGCGGAGGGCCTCGTCGGGACGGCCGGCGTAGAACTCGTTGACCGCGGCGACCTCCCGGGCGGAGCCGCGCAGTGCCCCCTCCCCGGCGAGCCCTCCGGCCTGGAAGCCGAGGGCGGTCAGCGACCGGGCGGTCTCGATGTCGCCGAGTTTGAAGGCCGCGTCGGCGCCGAGGACCGCGACCCGACCGGTGAGCAGGTCGCGGCGACGGGCGTCGCCGGCCGGCATCGAGCGGCGGCCGAGCCGCTCCAGCCCCCGGCGCAGGCGGGCGGTCTGGGCGAAGATGTGCGCCGGTGGGGTCGCCTCGTGGGCGTCGAGGAGGTCGGCGAGCATGTCGTCGGCCCGCTCCAGCGCGAGCTGGATCGGGCTGGCCGCGAGGACGTCGGAGACCTCCATGATCTGGCCCTCGGCGAGGATCGCGGTCATCATCGCCGCTCCGGCGTACCGGTGGAACTGCCGCCGGTCGGAGACGCCCGGGGTCGCGGGCCGCGCGGCCGGGAGCACGGCATCGGCGGGCGCGGGGCCGGCCGCGGTCGGCGCGAACGCGGTCGGCGCGAACGCGGGCGGGCCGCCGAACATCGTCAACGAGAGGGCGGCGGGGTGCGTCGAGGGTGCCGCGCACGACGGGTGCGGGCCGCCCGGCGACCACCCGGACCCGATCGGGCTCCCGGGACCGAGGGGATCCTGGCCGAACAGAGTCGAGGAACGGGCCAGGTCCGCGAGGTCGTCCGCGGCCCAGAGCCGCTGGGCGGACGGCGCGCTGATGGGGCCGAGGTCGCACCGGTCGACCGGCGGCTGCGCGGGCGGCTCCGGCGAATAGTCCTCAGGGTGATCGTCCGGCGGGGTGCGGGCCGGCGGGATGCTGATCGACTCGCTCGTCGCTCGCCGGACCGGGGGAGGGCCGGAGCGACCGGTCGGACCCGAGGATCCGTGGTCGGCTCCACGGCCCGGTGAAGATCCGCTCGACTGCGGCATGCCGCGCGTCCTTCCTTCCGAAAACGTCACGGTCAGCGACCGTGTCGACAAGGTAGCGAGGGGCGAGGTCCGCTGCGAGGGGCAACCCATCGGAAGCGCACAGTGAGACCACGCGACCTGGTGGGTTCCGTGACCGCCGGCTGCTCCGGCGGCGGTCCGGTCTGGTTCGGCGGTCGATGGCCGGCTGTTCCGGCGATCGCGCGGCGGCGACGCTGCCACCGGCCAATCACTCCGGTCGTGTTGACCCGGGTTCTACCGGTTCCTCGTTATCGATAGTAGAAGGACCGCTGCGCCGGAGGGTAACGATGAAGCAGCCGCAATGTGCCGGCCATTGTGGCTCTACGTGGTGTTTCTCCGAGGTTTCCACAACTGATCTTGTTGTGGCCGGCTGCTCTCGATCGCCTGGTGGGGCTGCGCCGACACTGGTTCCGGCGGCCGCGGGAGAAGGAAATCACGTCCTGACCGGACCGAACGGTGAAGGATTGTGCAGTTGCCGTCGGAATCCGCCGGCCTTGCGCGATGGTGCCGGATCGGCCGTCGGCGGCAACCGACCGTCGGTCTGCTCCAGAATGGGAACGATGCGGCAATAGTCTCGAAATTATGACATTCGGTCATGGTTGCCGCTGCTGGGTGGGGTACACGGGTGGCGCTCGTCCGACCGGTGTCGCCGTCCATCGACGCCGTCGGGTCGGTAGCCTCGGCATGATGGCGGATGCGGCCCAGCAGTACTCCCACTCCAGCAGGTCGCGCCGTGGGCGCGGATCTGCCCGGCCCACCGGGGTGCGCCGTGCTCGGTGACCACGTGGCGCCCGGTGCGCCGGACCAGCTGATCGGCCCGCGGGCCGACCTGCCGCCGGCCGAGGCGACCCTGGCCCGCGAGCTCGAGGCCGTGGCCCACCGGGCCTGGCCGCCGCAGCGGCAGATCGAGATCGGCGGGTGGACCCTGCGGGCCTCCGCCGGCTCGTCCCGCCGCGGGAACTCGGTCTGGGCCCACGGCGGCGTGCCCGACGTGCGGGCCGCGCTTGCCGCGGTCTGCGACTTCTACGCCACCGCCGGCCTGCCGCCCATGTTTCAGCGGACCCCCGTCACCCAGCCGGCGCAGCTCGGCGCTGTGCTCGACGCCGCCGGCTTCGACGACACCGGGCCTACCGACATGTGCGTGGCGCCGCTCGGGGCGCTGGCGCCGGTAGCGACGCCGGCGTCGACCTCCGTCGGAGTGACCACCGCCGACGTGCCGGGGGACGAATGGCTGCGGGTCGCCGGGCAGGTGCTCGCCACCTTCGACGCGCAGCGGGCCGGCACCCTCGCCGTGCTCTCGGCGCTGCGCCTGCCCACCGTCTATGTGACGCTGACCGTCGACGGTGCGCCGGTGGCGGTGGGCCGTGGCGTCGCCGACGACCGCTGGCTGGGCATCTACAGCATGGCGACGTTGCCGGCGGCCCGCGGCCGCGGCGCGGCGCGTCGCGTCGTCGCCGCGCTCGCGCAGTGGGCCGGGGCGCGCGGCGCCACGCACGCCTATCTCCAGGTTGAGGAGGTCAGCACCGTGGCCAGGGGGCTGTACGCCGATCTCGGCTTCCGGCCGGTCTACCGGTATTCCTACCGCCGGGCGCCGCTGTCGGCGGTCCGGGACCTGCCGGACGCCCGGGACGGCGGGCCGGCCGGGGCGGGTGCCGCGTGAGCGCGACCGTCGACGACCTCCTCGAGCCGGATGGCGTTACCAAGGTGATGGGCGTCGTCAACGTCACGCCCGACTCGTTCTCGGACGGTGGCACGTTCCTCGATCCGGTGGACGCGGTGCGGGCCGGGCTGCGGATGGTGGACGAGGGCGCCGATCTCATCGACGTCGGCGGCGAGTCGACCCGCCCGGGCGCGTCCCGGGTGGTCGCCTCGGAGGAGATGCGCCGGGTGCTGCCGGTCGTCGCCGAGCTCGCCGCGGCCGGGGTACGGGTCAGCGTCGACACCAGCCGGGTCTCGGTGGCGGCCGCCGCCGTCGACGCGGGGGCGGTGCTGGTCAACGACGTCTCCGGGGGCTGCGACCCGGACCTGCTCGCCCTGGTGGCCGACCGCGGCGTCCACTATGTGCTCATGCACGCCCGTGGTCCCAGCGTCGACATGTCCAGCCGGGCCGTCTACGGCGACGTGGTCTCGGAGGTCACCGCCGAGCTCGCCGCGCGGCTGGAGGTGGTCGTCGCCGCCGGGGTCGCGCCGGAGCGGGTGATCCTCGACCCCGGGATCGGCTTCGCCAAGACGGCGGCGCACAACTGGGCGCTGCTGAACAACATCGACGCGCTCGCCGCCCTCGGTCGGCCGCTGCTCGTGGGCACGTCGCGCAAGTCCTTCCTCGGTACGGTCCTGGCCGCCGGGGACGCGGGCGCGCGCCCGAGCGACGAGCGCGACGACGCCACGCAGGCGACCACCGCGCTGCTGGCCGCCGCCGGGGTGTGGGCCGTGCGCGTGCACGCGGTGCGGCCGGCGGCCGACGCGGTGCGCGTCGTGCGGGCATGGCGGCAGGGCGGCGCCGGGGATGCGGCGCCCACCGCGAGCCTGCCGGTGGTGCTGCCCGGCACCGCCGGCGGTTCGGTAGGGCACCGGCCGCGGCTGGGCGCGGCGCCGCGGACCGGGGCCGGCCCGGCCAGGGGCACGGGCAGGAGCGGCGGCAGCGTCGAGTCGGGGCCGGGTCGCCGGGACCGGCCCACGGCCCCGCCCGGCTGTGCGGGGGAGCGGGAGGTGCCGTGGTCAGCCCGGTGACGGACGGTCCGGGGCCCGGCGACGTGCCGCTGGACCGGATCACCCTGACCGGGCTGCGGGTCCGCGGCCACCACGGGGTGCTGCCGGCCGAGCGGGAACTCGGCCAGGAGTTCGTCATCGACGCCNTCGTCTGGCTGGACGTCACCGAGGCGGCGCGCCACGACGATGTCACCCGCACCGTCCACTACGGCGAGCTCGCCGAGACGCTCGCCGAGATCGTCGGCGGCCCCCCGGTGGATCTGATCGAGACCCTGGCCCAGCGTCTCGTCGCCGCCTGCCTACGCGCGGATCGGGTTGTGCGCGCCGAGGTGACCGTGCACAAGCCGGCCGCGCCGATCCCGATCCCCTTCGGTGACGTCGCCGTCACCGTGACCCGAGCCCGGCCCGCGGACCCGCCGCCCCCGGCCGGCCCCGCACCCGAGGGCCGGTGACGGGATGACCGAGGTCGCCCATGCGGTGCTGGCGCTTGGCTCCAACCTGGGTGACCGCTGGGCGCTGCTGCGGGCCGCCGTGCGCCAGCTCGACGAGGTCCTCGGCGTGACGGCGTGCTCGGCGGTGTACGAGACCGATCCCGTGGGCGGTCCCGAGCAGGACGATTACCTCAACGCGGTCGTGCTGACGGCGCCGGCGCCGCCGCGGGAGCTGCTGGCCGCCGTGCGCGCCGTCGAGGAGCGGGCGCGGCGAACGCGGACCGTGCGGTGGGGGCCGCGCACGCTCGACGTGGACGTCATCGCCCTCGGCGCGGTGCGAAGCGACGACCCGGAGATCATCATCCCCCACCCGCGGGCACACCTGCGGGCCTTCGTCTGCGTGCCCTGGCTGGACGTCGACCCGGAGGCGATCCTGCCGGGTCACGGCCGGGTCGCCGACCTGGTCGCCCGGATGGCGGGCGCCGGGGAGCTCGTCGGCCTGCGGCGGACCTCCGGCCGGCTGCGCGGCACCGATCCGGCCGGTGAGGGCGGTGCGTCGGCGTGAGACCCACCCGGCCGCGTGATCTCGTCCTGGCCGCGGTCGTGTTCGGGATCCTCGGCTATCTGCTGCTGTGGTGGGCGTACCGGTCGATTCCCACGCTGCCCCGCACGGCGTCGCTGTCGGTGGTCGTCATCGGGGTCATCGAGCTTCAGGTCGCCGTCCAGTCCCGGCGCCGGCTGGAGGGCCGGCCGGGCACCCGGCCGATCCTGCCGCTCACCGTCGCCCGCCTGGCGGCGCTGGCGAAGGCCAGCTCGGTCGTGGGGGCCGCGCTCGCGGGAGCCTGGGCGGGCGTGCTCGGGTACACCGCGCCGCGGACGGACGAGTTCCCGACCGCGGGCGGCGACGCGATCAGCGCGGGGCTCGGCCTGGCCGCCGCCGTCGTGCTTCTCGTCGGCGGGCTGGTCCTGGAACGGGTGTGCCGGGTCAAGAAGCCATAGGGCGCGCCGTTGGCCCGCAGCCTCGTCACCGGCCCGACTCCCGTCCTTCCGACCGCCGCGGTGCGACCGTGCCCGCCCGAACGAGCCGGTCGTCTCCCGGTGCTCGCGGTGGCGGATCGGGGCTGGTCATGACCGCCGAGCTGGTCGCCGGGCGGCTCGGCGCCGGAGCTACTCTGAGGTGAATCGCCGCATGTGACCCCGATCGATGCCAGGGTTGTCCGTGTTAAGACCACCTTGTGGTGATTGGCGGCGGATCTTCTGTGCCGGTCGGTCGAGGTCGCGGTGGCACGACGCGAAGGCGGGAAGGTGCGGGCGGTGGTCGTTGAGGGCCGGAGCCGCGATGGTTCGCGGGGCCACCCGTCCGACGCCGCCCGACGCGCCCCGCCCCCAGGGCCGGCGTCGGCTCCGTACGCAGACCCAGCCGGGCTGGATCAGCCCGGGGGCGGCCGGATCGTCGCGTTCGGCACCCTGTCGACCGGCCCCACCAGGCGCCCCGAGCCCCGGGCCGAGCGCATCGCGGCCGTGACCGGGTTCGACGCGGCGGACATGGTGACCGCCCGGCCCCCTGACGGCGGGCTGCCGACCCGGGCCGCCGACGCGCCCCCGGCCGGCCGCCCAGCGCCCGCCGGAGCGCCGGAGGGCCGGACTCGCCAGACGTTCCGAGCCGTGGCCTTCGGCAATCCCACGGCCGGCGGCGCCGAGGTGGTGCCGTTCGACCCCGCGGACGCACCTCCGCCGGGCCCGTGGCGCCCCGATCCCGCCAACCGCGTCCCCGGCGGTGATCCGCCGGTTGATCCGTCCGACCGGTTCGACCGATCCGACCCCGCCGGAATTCGGCGAGGGGCGGCGTATACGGAGTTCGGCCGCGAACCCGCGCCGCCTCCGACCGGCTTTCGGGATGACGCCCCGCCGGGCTGGCGCGGATTTCGCGGCACCGATCCGCCGGGCCGTCGCGACTTTCCCGCGGCCGATCCGCCGGGCGGCCGTCGATTTCCCGACCAGCGTCGGCAACCCGTGGTCGCTCCCGTCCCCGGGGCGCCAGACGCCCACCATCCAGATCCTCGCCACCGAGATCCTCGCCACCGAGATCCTCGCCACCGGGATCTCCGTCAGCCCGAGCCGCGCCCTACCGCTGCCGGCCCGACCGGCGACGGACCTGCCGCGCCCAGCCTGCTCGACCGGGTCAGCTTCACCGGCATACAGCGGGCGGTGTCAGTGGATGAACCGGGGCCGGCCAGCCCCCGCGGACGGAGTCCGGACGGCGGCTCGGCGCTGGACGAGGTCAGTTTCACCGGCTATCAGCCCGCCATCCGCGAGGGCTGGCAGCCGCGCGGGGCCGCCCGGGAGGGGGCGCGGCCGCCCGCGGGCGCCGAGCGTCCCCGGCCGGGCCGCCGTCCGCCGGATGGCGAGCGGGCCCGGTTCGCCGGGCACGCGCCGCAGGCCGGCGAGCCCGCCGCAGGCACGGCTGTGCGCCGTGCTGACCGGCCTCGCGCGCGCTTCGGCAGTCCGCCCGAGGAGGCGCGCTCGCCAACGGACCCGTACGACCGTGACGACCCGTACGACCGTGACGACCCGTACGACCGTCAGGGGTCACGCGAACGCGGCGGCGGCCGTGCCCGGACGGGCGGTCCGGCCAGCGGGCCTGGCGCTCGACCGGGCGGGCGGCGCCGGCGCGGTGATCGGCCCGGCCTGCTCCAGGCCGCGCTCGTGCTGGCGGCACTCGTCGTCGGGGTGTCGCTCGGTCGGACGCTGGCGTTGCCCGGGGACGCCGGGACGATCTCGAGGCTCGCGGACTGGGGNCGCGCAAACCACCTGTCGTTCCTCGTCGATCGGGTCGATGCGCTGCGCTGACGGCCTGGCCGGTGGCCCCGGTGGCCCCGGTGTAGCCCCGGTGGCCGCTTTGGTGGTCCGCGTGGGAATGCCGTCGCAGGCGGTGACTTAGTTACCGGTTTGTCAGATGGAGGGGCATTGTTGTTGATGTTGTCGAGCTTGTCACTCTATGGTCGCCCTTGCGTGTGATCAAATCAATGTTCGCGTAACCGGCGATCTAGGATTGCGAGTGGCCTTCCCCCTCTCGAGACGCGGGAAGCGGACCCGGCCGAAATTGATGCGTCCCAGTTTGCCGAATCCCCTTGCGTCCGGCGGTCCTCGGCGTGTCCAATCGGTATTGGTAGGTCTGTCGCATTCCGTCGACCTCGTCTCGTGAGCGCCCGCTACCGCCGGGCAGCCTGGTCGCCGATGTTCGACCGAACGCGTGCCCCGGCCTGCCAAGGCATCCAAGGAGGCCACGTGCGTCCGAGACTCGCAGTAGCCCCTGCGGTCCCGCTGGCTGGCGACGCCGGTCACGGGGTGCCGCAGCGGGACTGGACGGCGCCGGGTCTCGCGGGGACGGGCGCCACCATGGCCGACGTCTCCGACGGCCCCGGTCGCCCGGCCACCGAGGCCGAGGCCGCCGCGATCGCCGCAGCCGTCCTCGACAGCCCGCTGGTCGCCAGAGTGGCGGATCTTCGCATCACCGGCATCCGTACCTCGACCGGCGCGCCGGACTGGGCGTTCGCCGTCCTGCGCACACCGGGCGGCACCGACCCGGCGATCGCCGTGCTGCGCTGGGACACCTGCTGCGGCTGGGTGCTGGACCAGGTCGGCACGGCCCGGCTTGGTCTCGGGACGGCCGGCGGTGGCGGCCCGGCCATGCGGCGCGCGGACCTGCAGGTCGCCGGGGCGCCGCCGGTCCGCCGTGACGGTGGCGTCCGGCGGGGTTGCGACTCCGGGATTCGGACGGGTGACGCGGNGCGTTCGGGGTAGGTCGCGGCGCTGTGTCCGGCTGGCGCCGGGCCAGCTACCGTCATGATGGTGTCGATGCCGGCCGATCCCGCGCCAGACGAGTCCACGACGCTCGTGGGCTGGCTGCGCGCGCTGCCCGATGAGGCGATCATCCGGCTGTTTCTGCTGCGGCCCGATCTCGCGACGCCACCGCCGCCGGACTTCGACGTCCTGGCCGCCCGGCTGGAGATCCGGGTGAGTGTCGCGCGTGCCCTGGAGCGCCTCGATACCAACGCGTGCGAGGTGCTGGAGGCGCTGACCATCCTGCCCTCCCCGGTGCCGCTCGCCGAGCTCACCGCGTTCTGCGGGCACGCCGAGGTCGTCGGGGTGGTGCGCCGGCTGCGTGAACTGGGTCTGCTCTGGGGCGACGACGGTGCGCTACGGGTCGTCGGCATGGCCGTCGACCTCGTGGGAGCGCGGCCGCTCGGGCTCGGCCGGCCGGTGCGGGAGTGCCTGTCGGTCTACCGGCACACCCAGCTCGCCAGGGTCGCAGGCGCCCTCGGCCTGATCCCGGCCGCGACGGATCCGACGGAGTCCGGGGGCGGGTTCACCGTCCGAGCCGATCTCGTCGACGCCATCGCCGACCTGTTCGCCGATCCGGCTCGGGTCCGCGGCTGGCTCGACGGGTGTTCCGAGCGGGCCCACCAGCTCCTTCGCCGGCTGGCGGCCGGGCCCGCGCTCGGCACCACCGCCGAGGCGGGTCGGCTGCTCACCGTCGCCACGGCCCGCAGCCCGGTGGAGGAGCTGCTCGCCCGGGGTCTGCTGGTCGGGATCGACGATGACACCGTCGAGCTGCCACGGGAGGTCGGCCTCGCGGTGCGCGGTGACGAGCCGGCCGGCCGGCTGCATCCGCATCCGCCCGAGCTGACCGGCGCCGCTGTCGGTGCCTCGGCCGCCGACGCCGCCGCCGCGCTCGCCGCGGACACCGTCGTGCGCTGGATCACCATGCTGCTTGACGCGTGGGGCACGACGCCCGTGACGCCGCTGCGTACCGGCGGCCTGAGCGTGCGCGACCTGCGCGCGACCGCGAAGCTGCTCGACACCGACGAGCGGACCGCCGCCTTTGTCGTGGAGCTCGCGGCGGCCGCCGGACTCGTCGACGCCACCGCCGGCGTCGACGTCCAGTACGTGCCCACCGCTGCCTACGACCGCTGGGGCACCGACCTGGTGGCGGCGCGCTGGGCGGTGCTGGTCGAGGGCTGGCTGCGGTCACCGAGTGCCGCCTGGCTGGTCGGCGAGCGGGACGAGCGGGGTCGCCAGATCGCCGCGATGTCGCTGGAGGTCCGCCGCTCCTCCGTGCCGGACCTGCGGGCCCAGGTTCTGCGCGCGCTGGCGGCGGCGCCGGCCGGGGTGGCGCCGACCGGTGAGTCGCTGCGCGCCCTGCTGACCTGGCGGGCGCCGCGGCGGGCCGGCACGCTGCTGGCCGGGATGATCGACGGCACGGTCGCCGAGGCGGAGCTGCTCGGCCTGACCGGGCGGGGGGCACCCAGCACCGTCGGGCGACTGCTGGCCGCGCAGCTCGACGAGGAGAGCGCCGACCCGGCGCGGGTCGTCGGCCTGCCGAGCCGGCCGGCCGGCGGGGACGCCGCGCTGTGTGCCCGCCTCGCCGACGCCCTCACCCCGCTGCTGCCCGAACCGGTCGAGGAGCTGCTGCTGCAGGCGGACCTGACCGCGGTCGCCCCCGGCCCGCTGGTTCCCCGGGTGGCCGCGCAGCTCGCGCGGATGGCGGACGTCGAGTCGTCGGGGGCCGCGACGGTCTACCGCTTCTCCGAGGAGTCGCTGCGCCGGGGATTCGACTCGGGGCTGGTCGCTGAGGACATCCACGCCGCGCTCGATCGCCTGGGCCGCACCGGCGTTCCCCAGGGACTGACCTATCTGATCGACGACACCGCCCGCCGGCATGGCCGGCTGCGCGCCGGTCCGGCGTCGAGCTACCTGCGATGCGACGACACCGCGCTGCTCGCCGAGGTGGTCGCGAGCCGTCGCACGCAGGCGCTGGGGCTGCGCCGGATCGCGCCGACCATCGTCATCTCGTCGCTGCCGACCGGCGAGTTGCTGGCCGGCCTGCGGGCCGCGGGATACGCGCCGGTCGCGGAGGCCCCCGACGGCAGGGTGGTGCTCAGCCGGCCGGCCGCCCACCGGACTCCGGCCAGGCCGCGCCAGGCGCCGGTCGACGTCGCCGACGGGCGGCTCGCGCAGGCGCGCGACGTGCTGCGGCTGGTCCGCCGCGGCGACGACAGCGCGCAGGCCATGCGGGCGGCCGGTGGCGTCACCGGCGCCGAGATCGGACTCACCCGGTCCGCCCCGCTGATCCTGGTGATGTTGCAGGGTGCCGTCCGGGATCGGCGCCGGGTCCTGCTCGGGTATGTCGACCAGCAGGGCACGCCCAGTGACCGGATCGTGCGGCCGACCGCGGTGGACGGCGGCTGGCTGACCGCCTGGGACGAACTCAGTGCCGGCCCGCGCCGCTTCGCCCTGCACCGGGTGACCGGGGTCGCCGACATCGACGAGGTGTTCGGTGGCGGTGGCGCCGCGGCGCCGGCCGACTGGACGACGGCCGCGCCGGACGTGGCCGACCCGCCCTGAGCCGTGGGCCGCGGCGGGACGGGGTCGCCAACCTGTCGGTGGGCGCCTGTACCGTCGAAGTACGTCGCCAGCGTGGCGGCGTGCCCGCCGGGATCTGCCCGTGGTGGGCCTATGCCGTATGGCGGACCGGGAGGACGGTGAGGGTGGCGGACGGCCCGTTGATCGTTCAGTCGGACAAGACCTTGCTCCTGGAGGTCGACCATCCTGGCGCCCCCGCGGCCCGGGCGGCCATCGCTCCGTTCGCCGAGCTGGAGCGGTCCCCGGAGCACGTCCACACCTATCGGGTGACCCCGCTGGCCCTGTGGAACGCCCGCGCCGCCGGGCACGATGCCGAGCAGGTGGTGGACGCGCTCGTCCGCCACTCCCGCTACGCGGTCCCGCACGCGCTGCTCGTCGACGTCGCCGACACCATGGATCGCTACGGCCGGCTGCGGCTGGAGAACGATCCGGTCCACGGCCTGGTGCTGCGGGCGCTCGACCGGGCCGTGCTCGTCGAGGTCGCGCGGGCGAAGAAGGTCGCGCCGATGCTGGGCACGCGCATCGACGACGACACGATCGCCGTGCACCCGTCCGAGCGCGGCCGGCTCAAGCAGGCGCTGCTCAAGCTCGGCTGGCCCGCGGAGGACCTGGCCGGCTACGTCGACGGCGAGAAGCACCCGATCGAGCTCCGTCAGGACGGCTGGGAGCTGCGCGAGTACCAGAAGGGCGCGGTCGCGGGCTTCTGGGAGGGCGGCTCGGGGGTCGTCGTGCTGCCCTCGGGCGCGGGCAAGACCATCGTGGGCGCCGNGGCGATGGCCCAGGCCGGCGCGACCACACTGATCCTGGTCACGAACACGGTCGCCGGTCGGCAGTGGCGGCACGAGCTGCTGCGTCGCACCTCGCTGACCGAGGACGAGATCGGCGAGTACTCCGGCGAGCGCAAGGAGATCCGCCCGGTCACCATCGCGACTTACCAGGTGATGACGGCGCGCCGCAAGGGCGAGTACCTGCACCTGGACCTGTTCGGCGCCCGGGACTGGGGGCTGATCGTGTACGACGAGGTACACCTGTTGCCCGCGCCGGTCTTCCGGATGACCGCCGACATCCAGTCCCGCCGCCGGCTCGGTCTCACGGCGACCCTGGTCCGCGAGGACGGCCGGGAGGGCGATGTCTTCTCGCTCATCGGGCCGAAGCGGTACGACGCGCCGTGGCGCGAGATCGAGGCGCAGGGCTGGATCGCCCCGGCGCAGTGCACCGAGGTGCGGGTCACCCTGACCGACGACGAGCGGATGACCTACGCCGTCGCCGAGCCGGAGGAGCGCTACCGGATGTGCGCCACGGCCCACAGCAAGCGGGCGGTGGTGGAGCGTCTCGTCCGCCGGCACTCCGACGACCGGGTGTTGGTGATCGGCGCCTACCTGGATCAGCTCGACGAGCTCGGCGAGTTGTTGGGCGCCCCCGTCATCCAGGGCTCGACCCGCAACCGGGAGCGCGAACGGCTGTTCGAGGCGTTCCGCACGGGCGAGATCACCACGCTGGTCGTCTCCAAGGTCGCGAACGTGTCCATCGACCTGCCGGAGGCCGGGGTGGCGGTGCAGGTCTCAGGCACCTTCGGCTCCCGGCAGGAGGAGGCGCAGCGCCTCGGCCGGGTGCTGCGGCCCAAGGCGGACGGCCGAGCGGCGCACTTCTACACCGTGGTCGCCCGCGACACCCTCGACCAGGAGTACGCGGCTCACCGTCAGCGCTTCCTTGCCGAGCAGGGCTACGCGTACACGATCGTCGACGCCGACGACATCCCTGACCCGCGTGACGTCGCGGACCGCGGCGACCTCGCGGATCAGTACGATGTCGCGGATCCGCACAGTGCCGCGGACCCGCACAGTGTCGCGGATCCGTACAGTGCCGCGGATCCGGACGATCTGGCGGATCCGGACGATCTGGCGGATCCGGACGACATCGCCGACGGCGCCGGCGGGCGGGACTAACCAGCCGGGGCCTGCCCGTGCGCCCGCCTGCGCATGCCCCGCGGCGGCGCTGGCGGGGGCCCCGGGCCCACCGGGCCGCCGCTCACTCGGCGTCGGGCGGGTCGATCAGTTCGGCGGGCCGGACGGTCACCGGGAACGGTCGTGTTGCGTTGAACTCACCGTGCGGGCCGGTCGCGCTGGCGGTCACGTAGACGCCGCCGACCAGCTCGAACGCCTCCAGCGTCGCCGTATCCGGATCGATCAGCCAGCACGCCGGAACCCCGCGCTCCCGGTAGAGGTCGAGCTTCAGCGTGCGGTCGTAGCGGCGGGTGCTCGCATCCGCGACCTCGACGACCAGGTAGGGCGTCTCCCGCAGCCGGCGGCCCACCACCTCGGCGCTCGGGGCGACGACGACGTCCGGCACGAGCAGGGACCGTGCCGACAGCTCCACCCCGACGCCGGCGGGGAGCACGTGGGCGCCGGAGGTGGCTACCTGCGTCAGCAACCGGGTCAGCCGGCTGGTCACCCGGGCGCGCAGCGGCGTCGGCCACGGGCGCAGGAGACACAGCCCGTCGAGCAGCTCCAGCCGGGCATCGTCGTACCCGCCGGCATCCAGATCCTCGACCGTGACCGGAGGTGCGGGCACGGTCACGGACGGGCGGTGGGAGCGGGACTGTGCGGGTGCCTGGACCACGCTGCCTATGGTGCCCCGCCGCGGCGGTCCTGTCGAAAGCCCGGCTGCGTTAATTGTCCGTGTCGTGCAAATAGTCGACCTCTAACCGTCCCTGNCGTGAATTGTTGAAAAGAAGTGACATAAAACTCTTGTCGGCTCCAATACCCGGTGGTAACTTGATCGCCGTTGCTGGTGGCCGACGACCTTTCTTAGCGCAAGGTCGTCTTTGGGAGCACCTCCCGGCGTTCGCTCCGTCCCGAGTGGCGTCGCTCCCAGGCCGATGAGCCCGCCTCCGCGGAACCTCCCGTCCGCGGAGGCGGGCCTTTCCCCGTGAATCGCCTTCGGCGATTCACGGGGACCCCTGGCCCAGGGCGCCGTTCGGGGTTTCCGTCAGATCGCCTTCGGCGATCTTCCTGGGGCAGCTAAGCCCGACGAAACGCCGGAGATGTCGGCTTTGCCGCGCGAGCGTGGATGGTGAGGTCCGGGGCGCGCTTTGAAATGTGACGTACGACTCTGGTATCAATCACCCCAATAAAGGGGTATCGCGGCGTTGACGCGGCGTCGGATCGGGCGAAGGCCGGTGCGGTCCGCGCGATATTCCGGCCCCAGACCGCACCGACCGCAATGGTGGGCGTGGACGGCGACCGCGTCGAGCTGACGTAGGAGGTCCCGGATGAGGGGCGGTCCGGTCCGCGAAGGTACGGAAGGCTGGGCGCTGTGGGCCGGCGAGGATGGGCGGCGGCTGGCTGGCGCGACCGCGATCGGCAGCGGGCAACGGCGGGCGGCGGCGGGCAACGGGGAAAGGCGGCGGGCAACAGCGCGGGTAGCGGCGGGCGGCGGGGGTAACGACGAAGGCGGCCCCGTGTACCGGAGCCGCCTTCGTCGTGACGGTGGTGCTAACCAGCGCGTGCGCTGGGTGGTGCGGGGGGAGCTGGACTAGAAGTCCATCTCGCCGCCGCCGCCGGGGACGGCCGGGGCCGGGTTCTTCTCCGGCTTGTCGGCGATGACGGCCTCGGTGGTGAGGAACAGGCCGGCGATCGACGCGGCGTTCTGCAGCGCGGAGCGGGTGACCTTGGCGGGGTCGATGATGCCGGTGGCGATCAGGTCGACGTACTCGCCGGTGGCCGCGTTGAGGCCGTGGCCGGTCGGGAGGTTGCGGACCTTGTCGACCACGACGCCGCCCTCGAGACCGCTGTTGAAGGCGATCTGCTTGATGGGTGCCTCGAGCGCGAGCCGGACGATGTTCGCGCCGGTGGCCTCGTCGCCGGACAGGTCGAGCTTCTCGAAGGCGGTGATCGACGCCTGGAGCAGCGCGACGCCACCACCGGCGACGATGCCCTCCTCGACCGCGGCCTTCGCGTTCGACAC